>NZ_JBHURV010000013.1:59596-205220 GCF_042673865.1 Streptomyces sp. NPDC056987
CTGTTGCGTTGTTCACACCCCCCGCGCCCCCCCCCCCCATAATGTGTCCCCGGCGGGGGGGCGCCCCCCGCGGGGGGCCGCCCCCGTCCGCGTTCTCATCCCGCTCTCACCCCGGACTTATCCGGCCATCACCCCGGGCGCCTACCTTCACGCCCATGTTCTTCACCTACCTCCGGCGCGAGCTGCGCCGTCGCAGAAAGGCGGCGCTCGTCGTCGCCTCGGGGCTCGCCCTGGGCATCGCACTCGTGATCGTCGTCAGCTCGGTCTCCGCCGGCATGGGCCAGGCCCAGGACAAGGTCCTGCAATCGTTGTACGGGCTCGGCACGGACATGACGGTCACCAAGGCCGCCACCCCGCCCGGCGAGGGGGACACCAATCGCCGCCGCTTCGAGTTCGACGCGCGGGGCAGCTCGGACTCGGACGAGGACGCCGAGCAGAGCAGCGACCGGGTGATGGTCCAGGGCTTCCAGACCCTGGCCTCCTCGACCGTCACGAAGGTCGGTGAACAGAACGGCGTCGCCACGGCCGTGGGCGGGCTCAGCCTCAACGTCCTCAAGGTGAACGGGGAGTTCCGGCCCGGCGAGTTCACCCCGCAGGAGGGCGGCGCCACGGGCGGCCCCGGCGGCGGGGGCGGCATGGGCGGCGGTTCGGGTGGCTCCGGCGGCGAAGTACGGGGCGGTGGCGCGGCGTTCGACGTCGACTCGTACTCCGTCTACGGTACGGACGTCACCTCGCCCGCGCTCGGTCCGCTCACCTCCTCCAAGATCACCAAGGGGCGTACCTTCACGAGCACCGAGACGGACGCGGCGGTCGCCGTCGCCGACAGCGCGTACGCCACGGAGAAGAGCCTCGCGGTCGGCAAGACCGTCACCATCTCCTCGGTGAAGTTCACGATCATCGGCATCGCGACCGCCGACAGCGGGGACTCCGCCGCCAACCTCTACATCCCGCTGAAGAAGGCCCAGACCCTGGCCGACGCCAAGGACAAGGTGACCACGGTCTACGTCAAGGCCGCCGACTCGCAGCAGATCGACTCCGTCAAGTCCGCCATCCAGAAGAACATCCCGGACACGACGGTCACCACCTCCGCCGATCTCGCGGACACCGTCTCCGGCTCCCTCTCCACCGCCTCCGACCTCGCCACCACCGTCGGCAAGTGGCTCTCCGCCGCCGTCCTGATCGCCGCCTTCCTGGTCGCCGGACTGCTCACCTCCTCGGCCGTCAGCCGCCGGGTGCGGGAGTTCGGCACGCTGAAGGCGCTCGGCTGGAAGAGCGGCCGGGTCACCCGGCAGGTCGTCGGCGAGGCCCTGGTCAACGGGTTGCTCGGCGGGGTGCTCGGCATCGCGCTCGGCCTCGGCGGCGCCTACCTGGTCACCGCGATCAGCCCCACCCTCACCGCGGAGCTTGGCTCCACGGGCTCCACGGGCGGCGCGGGCGGCATGGCAGGCGGCTTCGGCGGCGGACCGATGGGAGCCGGCGGCGGACCGGGCCGGCAGGCGGCCTCCAAGGCGCTCGACATCGCCCTGACCGCGCCCGTCTCCGTCTCCACCATCGGTGTCGCCGTGGCGCTCGCCGTCGCGGGCGGCCTGATCGCGGGCGGCTTCGGCGGCTGGCGCGCCTCGCGGCTGCGCCCGGCGGACGCGCTGCGCCGCGTCGAGTGACGGGGCGCCGAGAGCCTGCCGGCAGTCGGCCCCTCCCGGTCGCCGCCCCCAGCAGTCCGTACAACCTTCCGCCTTCCGTACAGCAGGAGTTGAACCGTGTACCAGCTCAGAGGCGTCACCAAGCGCTACGCGCGCGGCAAGCAGACCGTCGACGCGCTCGCCGGCGTCGATCTGACCATCGAGGACGGCGGCCGGCTCGTCATCCAGGGACCCACCGGCGGCGGCAAGTCCACGCTCCTCCAGATGCTCGGCGGTCTCGACCGGCCCACCGAGGGAAGCGTGGAATTCGACGGGGTGGATCTGGCCGGACTGTCCGAATCCCGACTTACCAAGGTGCGGGCGGAGTCCATCGGGTTCGTCTTCCAGAGCTTCAACCTGATCCCCACCCTCACCGCGCAGGAGAACGTCGAGACGGCCCTCGTACCCCTCGGCCTCAAGGGCGCCGCCCGGCGCGAACAGGCGGCGCGGGCACTGGAGTCCGTCGGGCTCGGGGAACGCCTCGGGCATGTGCCGGGCGAACTCTCCGGAGGTCAGCAGCAGCGTGTCGCCATCGCCCGCGCGCTCGTGAAGCGGCCCAAGGTGCTGCTCGCCGACGAGCCCACCGGGAACCTCGACGAGTCGATGCGCGACGAGATCATGGAGCTGCTGGAGGGCCTCTGGAAGGAGCACGGCCTGACCTTCGTCATGGTCACGCACGACAGCTCGATCGCCCGTCGCGCCCCACGGCTCGCCACGATCCGCAAGGGCCGGGTCACGGTCACCGAGAACGCGGCCGCCTGACGCGACGCTTTCCGCCGCATCTCCGGCGACGCCTTCCGAAGCGACGCTTCCTGAAGTAAAACCGTCTGAGAGAACAGCGGTTGAAGCGCGCGACTATGCCGTGCGCCCATGCCTCAGGTCCGTGCCGTACAGCAGTGCCGACAGTGCCGTACGGGGCACTTGTGACTCCGGGAATCCCTGTGACTCCCGGGGCGCAAGTGCCCTCCTCGACTCGCCCGTCCGCCCGGATGTCCTCCTAACACGGGGGCGTCGCCCCTCTCGCACGCGTAGGTTCGGTCCATGCTGATCACTCTGGGAAGTCCGCCCTCGGATGCCGAGACTGAATCCTGGTACGGAGTCGTCGCCGCGGCGCACGCCCGTGATCTGCCCGCGTCGGTGCCCGAGCGCAGCCGGGTCGAGACCGAGGGGAAGCTGCGCATGCCGCCGGTGGGCGGGCGGAGCCTCCATCTCGCGGCGGTGGCCCCCGACGGGGCGTACGAGGGCGTCGCCTCCCTGGTCCTGTTCACCGAGCGGAACAACCGCCACACGGCCTTCCTCGACACCCTGATCGTCCGCCCCGACGCCCGGCGGCACGGAATCGGCGCCGCGCTCTGGGCGGCCATCCGCGCCGAACTCGTCGCCGGCGGAAGGACCTCCGTCTCCACCGTCCTCGAACTCGGCGGCGCGGGCGAGGCGTTCGTCGACAGCCTCGGCTTCACCAACGTCCTGCCGCTCGGCCGGTACCTCCAGCGGGTCCGCCAGGTCCTGGAGGGCATACCGCTGCCCGCCCACCCCGCGCTCCCCGACGGGCTGCGCTTCACCGACTGGCAGGGCGTCGTCCCCGACCGCCTGGCCGAGGCCTTCACCCGCGCCCATGAGCCGCTGAGCGACCTCCAGCGGGGCCAGCTCGACGAGCGGACCCCCTGCTGGGACACCGACCGGATACGGGCCGCTGCCCGGCTGGTCGAGGAGCGCGGCGGAACGCTCTTCACCTCCGCGGTCCTGGACACGAACGACGCCGACGCGGTCGTCGCGTACACGGAGGTCGCGCTGGCCGCGCCCTCGGACGTCCGGGCGGTCCAGTACGACACCCTGGTCGTCCCGTCCCACCGGGGCCGCGGCCTCGCCCGCGCCGTCAAGCGCCACCATCTGGAACGGCTCCACGAACTCCGCCCCGGCATACGGGAGATCAGCACCACCGTCGCCGACGACAACCGGCCGATGCTGGCCGTCAACGAGGCGCTCGGATACCGCCGTGAGCGTCCGGCCGGGGTGTTCCGGACCAAGCTGTAGCGGTCGTGGCACTCAGTCCCGGCAGCCGGACGCCCCCGCCCCGGGCAGCCGGTACGCCGAGTCCAGCCGGTACTCGCCCGCCGCCGGGGCCGTCAGCCGGATCCAGTCGCCCGCGCGCGACACGCAGGCGCCGGGGGCCCTGAGCCAGGGCGAGTAGGCGATCCGTACCGTCACCGAACCCGCCGCCTCCATCCGGACGACCATCGACGCCGCGTCGCTCCGTACGACCTCGGCCGGCCGCGTCACCAACGGCACCGCGTCCCGTACGCGGTAGACCGTCCAGTGACTGTCCCGCCAGACCGGGGTCAGCCATTGCGGCCCGTCCGCGACCACCGCGGCCTCGGCGGCGGCCGGGCTGTCGGGC
Organism: Streptomyces sp. NPDC056987; assembly: GCF_042673865.1. Classification (NCBI taxonomy): domain Bacteria; kingdom Bacillati; phylum Actinomycetota; class Actinomycetes; order Kitasatosporales; family Streptomycetaceae; genus Streptomyces; species Streptomyces sp. NPDC056987. The sequence goes on from NZ_JBHURV010000013.1 coordinate 63,674, forward strand.
TTTCCGTGCGGCAGCACCACCAGGCCGACCGCCCAGCGGTCCAGCCAGGCGCGGTACGCGTCCGGGGCGAGCGTACGGGCGCCGCGTCCGCCGTCGTAGAAGAGGCGCCCGCGCTCGACATCCAGCTGCCGGTTCCAGCCGCGCGCCATGTTGACGTACGGGGCGAGGACATCGGCCTCGCGGTGGTTGCGGGCGGGGACGACCTCGACGCGGGTGCGGTCGGCGCCCAGCCGGTCCAGCGCGGCGACCACGCCCTCGGTGTGCGCCGCCCAGGCGGGCACCGACGTGGACACGACGAGGTCGTCCTCCGTCTTGCTGAGCAACCAGTAGGTGTTGACGCAGACGGTCACCAGGAGGACGAGCGGCAGCACGACGGCCCTTGACGGGCGCGACGGGCGCGCGGGCGCCCTGAGCGTACGGAGCGGGCCGGGCCCGCGGGTCAGCAGCGCCGCCAGCAGGACGGGCGGCCCGGCGAGGCCCACCAGGCGCTCCACGTTCGTGCCGATCGGCGAGGAGACCGAGAAGGTCAGCACGACCCCCGCCGCGTACACGAACGCCCCGTACCGCACCACGCGCCAGCTCCGCGGCGCCGCCAGGCAGAGCGCCGCGCAGGTCACCAGCGGCATCCACAGCTTGCCGGGGCTCATCGGCTGCTCGCCCTCGAAGGGGAAGAGCAGCGTGGTCGCCGCGACGACCAGGAACGGCGGCACGACCAGCCCGGCCCCGCTCACCCACTGCCGGTCCAGCAGATACGCCGCCCCCACGACGACGAGGAAGAGCCCGGCGACGGGGCTGGCCAGGGTGGCGGAAGCGGCGAGCAGCCACGCGGACACCAACCTGGCGGTACGGAGCCGGCCGCTACGGGGCAGGGAGGTACCGGGCAGGGAGGTACGGAGCCCGAGCGTGGCGAGCAGGGCGAACAGCCCGATCGCGGCCCCCAGCGCGAACGTCGTCCGCCCGGAGGCGACATTGCACCAGAGCGCGACCGAGCCGAGCAGCGCCGGCCACACCGCCCGCCGCACCCCCGTACGCACGAGCAGCAGGCCCAGCGCCCAGCTCCCGGCCAGCCCCGCCAGCACCGAGGCCGTCCGGACGCCGAGGACCGCCATCAGGGGAGGGGCCAGCACGCTGTAGTTGGCGGTGTGCGTACCGCCGTACCAGGAGAGGTTGTACGCGGAGCCCGGATGGCGGGCCATGAACCCGGCCCAGGCGAACTGCGCCGCGAGATCGCCCCCGCCGGTCGCGAGGGCGACGACCCACACGGCGTACAGCGGCACGACGGCCCCCGTCGCGACCAGCGGCACCCGCCACCACGGCCGGCGCGGTGGCCGCGCCGCGCGATCCGGCTCCCGTACCGCCTCCGGGGCGCGCGGTCCGGTGGCTCTCTCCCCGCGCTCGGCCGCCGTACTTTCGCTCATCCGCACCGGGTCAGACTAGAGGAGCGCAGGGAACGACACCGTGACCGTCAGACCGCCGCCCTCCCCGTTCGGGGTGGCCGTCGCCGTCGCGTCATGGGCGCGGGCGATCGAGTCGACGATCGACAGGCCCAGACCCGCCCCACCCTCCCCCGGGCTGTGGGTACGGGCCGCCAGCCGGCGGAAGGGTTCGAAGAGCAGCGGGAGCGTGTCGCGGGGGACCACCGGGCCCGTGTTGGAGACCTCGACGGTGCCCGGGCCCGTACGGAGCTCGATCCGGCCGCCGGGGACGTTGTGGCGTACGGCGTTGGCGACCAGATTGTCGACGAGCCGGTCCAGCAGCACCGGGTCGCCCGCGACCGTCAGCGGCTCCGCGTGCACCGCGACGCGCACCCCGCGCTCCGCCGCCTCGTCCGCCCGCCGGTCCGCCACCGTCCGCGCGACCTCGTGCACGGCCACCGGCTCGCGTTCCCTCAGCCCCTGGTCGGACGAGGCCAGCAGCAGCAGCCCGTCGATGATCCGGCCGCCGTCCTGGGCGTTCTCGATCAGCTTGGCGCGGATCCGTGCCACCCGCTCCTGGTCCGGCGTGCCCGCGAGCCCGATCTCGGCGGCGGCCCGCTGCACGGCCACCGGCGTGCGCAGTTCGTGCGCGGCGTTCGCGGCGAACCGCTGCTGCGCCGAGACCAGATGCTCCATGCGTTCCAGCATCCCGTCGAAGGTGTCCGCGAGCCGCTTCAGCTCACCGGGCGGCCCTGCCAGGGCGATCCGTTCATGGAGGTTCTCCCCGGAGAGCCGGCGGGCCGTCTCGGTGATCACGGAGACCGGCCGGAGCACCCGGCCCGCCAGCCACCAGGCGAGTACGACGGACACCACCGCGTACCCGCCGAGAGCGGTCAGCGAGACCACGAGCAGCCGGTTCAGGGTGGCGCTCTCCACCGCCGCGCTCACCGTCCGGGCGACCAGGACCGCGTCGCTCCTGGTCGCACCGTCCTTCCCGGACGGCAGCGGCCCGGTCTTCCCGGGCTCGGAGGGTGCGGCGCGCCCGGAGGCGGAGCCCGACGGCGCGGGGCTCACGGGCGCCCAGTCCGGCGGGAGGCCGGTGTCCTGGGGCACCCGGCTCACGGGCAGGGGAACCTCCGTGCGCTCCGAGACCGCGGGTCCCGCCGACCTCAGCTCCCCCAGTTGTCCGGCCGGTACCGCGTTCGTCACGGCGAGGTCGACCGTCGAGGACAGCCCCTGCTGTACGAGCAGGTACACCAGTCCCGTCAGCATCCCGCCCGCCAGGAGGAGGAGCCCGCCGTACAGGGCCGTCAGCCGCCCCCGTTCGCCGGCCACCTTGGGCCGCAGGCCACGGAGCCCGCCCGTACCCCGCACGCGGCCCGTACCTTTCACACGGCTCGTACCGCTCATGACGCGATCCGGTAGCCCTCGCCGGGCACCGTCTCCACCACCGTCGGTTCCCCCAGCTTGGCGCGCAGCTTGCTCAGCGTCACCCGGACCGCGTTGGTGCGGTAACTGGTGTGTTCCTCCCACACCTGCTCGATCAGGTCGTCGCTGCTGACCACCGCCCCCTCGGCCCGCAGCAGCGCCTCCAGCACGGCGAACTCCTTGCGCGACAACTGGAGGTGCCAGCCGTCGCGGCTGGCCTGGCGGCGGGCGGTGTCCAGGACGATCCCGGCCCGTTCCAGCACGGGCGGCAGGGCGGGCCGGGCGCGCCGGCCCAGGGCCAGGACCCGGGCGAGGAGTTCGTCGTACGCGAACGGCTTGGCCAGATAGTCGTCGGCGCCGAGGCCGAGACCTTCGACCCGGTCCCGTACGTTCCCGGCGGCCGTCAGCATCAGGATCCGGGTCATCAGCCGCTGCCCGACCACCCGGCGGCACACCTCGTCCCCATGCAGCCCGGGCAGGTCCCGGTCGAGGACGAGCACGTCGTACTCCCCGAACTGCAACTTCCGCAGCGCCTCCGCGCCGTCGCCCGCGACATCCACGGCGAGCGCGTCGCGGCGCAGCCCCTCGGCGATCATCTCGGCGAGAAACGCCTCGTCCTCCACCAGCAGTACGCGCATGAGCCCTGTCTATCCGAAGAGATGATTTCGCAGACGTAAACCTATTCGCTGAGAGAAGCGAAACGCACCCCGGCCGCAGGCTCGGGTCCATGACAACGCGACAGCGACAGCGACACCTCAGGATCATGGCGGCCACCGCGGTGGCCGCCTTCTCCCTCCTCACCACCGCCTGCTCCGGGGAGAAGGCGGACGCGGGCGGCAACGGCACGGGGAAGTCGGCGGTGAGCGAGGAGGCCAACAAGGCGGACCAGGCCCTGGAGCACCGCAAGTGCCTGCGTGAGCAGGGTCTGAAGGTGAGCGAGCCCAAGGCGGGCGAGGGCGGCGAGGGGATCGCGATCGGCGGGGAGGGCATCTCCCGGGAGCAGGCGGAGAAGGCGATCAAGGCGTGCGCGGGCGTGGGCGGCGCGGGCGGCCCGAAGGAGCTCACGCAGGCCGAGAAGGACAAGGCGCTCAAGTTCGCGAAGTGCATGCGGGACAACGGCTACGACATGCCCGACCCGAAGTTCGACGGCTCGATGACAGCGGCCCGGCCGATACCGCAGGGAGCGGAGAAGAAGAAGTTCGACGAGGCCAACAAGGCGTGTGCGAGCGTGCGGCCGTGACGAGGCGCATGCTCGCCGTCGCCGCCGCGGTGATCGTCGTGGTCGCGGGCGGCGGCGCCGCCGTCACCGCCGCCCGGACCGGCTCGGAGGAACAGCGGGTCGAGGCCGATCCCCGGCTCCCCCGGGCGACCGACACCGTCACCCGCGGCGACCTGAGCAACACCACGCAGCAGGACGGCACCCTCGGCCACATCGGCGAGCGGAAGATCAACGCGGGCCCGGCGGGAACGCTCACCTGGACCGCGGGCGGCGGCTCGGTCGTCGAGCGGGGCGAGCGGCTCTACGAGGTCGACGGCGCGGCCGTGCGGCTCATGTACGGCGCCGAGCCGATGTACCGGACCCTCAAGGCGGGGGACAAGGGCAAGGACGTCCGCCAGTTCGAGGAGAACCTCGCGGCCCTCGGCTACACCGGCTTCACCGTCGACGACGAGTACAGCACGTACACGGCCGCCGCCGTCGAACGCTGGCAGAAGTCCCTCGGCCTCGAACAGACCGGCACGATCGGCCCGGAACAGATCGCCTTCGCGGGCAGCGCGGTGCGCGTCAAGGAGGCGGGCGCGGCGCCGGGCGACCAGGTGGCGCCCGGCAGACCGGTCCTCACGGTCACCGGCTCGGAACGGGTCGTACGCTTCCGGATCCCCGTCGCCGACGTGGCGCTCGCCAAGGAGGGTGCGCGGGTCTCCGTACAGTTCCCGGACGGTGAGGAAGCGGCCGGGAAGGTGTCCTCGGTGGGGAAGACCGCCAAGGCGGGGGACGACCCGCAGGACAACACCCCCAAGATCGACATCACGGTCTCCTTCGACGACCCGAAGAAGGTGACCGGCCTCGACGAGTCGCCCGTCACCGTGAACCTCACCGGGGAGATCCGGAAGAACGTCCTGTCCGTCCCCGTCAACGCGCTGCTCGCGCTGCCGGGCGGGGGCTTCGGGGTCCAGGCCGTCGAGAACGGCACGGCGCGTGAGATCAAGGTCGAGCTGGGCATCTTCGGCCAGGGACGGGTCGAGGTCAGCGGCGCCGGGGTGCGCGAGGGCATGAAGGTCGGGGTGCCGTCCGCATGAGTACCGCGAGTACGGTCGACGCCGTGAGCGCGGCCGGTACCGCGAGTGCGACCGGTTCCGACGGTGGCGTCGGCACCGCGCGTACCGCCGGTACCGTCGTACGGCTCCGCGGTGTCACCAAGGAGTACGCGGGCGGCGTCCGCGCCCTCGACGGGGTCGATCTCACCATCGGGGAAGGCGAGTTGCTGGGGATCGTCGGACCGTCCGGCTCCGGCAAGTCCACCCTGCTGCACATCGTGGGCACGCTGGACCGGCCCAGCGCCGGGACGGTCGAGATCGCGGGCCATGACGTGGCCTCACTGACCGACCGCCGGCTGTCCGCGCTGCGCTCCCGGCACATCGGGTTCGTCTTCCAGTCGTTCCATCTGGTGCCGGGCGTGGGCGCGTTGGAGAACGTGGCCGAAGGGCTCCTCTACTCCGGTCTGCCCCGGGCGCGGCGGCGTGAGCTGGCCGCGGAGGCGCTCGTACGGGTCGGGCTCGCCGACCGGATGGGCCACCGCCCGCACGAGCTCTCCGGCGGACAGAAGCAGCGCGTCGCCATCGCCCGGGCCGTCGTCGGCAGCCCGGACCTGCTGCTCGCCGACGAGCCGACCGGGGCGCTGGACTCGGCGTCCGGCGAGGCGGTGATGGGGCTGCTGCGCGACCTCCACGCGGAGGGCGCCACGATCGCGGTGATCACGCACGACACGGAGATCGCGGAGTTCCTGCCCCGCCAGGTCAGGATCCGGGACGGACGGGTGGTGTCGGACGTCCGGCGGGAGGCGCGCTCCGATGGCGGGTAAACGTGCACGGCTGAGGGCGGGTAAAGGTACGCGGCTGAGGGCGGCGCGGCTCGGTCCGCGGGACGTCCTCCACGTCGGCTCCGCGGGACTGCGCAGCCGGCCCGTCCGGATCGTGCTCTCCGCGCTCGGCATCGCCATCGGGATCGCCACCATGGTCGCGGTGGTCGGGATCTCCGCCTCCAGCCAGGCCCAACTGCTGCGCCAGCTCGACGCGCTGGGCACGAACCTGCTGGTGGCGGAGGCGGGCGAGAGCCTGTTCAGCGGAGAGGAGGTCAAACTCCCCAAGGACGCGCCCGGCATGGTCGGCCGTATCGAAGGGGTCGAGGAGGTCGGCGCGACCGGCGACCTCCCGGTCACGGTACGGCGCTCGGAGAAGATCCCCGAGGAGGAGACCGGCGGGATCGGCGTCAGAGCGGCGACCGAGGACCTGCTGAAGGTCCTGCGGGGCGGCGTGGCGGCGGGAACATGGCTGAACGACGCCAACGGCCGCTATCCGGCCGTGGTCCTCGGCGACGTGGCGGCCGAGCGGCTCGGCATCAACCGGCCGGGGCAGCAGGTGTGGATCGACGACCGGTACTTCACCGTCCTCGGCATCCTCGACCCGCTGCCGCTCGCACCCGACATCGAGCGCTCCGCGCTGGTCGGCTGGGAGGGGGCGCAGCGGCTGCTGGGCTTCGACGGGCATCCGACGGCGGTGTACGAGCGGTCCACGGACGCGTCCGTACGGTCCGTCCAGAAGCTGCTGGCACCGACGATCGACCCGCAGAACCCGCAGAACGTCTCGGTCGGTGACCCGTCGGCGGCGCTCAAGGCGAAGGCGGCGACGGAGGGGGCGTTCTCCTCGCTGCTGCTGGGGCTCGGCGGGATCGCCCTTCTGGTGGGCGGGGTCGGCGTCGCCAACACCATGATCATCTCGGTCCTGGAACGGCGGCACGAGATCGGTCTGCGGCGGTCGCTGGGCGCGACGCGGGGTCAGATCAGGATCCAGTTCGTCACCGAGTCGCTGATGCTCTCGGGCCTCGGCGGCCTGGCGGGCGTGGCGCTGGGCGGCGCGGCGACGGCCGTCTACGCGTACACGGGCGGGCTGCCGTGGGTGGTCCCGCTGTGGGCGGTGGGCGGCGGCTTCGCGGCGACGCTCCTGATCGGTACGGTGGCGGGCCTGTACCCGGCGGTCCGCGCCTCGCTCCTGTCCCCGACGCTGGCACTTCAGGCGGCGTGACGGGGCGCGTGCGGGGCGCGTGCGGGGGAGCCGACCTGGGGGCCGGCCCCGCGGGTTTCGTCCCGCGGGTTTCGTCCCGCGGGTTTCGTCCCGCGGGTTTCGTCCCGCGGGTTTCGTCCCGCGGGTCTTGCCCCGCGGGTCTCGTCCCACGGGTTTCGTCCCGCGGGGCCGGCCCACGGGTCTCGTCCCACGGGTCTTGCCCCACGGGTCTCGTCCCACGGGGCTCGGCCGCCGCGAGGCCGGCCCCCAGGTCGGCTCCCGCGAGGCTGGGCCTCAGGTCGGCCCCCAGGTCGGCCCTCAGGGGCCCGGCCGCCACGTCGGGGCCCCGCGAGGCCCGGGCTCGGGACCGTGGCGGGAGTTCCGGTTCCCGGTCCGCCTCCGGTACCACCCGCCCGGCGCGCAGTTCCAGCCGCGCGCCCTCGAACGCGCGGCGGAAGCGCCGGTCGTGCGAGACCACCACGACCGCGCCCGGGTAGCCCCGCAGTGCCTTCTCCAACTCCTCGACCAGGCTGAGCGCGATGTGGTTCGTCGGCTCGTCCAGGACGATCAGATCGGCGGGGCGGGCGGCCAGCCTGGCCAGTTCCAGCCTGCGGCGCTGGCCGACCGAGAGCGCGCCCACCGGCACCGCCAGGTCCTCCCGCCGGAAGAGACCGAGGGCGAGGAGTTCGTCCGCGTGCTCCTCCGGCGGCCCCGGGCGGCCCGCCGCGTACGCGTGCAGCAGCGGGCGCCGGGACGGTACGGCGGGCAGCTCCTGCGGGAGGTAGCCGATCCGGGCGGGGCCGCCGGGCGGGCCCGTGACCGTACCGCTGTCCGGGCGCAGATCGCCCGCCAGCAGCCGGAGCAGGGTCGTCTTGCCCGCGCCGTTGGGCCCGGTGACGAGGAGGCGGTCGCCCGCCTTCACGCTCAGGGCCGCCACCCGGAGCCGGTCACCGACGACCACGTCGTCCAGTCCGGCCACCGGGCCCGGGACCGTGGCGCCGTCGGCAGACGTGTCCTCCACCGGCGGCACGGCGCGCAGCGTGGCCGTGAAGCGCAGGGGCTCCGGCGGTGCCGGCACCGGGGCACGGCGCAGCCGCCCCAGCCGCTCGCGCGCCGCCCTGACCTGCCCGGACAGCTTCGCCTCGTGCGAGCGGCGGTGCTTGCCGAACCCCTCGCGCGGGTCCCGGCCCGTGCCCGAGAGCCGCCGGCCGGCCGCCTCGACCAGTTCCTCCGTACGGGCCACCTCGGCCAGCCACTCCAGATGGTCCTGCTCCCGGCGGCGCCGCGCCGCGGCCTTCGCGGTCCGGTAGCCGGCCCAGCCGTCGCCGTACCGGGTCACCGTCCTGGTGTCCCGGTCGACCTCCAGGATCGTCGTCGCGATCCGCTCCAGGAACGCCCGGTCGTGGGTGACGGCGAGGACCGTCCCCCGGTGCGCCCGGAGCTGTTCCTCCAGCCAGGTGGTGGCCTGGAGGTCGAGATGGTTGGTGGGCTCGTCGAGCAGCAGCAGTTCGGGCGCCGAGGCCAGGACGCACGCCAGCGCCAGCCGGGACCGCTCCCCGCCGGAGAGCGAGCCGAGCGGCCGGTCCCGGGTGAGGTGCCCGAGGCCGAGGGCGCCGAGCGCCGCGTCGACCCGGGCACCGGCCCGGTAGCCGTCCCGTTCCTCGTACGCGGTCAACAGATCGCCGTACGCGGCCAGTTGCGCTTCGTCTGCCGTCCCGAGGGACGCCTCGGCCGCCGCGATCCGGCGCTCCAGCTCGCGGAGCCCGGCGAGGGCCGCGTCGACGGCGTCCTGGACGGTGCGCGCCGGGTCGAGATCGAGGGTCTGGGCGAGATGGCCGACGCCGCCGGGGAACACGACGGTGATCTCGCCGCTGTCGGGCCGCTCGGCCCCGGCGAGCAGCCGCAGGAGCGTCGACTTGCCGGAGCCGTTCTCGCCGATGACGCCGGCCTTCTCGCCGGGGCGTACGGTCAGCGAGACCTGGTCGAGAACCGACCGGTCGCCGTACGCCTTGGACATGTCTTTGATCGCCAATTGGGCGCGTTCGCGCATGCTTCTTCCTGGTGTGTCATGCCCGGCCGCTCGCGGCGCCGCTCGGCGGCGGCACGGCTCGGTGAGCGGTGCCGGGCGGGACTGATGTCGGACCTGCTGTGCGGCAGGTCCGGATCACAGGAAGAAGTAGTGCTTGAACATGGCGTCCAGGGTAGCCGGGACGCGTGGCGCGCCCCAGTTATTTGTCGCGGCCGGGCTTCCCGGGCTGCCCCGGCTTGGCGGGCTTGTTCGGCTTGGCCGGGAGGTGGCCGCGGTAGTCCAGCGCGTACGCCAGCTTGCCGGGCTTCGCGTCGGTGATCGGCGCGCTCAGCTTCCCGAACTCACCGCCGGTCGGCTTCTTTCCGTCGTTCCACTCCGCCATCCGCCCCAGCTCGTCGGCGGTGCGGCCGTCGGAGATCACGGTGTCGCCCGGCGTCCCCGACATCGTCTCGGACGCGTCGCGCACCGCGGCGAGGTACGACGCGGGCGAGGCCAGGTCGTACGAGCCGAGGTCGACCCGGTCGCGCAGCCAGGTGCCCCACAGGAACTCCAGGTACTCGGCGGCGTCGGCGGGCGCCTGGTAGCCGATGTCCCGCGTGAAGTAGACGAGGCTGCGGTAGCGGTCGTCATGGAAGCGGGCCAGACCGAGCCGCTGCGGGAGCTGGGCCGTGGTGATCGGGCGGTTGTTCTCGTCGCGCAGCCACACCCACTTCTTGTCCTCCATCGTCCGCCAGAACGCGGAGGTGCTCAGACCGCTCAGGTTGGCGGTGACGCGCAGCCGGATGTGCATCTTCGGGCCGCCGTCGGCCGTCTCCAGGAACGACGTGAGGGTGTGGTGCCCGTCGGTCAGGTACAGCGCGCCGCCGGGGCCGACGACGACCGTCTTCATCGCCGCGCGGGTCTCGTCCGTCTCCTTGCCGACCGCGACGGTGCAGGTGAAGCTCGACGGCTTGGTGAGGGTGGCGCCGGCCGGGACCGTCGCCGCCTCCTCCTGGCCGTTGGTCTCGCACCAGTCGTCGAAGCGCTTGTTGAAGTCGCCGTTCTGCTCGTCCTTGGTGCTGCTGTAGCGGCCGAGCTTGTAGTAGATCTGGTCGAAGCCGACGGAGGGCTGCGTGGGACGGAGCTGGTCCAGCGTCACGTCGAGGAGATCGCCGGTCCGCGCGCACTTCGCCTTCGCCGCCGCGCCGGCGGGCCTGGCGCCGTGCTTGATGTCGCACTTGGAGGCTGCGGTGGGGGAGTTGACGGTCGCGGTGGACGCGGCGGCCGCCGGGGCGCCGCCCGCGACCGCGCTGCCCAGTGCCAGCGCGGCGGCCGTCAGCCCGGCCGCCGTACCGCGCGACTGCTTCCGTGTCTTCCGTCGGGGAGAGGTACGCGGCGCGGGCGTACGGTCTGAGGCGGGTCCGGGTCCGGGTGTGCCGGGCATGCGGTCTCCACAGGTCGGTGGGGCGGGGCAGGGCGGGGGGCGCGCACATCCACTCATTCCTCCCCGTCCCGGCCGGTGGCATCCGCGCGACGGGGGAGTGGCCGCCGGGTGAACGTCATCGGCGCCGGGCCGACATGGTCCGCTCACCGGGCGCCACCACGCGCACCGCCCGTACGACCTGTGCCGTCCGTCAGTACCTTCAACAGGTCACGCTCACCCTCGCGCACCGTGCCGTCGTCGTCGCAGGACAGCGTCGCGTTCCGCAGCGCCACGATCCGCTCGCGCTGTTCACCGGCGGGCAGCGCGCGCAGTTCCCGCCAGGCGGGCCGGGCCAGCGCTTCGGCCTCCGCACGCGCGAAGGCGAGGCCGGGCAGCGGCTTCAACTCCCCGGTGAACCACGCCGCGGCGACCGTGCGCGCCGCCAACTCCCGTACGGCCCCGGTCTCGTCGTACGCCTGCTCCTGCCCCGCCTGCTCCTCCTCGGTGCTCCGGTCCGCGTACAGGTCGAGACAGGGCGCGGTCCCGGCACCGGCCAGCAGGGCGCGCGTGGTCTCCTCCGGCGTGGCCCCGTCGAGGAACCGCGCCTCGAAGTCGACGGGCAGGACCGCCGCGTCACGCCGTACCGGAGCGCCGGGCGGCCACGGCGTGACTGTCTCCCGTACGGACGACGGCGCACCCGGCAGCCGGGACAGCCGCCGCAGCGCCTCCTCACCCGGGGCGCGGAGCCCGGCCAGCCGCGACTCGTGCAGCCGGGTGACGCAGACACGGCCCTCGCACACCGGCTCCGTCACCGACGCGTCGGTGCGGTACGTGTCGTACTCGTCGGCCGGCAGCAGCGGCAGCGCGACCGCCGCGCCCATCGCCATCGGCGCCAGCGCGAGCAGCCGGGCCCGGATCCGGGCACCGCGGCGGGCCCGCCGCCCCGCCCCGGCCAGCAGCAGGAAACCGGTGGCCGCCACACCGAGCAGCCACAGCGCCTGCCCCGCGCTCGCCTGCCAGGCGACGGTGAGGAACCCGCTGCGCGGCCCCGGCAGCGCGGGCGCGAGCAGCATGACCCGCTGCGGCGCCGGATCCAGCAGGACGTAACCGCTGAGGACGACCGAGAGCAGCAGGGCCGCCACACCGAGCACGGGCGGCGTGAGCGTGGACGGTACGGCCCTGCCGATCCCCATGCCGAGCCAGCCACCGGCGACCAGCGCCAGCGCCCCGACCACCGGGATCGGCAGCCAGCCGACGTGCGCGTAGCCGCTGTTGGCGAGGACCTGGACCGCCCCGGAGAGGAAGACCAGCAGGTAAGCGGCGGTCAGGGTGAGCGCGAGGGCCGTCGCCGTACCGGCGGCGCGGTGCCACGGCGGGCGCGGTGTGGCCGCGAGGAGTTCCGGCGTACCGGAGCGCTGGTCCCGCAGCCCCTGCACCGCCCCGGCCACCACCGCCAGGGGCCACAGGAAGACCAGGGACATCCGCTGCCACCAGGCGGCGTTGGTGTAACCCGCGGTCCACTCCTCGTCGCCCTTCACCCACGGGCCGGTGAGGAGATGGAGGAAGGCGAGGGCCGAGACGAGAGCCAGCACACCCGCCAACAGGGCGCCGGAACGCCGGAGTTCGATCCGCAGAATCCGCCCGGACCGCGTACCGGCCCCTGCGGAGGGGGTGGGAGAGGAGGAGGCGGTCACCACACACCGCCCGTTCCCCGCCCCGGGCGGGTCAGGAGCGCCGTGTAACCGCGCTCGATCGGACTGTCGCCCGCGTGCTCCGCGCCGCCCGCGCCCGCGAGTTCGTCCGGGGTGCCGCGGAAGACCAGCCGCCCGTCCGCCATGAGCACCACGTCCGTACAGGCCACGGCGACGTCCTCCACCAGGTGGGTCGAGACGACGACACAGCTCTCCTCGCCGATCCGGACCAGCAGTTCACGGAAGCGCAGCCGCTGCGCCGGGTCGAGCCCGACGGTCGGCTCGTCGAGGAGCAGGACCGCCGGATCGTTGACGATCGCCTGCGCGATGCCCACGCGGCGCACCATCCCGCCGGACAGGCTCTTCATCCGGTGGTCGGCCCGGTCGGCGAGGCCCACGCGTTCGACGGCGCGCTGCACGGCCCCGGGGATGTCCCGGGCGGGAACCTCCTTGAGCCATGCCATGTACTCGACGAACTCACGGACGGTGAAGCGCTTGTAGTACCCGAACTGTTGCGGCAGATAGCCGATCCGGCGCCGCAGCTCGCGCCGCCGGCCCGGGTCGGTGGCGGGCGCGCCGAGCAGTTCGAGGGCGCCGGCGGCGGGGCGCAGTACGGTGGCGAGCGCGCGGATGAGCGTGGTCTTGCCCGCTCCGTTGGGCCCGAGTAGCCCGTGCACGCCGGTGCCCAGCTCCAGATCGAGCCCGTCGACGGCGGTCTTCCGCCCACCGGCACGTACTTCCAACGCCTCTGCTCTGATCTCCCAGGCATAGGCCCTGGGCGCCACTTCCGCGGCGGTCGCGGCACGGGTCATGGACGAACCTCCCCACATCTCCACATTGCTGGTGTCGGTGCCGGTGTTGCCTCTGGTGTCTTCCTGCGTGGTCCCACACCGGCCAGACGCGCGGACAGGGCGCCGGGGATTCCCTTTCCGTGTGCGGTCCGTCACACCGGGGTGAGAACGGGGTGTGCCGAGGGCTTGTAGCATTCCGGCACGACAGCCGCACGGGCGCGGCAGGTGAACGGAGTCGGGGGACGACGTGGTCGAACTGTCCGAGCTGATCCGCGAGCTGCGGCGGGAACTGAACACCGCGATGGCGGACGGCCGGGACGACGCGGTCCGGTTCGAGCTGGGCCCGGTGGAGATCGAGGCGACCGTGGCGGTGGAGCGCGACGCGTCCGCCCACGGCAAGGTCCGCTTCTGGGTCGTCGAGGCGGGCGCCGACGGCTCGTACGCACACGCGCAGACGCAGCGGATCACCCTCACCCTCCAGCCGAAACTGGCCTCACTCGACGGAACGAACGACCGCCCCGTCCTGATCGCGGGCGACGAGGCCGACGGGGAGCGCTGAGAGCGCCGTGGGATGGGCGGGGCGCGACACGGGGACCGGCGGTGGGCTCCGAGCCGACCACGCGGCCGAGATCATGGTCACCGTCCCCAACGGCGTCCGCAGGGGCTCGGGTTACCTGGTCGCGGCGGGCCGGCTGCTGACCGCGGCGCATGTCGTGCGGGGCGGGACGGAGATCCGCGTACGGTTCGACGCCGACCGCCCTGGCGAACGTACGGTCGTGGCCACGGTGGCCTGGTCGGACACCGGCATCGACGTGGCGGTCCTGGCCGTACCCGCACCGGACACCGTCCCTTCCGACGCACCGGCCGAGCCTGTGGGCTTCGCCCGGGTCGGCGAGTCCGACGCCGTGCTGCCGTGCAGCGCGATCGGCTTCCCGCGCTTCAAGCTCCGTACCGACGAGGACGGTTCGCGCTACCGCGACTCCGAGCACATCCACGCGACGTGCGCCGTGCTCTCCAACCGCCGTGAGGGCACGCTGGACCTGGCCACCACCCCGCCCGACTCCCCTGCGGACGAGGCGCATTCACCCTGGGAAGGCATGTCGGGCGCCCCCGTGTTCAGCGGCGGCCGGATCGTGGGCGTCGTGGCGCACCACCATCCCGGCGACGGCGCGGGCCGGCTCGCCGCGCGGCGTGTGGACCGCTGGGCGGAGCAACTGGCCCCGAAGGCGCTCCGGGGGCTGGAGGAGGCGCTGGGCTGCGGCAGTCTCACCCCCGCCGGCCTGCCCGATGTGGTGCCCGCGTCCGGACTGGATCTGATCGAGGAGGCGTTCCGGGCCCAGCTGGAGGACATCGCCCCCGCCGAGTTCCTCGGCCGGGGCCGCGAACTCCGGGACCTGACGGCATTCTGCGGCGGTCCCGAGCCCTACCGGTGGCTCCAGGCACCTCCCTGGGCGGGGAAGACCGCCCTGGCGGCCTGGTTCGCGCTGCATCCGCCGCGCGGGGTGGTGCCGGTGTGGTTCTTCATCACCGCGCGCTTCGCCGGCCAGAGCGACAGCGCCGCGTACGCCGAGGCGGTGACCGACCAGCTCGCCGCGATCGCGGGCCGCGAGCCCGCCGGCCACCGCTCCGCGATCGCCCGCGAGGGGGAGCGGAAGCTGCTGCTGAAGGAGGCGGCGGAGCGGGTCGCGCGGGACGGCGGCACACTGCTGCTCGTCGTGGACGGCCTGGACGAGGACCAGTCCCTCGTCCCCGGCGGCGGCGCGGGCCCGAGCATCGCCTCCCTCCTGCCCCAGCGGCTGCCGCCCAACGTCCGGGCGCTGGTGACCAGCAGACCGGGCCCCGGCGTCCCGCCCGACGTCCCGAGCGGCCATCCGCTCCGGAGCTGCCGGGTCGTCCCGCTGCGTACGGCGGAGGCCGCCCGGCACACCCGGTACGAGGCCACGTACGACCTCTCCCGGGCGCTGTCCGGGGACGATCTGGGCAGAGAACTCGTCGGACTGCTGGCGGCGGCGCGCGGCAGCCTCACCCTCCAGGACCTGTGCGACCTCACCGGCGCCCACCGGATGGCGGTCCGGGAGCGGCTGGGCAGCGCGTTCGGCCGCATTCTGCGGATGCGGGGGCAGAGCGGTGGCAGCGCCGGTCCGTCGGGCAGGTCGTACAACGAGAGCCGCGGCTACCTCTTCGCCCACGACACGCTGCTCGTCACGGCCCTGGAGCAACTGGGCCCGGAGGCGGGACCGTACCGCGAACGCGTGCACACCTGGGCCGGGTGGTACGCGGAGCGTGGCTGGCCGCAGGACACCCCGCCGTACCTCCTCCAGGCGTACGGGCGCATGGTGACCGCCCTCGGCGACCTCACCCGGGCGACGGCCCTGGCCACGGACGTCCGGCGCGGCGACCGCCTGCGCGGCGCGACGGGCAGCGACGCGGCGGGCCTCGCGGAGATCGAGGCGGTACGGGAGGCGGTACTGGCGGCGGGTTCCGACGATCCCGGCAGCTCCGGTGATCTCTCTTCCCTGGCCGCGCTCACGGCAGCGGGCGCCCTGCTGGCCCGCCGCAACCGGACGCTGCCGCCGGGGATCCCGGTGGCGCTGGCACGGCTGGGGCAGACGCGGCGCGCGTTGGGTATGGCGCGCAGTGTGTTCCGGCCGGTGGACCGGGCACGGGCGCTGGCGGGGGTCGCGCGCGTCCTCGCGGAGCGGGGGGACGATCAGGTGGAGGCCGCCGCGACGGAGGTGATGCAAGTGGCGATGTGGCTGGCGATGAATGACAGGAATTGGTCGGCCGTACTCAAAGCGGACGTGACAGCTGCCGCGGTGGCCGTGGCTACGACGGGGCGGACGAGCATGGCGCTCGGTATGGCTGAGTTCATTCACGCGGGAGGGGCCCCGACGTTGGCGGCGTTGCCGCTGGTGGAGGTGGCAATCGCCGAGAGCAGGCGGGACCCCGACCGCGCGTCCGGACTGCTGTGTGAGGCGGAGGATTCAGTACGCGGGAGGGCCGGCGCCGAGGAGATACGGGTGATGGCGGCTGTGGCGAAGGGGTACGCGGTTGTCGATCCGCGCCGTCAGGACCACCTTCACGACCGGATCACACGGGCCGCCGAGGACGCCGACACCCGCGGTCTGGCAGCCGCCGCCAGTGCCCTGCACGACGCCCGTCCGGAAGAGGCGGTCCGGCTCGCACGGCGGGCGGCACGATCTCTGAGGGGGGAGCTGCGCGATCTGGAGCCGTCCGTACGTTCCTTCCAACTTGTCGATGACGTGGTTGTCGCGTTGGCGGACACCGGCGCGGTCGACGAAGCACAGGAACTCCTTGAGTCCGCTGCCACGCTGTTGAAGGATGCCCCGAGGGTGTGGACGGCCATCGCGCTGGGCCGGGCCCGTGAGGGGCGGGCCGCCGAGGCGTGGGCCGCGCTGAAGGCCGGAAAGAGGGACAGTGCGGGGCTGGGCGTGACCTGGACCCTGCCCAAGGTGGCCGCGGTGTTCGCGGCGACGGGCCGTACCGCTGAGCTGGAGGCGGCCGTACTCGCGGATCTGTGCAGGCCCCCGTGGCTGGCCGCCGAGACGCTCTCGGCGCTGGCAGGGTGCGTCGCGGCCGACGATGCGGAGTACGGGGCACGGCTGGTGGCGGAGGCGGAGCGTACGGTGGCCGCGCTCGGCCGTGAGACGCACGACCGGGACAGCGACGAGTCCGTCGCCGTTCTGGCGAGGACGCTGGCGGCCGTCGGCCGGTTCGACGAGGCCGAGTCCCTGACCGGGTGGATCGGTACGGACGCGGTACGTTTCTGGGCGCTCGCGGCGCTGTCGGTGGAACATTCGACGGCCGGGGCGGCGGGCGCGTCGGGTCGCGATGAGGCGCTGCGGCTGGCACAGGCGGCGGCGGACGGAGCGGCGGGTATCAAGGACTGGCTGGACCACGCGCGCGCCATGATCGTGGCTGCCCAGGCGCTGGGGTACGCCGGTGCCGACGACCGTGCTCGCGCCGTGGCCGAGGCCATCCGGGACGGGCGGTCCGGCAGCGTCCATGCGGGAGTTTTCGAGGACGCGGATGCCAGGAACCTGGCGCTCATCGCCGTAGCCGCCACACTGCGGGAGCGCGCACCCACCCGGGTCGTGGACTTCACGGCCGACCTGTGGCAGCGCGCGCTGTCCCGCGATTCCCGGATCTACGGCTGGGTCTTCACAACATTCGCGTGCCTGCTCGTGGCCGCGGGCCACGACGGCACGGGGCGCACGGACCTCCTCGCGGACACCGTGCGCCGCCTCGTCAGCTTCACGGAGGAGGCTCGGGTTCTGCGGGCGCTGCTGGATTCGAGGTCCGATCCGGAGAGCGCCCGGGAGCAGCTGCCGGGTCCGACGGTAGAGGGACTGAGGGGCGCCGTGGCCCTGGCCAACATGGCCCGGGGCGACGACGGAAAGGCCGTCGAAGTGCTGGACAGCGCCCGCGTCCGGACGGGCGCGGACTACGCGTCGCTCGCCTCGTACGTAGCCGGGCTGGGGGGCGACGTGCTGATCCTCCAAGTGTCAGGACCGGCCCACGACTTCAGGCACGCGATCCGCCAACTGTGCGGTCTCGTAGCACCCCGTGAAGACACCGCGGAAAACCGCGCCGGCGCCCTCGCCCTCCTGCGCCAGGCCCTGACACCTGAGGCCTGGCATCACGCCCTGCCCGTCCTCGCCGTACTGGAACCGGATGCCGTGCTCCGCGTACGGGACGTGGTGAGGGCGCACCTCGGAATGCCGCGCCCCGGAGACCCTCACGCCACGCCCATTTCGCCGGGGGCGGAACCCGGCCCCCTGGCGGCCGGGCGCCGGACACCTACGCTGGGGGAGTGACCAGCCACGCGCCGAACCGAGCCCGCGTCGTACCCCTGCGCCCGCGTACGGCGGAGGCGGCCCATGAGTCCGGGCAGCAGCCCGGCAAGCAGTCCGGGCAGCAGCCCAAGGAGCAGCCGAGGGAGCCACTCTGGCGGCATCTCGTCGGGGACGTCCTGCGGCGCGAGCGGCTGGCGCAGGAGCGCACGCTGAAGGACGTGGCCGAGGCGGCCCGTATCTCCATGCCGTACCTCTCCGAGCTGGAGCGTGGCCGCAAGGAGGCGTCCTCCGAGGTCCTGGCCGCTGCCGCCGGGGCCCTCGGACTCGGGCTGGCCGATCTGCTCGCGCTCTCCCACGGCGAACTCGTCCGCCTGGACCGGGCACGGACCCGCCAGGACCGCCGCCCCGCGAAGGCCACCGGCGACGGTACGGTGACGGCGCTGGCCGGGCGGAGCAGGCAGGGCAGGCAGGGGACTTGGTCGCGGCCGGGTGACGTACGCCTGGCGGCCTGACCAACGCGAAGCAAAAGCCGCGTCTACCACCGGTAACGGCGGCCGGGAACATCACCCGCTGCGAGACCATGAAGCCATGTCAACGGCGAACCTGCTCCTTCACCCGGTCCGGATGCGCATCCTGCAGACCCTGCTCGGCACCGGCGACCTGACCACGGCGCAGTTGCGTGTCCAACTGCCCGACATCGCGCCCGCGACGATGTACCGGCACATCGCCACGCTCACCCGGGCAGGCGTGCTGGAGGTGGTGGGCGAGCGGCGGGTGCGCGGCGCCGTGGAGCGCAGCTACCGGGTGCACCGTGAGAACGCCGTCGTCGGCGAGGAGGCGCGCCGGGTGATGACGCCGACGGACCACCGGCAGGCCTTCGCCGCGTTCTCGGGAGCCCTGCTGGCGGACTTCGACCGCTACCTCGCCCGCGACGACGCCGACCCCGCCACCGACGGCGTCGCCTACCGGCAGGGCGCGGTGTGGCTCACCACTGAGGAGTTCGCCGAGCTGATCACCGACATCGAGGCACTGGTCGTCGCGCGCTCCGGCAACGCCCCGCGCGACGGCCGCACCCGTCACCTCCTCAGCCTCGCGGTCGTACCGGACGCCTCCGCGGAGCAGACCGGGTAGCTCCTCCTCCGACCGCGATCAGCGAACGCGCACCCTCCTCCTGCTCAGCACTTCGTCGGCGAGCCCGTACGCCACCGCCTCGTGCGGGGTGAAGACCCGGTCCCGGTCCATGTCCGCGCGCAGGGTCGCCACGTCGTGACGCGTGTGCCGGGACAGGATCTCCTCGACCTCGGAGCGGATCCGTACCATCTCCTTGGCCTGGAGGCTGAGGTCCGAGACCGTCCCCTGGTGACCGCCGCTCGCCGGCTGTCCCAGCAGCACCCGCGCGTGTTCGAGCACATGACGCCGCCCGGGATCGCCGCCCGCCAGCAGTACGGCGGCGGTCGAGGCCGCCTGGCCGACGCAGAAGGTCGAGATCGGGGACCCGATGAACGTCATCGTGTCGTAGATGGCCATGAGTGAAGTGAACGATCCACCGGGGGAGTTGAGATAGAGCGAGATCTCGGTCTCCGGACTGGCGGACTCCAGGTGGAGCAGTTGGGCGATGACGACGTTGGCGACGCCGTCGTCGATCTCGGTGCCGAGGAAGATGATCCGCTCCGAGAGGAGCCGGCTGTAGATGTCGTACGCGCGCTCGCCCTGCGCGGTGCGCTCGACGACGGTCGGGATCGTGTACTGGCCCATGTCAGAGCCCCATCCGTCGCTGCGCGGCGGCCGGCCGTACGTCGGCGAGCGACGAGACGACCCGGTCGACCATGCCGTACTCCCTGGCCTGCTCGGCGGTGAACCACCGGTCGCGGTCGCCGTCGCGGGAGACCGTCTCCACGTCCTGGCCGGTGTGTTCCGCCGTGATCCGCTCGATGGCCCCCTTCATGAATTCGAGGTTCTCGGCCTGGATCGCGATGTCGGCCGTGGTGCCGCCGATGCCCGCCGACGGCTGGTGCATCATGATCCGCGCGTTCGGCAGCGCGGCACGCTTCCCCTTCGCCCCCACCGTGAGCAGGAACTGCCCCATGCTCGCGGCGAATCCGATGGCGAGCGTGGCGACGTCGTTCGGGATGAGCCGCATCGTGTCGTAGATCGCCAGCCCGGCCGTCACGGAGCCGCCGGGGCTGTTGATGTAGAGCCCGATGTCACCGCGCGGATCCTCGGCGGACAGCAGCAGCAACTGCGCGCAGACCCGGTTCGCGGAGACATCGGTGACCTCGGTGCCGAGCACGACGATGCGCTGGGTCAGCAGCCGCGCGGCGAGATGATCGTCGAACGGGGTGGTCGCCGCCGCGGTGCCCTGCTCGGAGGCGTGGGGCGGTCGCAGCGGGAAATCCAGGTCGGTGACGAGTGGAGACATGAGCCCTCCTCAAGATGACGCGGCGCCGGTCGCCGCGCCTTCCTCCCCACCCTTGCCCGGCCACCGCCCTGACGCCGGGTTTCTCTGCCGGCAGCAGATCAGCCAACGGCAGAGCGGCAGTTGACGGCCTCGGGGTCAGGCGGGCTCGGGCGTCCGGGCCTCGCCCCGGAACACCTGCGCCGTATGCCAGTCGACGTGTTCGGTGGCGACGCGGGTGCTGCCGCTCTGCGGGCCCACGAGTTCCTGCCCGCTCAGGTCGAGCACATGGCTCCGCGCGGCGCGGCCACGGCCGACGAACTCCCGGGAGACGGTGATCCGCCGGCCCGGGTCCAGCCCCAGCACTCCCCGGTCGAACAGCTTGTGGTGCAGCGAGCACAGGCACAGCGCGTTGGACAGCTCGTCGGGCCCTTGGAACGCCCACCACCGCACGTGCGCGGCTTCCAGCCCGACCGGCAGCCCGCCGAGAGAACCGTCGAAGCCGCAGAAGGCGCACCGGTATTCGTACGCGACGAGCACCTGTCTGCGCAGCTCGACACCGCGCCGCCGGTCCTCCCGTAGGGCGGGGGCGGCAGCCGATCCGACGGCGGCGTCCAACTCCAGGTCGAGACCGACATCGTTGGCGATGTCCGCGTGGAGCGACGGCGGGAAGTGCGTGTCCAGCAGCAGGTGTACGAGCCGCCCGAGCAGCTCCGGGTCCGCGTCCAGCGCGTCCCGCAACTCCGGCACGAGCCGCCCCGCCGCCCCGCTGTCGCGCAGCGCCCGCACCCCTGTGCCAGGGCTCGGGTCACCGGTGTCGGTCCGTACGGCCCACACCCCGTCGCTGACGAGATGGTGGAACGGGTACGCGGGCGATGTCGGGTTCGTGGGCCCGTAGTTGCGCAGCAGCCCGCTCAGGTCGCGCTCGATGTCGGAGTAGCGCAACGCCCGCTCCGGTCCGTGCCGGAACCGCCCCAGCGCGTACAGCATCAGCAGCGGCTTGTGCGGCGCGCGCACCCCGTTGCTCGTCCACTGCCGCAGACTTCCCACCCGCTCCATCCAGTCCATGACACGCGACTGTAGGCACTGCCGGCTCGCCGGGGCGCACCCGGTCCACCCCGGGGTCAGGCGGCCCCGGGCACCCACACCACCCGCGCAGTGGTGCCGTCGCCCCGGCCGAACCTCCCGACGGCCCGGTCCAGCGAGCGCACACGCATCCGGATGCCGCCGGAAGCGCTCACGATCTCGGCATGCTCCTCGAAGGCCATCCCCCACGCGGCGACCCACGCGTCGGCGTCCTCGGGGCCGGTGCCCGCGGGCTCGTACGTCTGGACGACGGCGAAGAGCCGGGGCGCGGTGACGGCGACCAACTCGTCGGCCAGGGCGATGAAATCGGCGCGGGTGAGGGGCGGGGTGGTGGGGGTGGCAGGGGTGGGTTCTGCTGCTTCGACCGACATGATGTCCTCCTACGGAGCGTGGTTGTCTCGCTTCCTTGCGTGACACTATGATGGTTCAGGTGGTGCAGGAAAACTGGGCCTTCCATTTTTCCCCCGGACGGGTCACCTGTCGGGCGTCCGGAGCGGACGGAGAAGCGGGGAGCGGTCATGACACTGAGTCAGTACGGTGGATCGTCGGTGGTGCGCCGCTGGCAACTCGCCGACACTCTGAAGGGCTTGCGCGACCAGGCGGGACTCACGCAGGACCAGGCGGTCGTCAAGCTCAGGGAGGGCGCGGGCCGCTGGTCCGCCGCGAAGCTCTCCCGTATCGAGACGCGAGTTCACCGCGTCAAGCCGCGCGAGGTGGAACAGCTCTTGGCCGCGTACGGCGTGACGGACACCGAACTGCGCTTCGCCCTGATGCAGTTGACCGCGACCTCGTCCGAGCAGGGCTGGTGGGTCAGCTTCGGCGACGAACTGCCTGGTGCGGTGAAGCCGCTGCTCAGCATCGAGGGCGGCCTGGTGGCCCTCCACGACTTCCAACCGCAGTTGCTCCACGGCCTGTTGCAGACGCCCGATTACTCCCGCGCGGTGATGAACGCGGTGTCGCCCGGGGCGCTCGGCCCGGACGAACTCGAACGCCGGGTCACCGCCCGGATGATTCGCCAGCACGTTCTGGAACGAGAGTCTCCGCCGCGCATGCACTTCATCGTCGACCAGACCGTCCTGGAACGGGTCGTCGGCACCG
This sequence comes from Streptomyces sp. NPDC056987, assembly GCF_042673865.1. Classification (NCBI taxonomy): domain Bacteria; kingdom Bacillati; phylum Actinomycetota; class Actinomycetes; order Kitasatosporales; family Streptomycetaceae; genus Streptomyces; species Streptomyces sp. NPDC056987. The sequence goes on from NZ_JBHURV010000013.1 coordinate 86,104, forward strand.
AGGAGATCATGCGGGCGCAGTTGCGCAAGCTGCTCACCCTCGCGGAACGCCCGCACGTGACCATCCAGGTCCTGCCCCGCGGCGCCGGTGGAACCCCTGGCCTGGAAGGCCCGTTCGCCCTTCTCTCCCTGCCGGACCCCATCCCCGACATCGGCTATACGGAGGGCCCTGCGGGTATGCTCTACATCGAGGATCGCGACCATGTCCGCTGGTGGACACTGAGGTTCGGCATCCTCACGGAACTGGCGCTTTCGTGCGCCGAATCGACGGATGTCATCGCCGAGGCGATGAACTCGTATGCGTGAGACAGGGGCAGAGGCGATGCCAAAGGCGGATCCGCCGGCACAGGCGACCTGGCGCAAGAGCAGTTACTCAGGCGGCAGTAACGGCGGAGGCGGCGACTGCGTCGAAACCGCCACCCTCCCCGACGGCCGCTTCGCGTTCCGCGACAGCAAGCGCCCGGAGGCGGCTGTGGTGACCTTCGGCCACGCGGAGGCGGCGTCCTGGCTCCGCTACGTCAAGGTGACGGAGCCCGGCGGCGCCGCCGGCTGATTCGGCCCGGGTGGGCTACCGGGCGGGGCGGGCAAGGTCAGGGCTGCTGCTCCCCTCCCGGCGAGCGGCCGTTCGAATCGAATCGGATTTCTAGTTTTCGGCTCGGGCTGCGTCTTCGGGGGTGCCGTACGCCTTGGCCACCGGGTCCTCTTTCAGCGGGTTGTTCTCGCAGCCGAGGGCTTCAGTGGCTTTTCGCGTCATCAGGTAGAGGAAATTGAATTGCTGATCCCTTGCTTTCTGGTCGGATTCGCCTTCCCGGTCGAGCGTATTTGACGCTTCTGCGAGAAGGGAAGCCTGGCTCGATTTATTGCGCAATTTTCCGGGCAGATCGCACGGCACGCGAAGGCGCGTGGTGACATCGTTCGCCTCGCCGAGTGCTCCATTGACGTTGTAATAGCTGACCTTGTACGGCAACCTCCTCTCGGTTGAGCCCTCGCGCGCGGTCCACGTGAAATCGATGCCGAACGCCTCACCCCCATCTCGGGAGTCTTTCGGGCGGAACAGGCAGGTCGAAAACGACATGACGCTCTCGGTGGGTTGCATTTTCTGCAACTCTTCTGTCATTTTCTCAAGCAGTTTTGAGTTGGTGTTGCGGATCGTGGTGTTGTATTTATCGGTACCCATGATCTGTTGCAGCAGTGCCCGCGCATCGGACTCTTCCTCGGTACCGCACGGGTGATCAGGGGGCGGTGCGGCTTTTTCGTCTGTGCAGGATGTGGCGGCCAAGGCGAGGACTGCGACGGCGATGGATGCTTTTAGTGCGTTACGGTGTTCTGAGGTGTGTGTCGGCCGCGCCTCGCCCGATGCTGTAGCCCGCGTCCGCTTGATTCTTTGCCGAATCAAATGCTTTATGCTCCTGAATTCCATTCTTTTCTCCCCATTTGTCGAACAATGCATTGGTTCCGTCCATTCCTGTGGCATAGTTTTCGCTGGTCTTCGATTTCGCTTCTTCCTCGGCTGCTTCGGTCACGTCCTTGGTCCAGTCATATGCAAATGAATCAATCAGTGCGCCTCCTGCGGTACTCAGTATCGGAATCTCGCCGATGAGGCCGTTCGCGCCGATGGATGAATAGGTGGCGGTGTCCTCGGCCCACTCTATGCGGTCGTCCATGCTGTCCTTGTGGACATTGGCGCCAATCCCGTTGAGTACACCCATGGCCTTGCCGATTTCATGCCCGCGATCGTCCCAGTCCGCGCTGGAATCATGCTCTGTTGCCGGCTTGAATTCGGGAGCGTCGGAGAGCAGGCCGGCGCCGTAGGCCCGCTCCGTCTCGTACAGGAGGGAGAAGGCGGGCGCGTCGTCCGCTATACCCCGCATCACGCGTACGAGGCTGGCCTGGCCGACGGCTATGTGTGCCTTGTCGCCGGAGCCGTTGATGTTGTCGGCGCCGGCGACGCCGCCGTAGGCGGATTCCTGGCCGTTGAGGATGATGTGGGTGTCGGCGACGTAATCGGTGAGCGCTCGGGCCATGGGCTGGCGGAGGTTTTCCAGGTCCTCGGGGAACTCGGCGCCGCCCTTGTCGTCGTCCAGGAACCTGATCGCGTTGTGCATCACCCGGGCCTGGCCCTCGGTGTGCGGGCCGGGTTCGCCCGGCTTGGCGCCGGGTTCGTTGCCGGTGGCGGCGGCTTCGATGGCGGCGCCCAGGCTCGCGGCCCTGTCGGGGTTTTCGAGTTCCCTGACGGCACCCGGGACCGCGATGTAGTCCTCCGGCCATTCACGGTCCTTGAGCAGATACTCCAGGTGGTCGTTCTTGTTGCCTGCGGCCTCGGGGTCGAGGAAGTACGTTGCCGCGTCCGGATCCTCGCTCATGATCTTCAGAAGGCCGTCCAGCGGGTCCGACACCAGGTTCGGACGGCTCACGTCGTAGGCGTGCGTCCACTCGTTGGGTTCCGCTTTCTCGACCTTGATGATGCCGTCGCCGACATCGTTGAGGAACTGCTTCCCGTATCCCTCACCGTTCGTCATGAGCGTGACCAGCGCCTGATACCCCGCCGTCGGTGCGAGGCCGCCGCCGATGTTGTCGTCGCCCACCTCTTTGAGCCCCTTCATGAAGGGCTTGTAGGCGTAGCTGTCAGGGTCCTTCGTACCGGAGGCCACCGTGGTGGCCAGGCTGGTGTTGATGGACTCGTAGAGCTTCCTGTCGCCCGCGGAGGCGCCGTGTTCGTTGGCCGCCAGGTTCATCTGGTCGGCGAGCCGTACCGTGCCCTCCGCCCCGAGGGCGTTCAGGTACGCCTCGCTGAAGTGCTTGTCCTTGGAGTTCTCCTTCATGACGTCGCGGTACTGCCGGATCTCCTTCTCCGACGCCTCACCCGCGTTGATCTTGTCCGTGAGGCCGAGCGCCTCGACGGCCTGTACGTCGCCCACGGGCTTGGCGTTGAAGCCGAAGAGCGCGGTGCCGTCGGCGCCCGACGCGTTCAGCAGAGCTGTCTTCACGTCCTGGTCGAACTCGGTGACCGCCTTCACCGCGTCCATGATGTTGCTGGTGTACGAGTTCTCCACGTTGGGGAGATCCGGGTCGTGGCGCACGGACTGCGCGGTGCCCGCATCGACCTTGCTGTAGTCGTAACGCGCCATCCCCTGGTCGGAGACCTTCATCCCGGCCTTCACCGCGTCCGCGACGGCCGACTCCACCTTTCCCTTGAGATCGGTGAACGTCGCGTGGGCGTCACGCAGCAGCGACTCCATGCCGAGCGCTTCCTTCTGCGCGGCGTCGAACTGGGCCCGGGTCATGGTGAAGTTCGTCGCGGACACCGACGCGCTCTCGCCCGTCCACCTGTTCCCGGCGCCAACGCTCTGGACCTCGTCCTCGTACACATCCTCAAGCTTCTTGAACTCGCCGGCCATCTTCTTCCAGCCGTCCGCCGCCGCGGTGAGCTCGGAGAGCTTTATGTGCATGACCTCGTAGTAGCTCGGCATCGCTCCCCCTGGATTCCGTTAGATTCCGTCTACTTTTGACCGCAGCGGAGCGAACCCCGACTCGATGGTGACGTCCTGGCCTGCGAAGAGATTCGATGTGTTGCGCAGGGCGGCCTTCTCCCCGCTCAGCCGGCCCATCAGCCGCTTCACCTGGGTGTCCCAGTGCTCATGGGCCTTCTTCAGACCGGACCCGGTGTCCCAGCCCTTGAACTCCGCCACGGCGACCCGCGTGGGCTCGTCGGCCGCGTCCGCGGCCTGCTTGGTCCCCGGTTCGAGCCGGGTCTCGATCGTGTTGGCCGCCTTCTTCTTCGCGGCGGGGGCCGTGGCCAGGTCGGGAGCGCCCGCCCCTGGCGAGGCGGAACCGCCGGCGTCGAGTTGATTGAGCCGCATGTCCGACGACTGGCGCTCGGCCACCGTCTGCTTCTGCTGAGCCCATTCTTCCTCGAACGACATCGCTCCCCCTCCGTTGCGGACCGGCGGATCCGGCGGACCCAACTGAGTCCGGGGCACCGCGTCGCGCGGTGCCCCGGACTCAGGAGCCGATTTTAATCAGCCTTGGGAAAGCGGTCAGCCGTATCCCCGGACCGCACACGTAATGAGCGGGTCATGTACACGGGTTGGCCACGTGGCGTGGGGTCGTGACGGCGACGGGCTCCGTGCCGGGCTCACTCGCCGGTCGGAGCCACTCCGATGGGGCACGGGACGCCCGTGCCGTGGCTGAACTGGTGTTGCCGGTTGACTCAAGCGGCGTGCGGAACGAAAGAGAGGCGCGTCTCTTCCGTGTCGATGGATACGTCGAGCTTCGCGTCCAGCGCTACCGCCAGGGTCCGCATCAGACGCAGCGTGGGAGCCGTCCCTCCGCCCTCGATGCGTTCGATGTCCTCAAGCGACAGCGCCGCCCGTTCCGCGAGCGCGGCCTGATCGATGCCCAGGGCCGTGCGGCGGTCGTAGACGGCCTGCCCCAAAGCGATGGCGGCCCCGGCCTCGATGTACGCCGGGTCAGCTCGATGTTCCTCGGGAATCGTCCACGAGGAGTGGTATCCCGTGCTCAATCTTGCTCCTCGAACATCCGGTGCCCAGGCCGCGGCGAGATAGGCCCAGGTCGCGTGGAAGCCGAGCGGGCAGTAGCCCCCGGCGGCACTTCGCAGGACGTCAGCCTTCGGCCTTCGCCACCCCGATCGGGCAGGAGACGCCCGTGCCGCCCAGGCCGCAGTAGCCCGCCGGGTTCTTGTCCAGGTACTGCTGGTGGTCCGCCTCCGCCGGGTAGAAGGGGCGGCCCTCGGACGGGAGGATCTCCGTGGTGATCGTCTTGTAGCCGCTGCCCGTCAGGACTTGCTGGTACGAGGCGCGGGAGGCCTCCGCCGCCTCCGCCTGGGCGGGGGAGTGGGTGTAGATCGCCGAGCGGTATTGCGTGCCCACATCATTGCCCTGGCGGAAGCCCTGGGTCGGGTTGTGGGACTCCCAGAAGACCTTCAGCAGCTCGCCGTACGAGACGGTCTTCGGGTCGAAGACGACACGGACCGCTTCGGTGTGCCCCGTCAGGCCCGAGCAGACCTCGTCGTACGTCGGGTTCGGGGTGAAGCCGCCCTGGTAGCCGACGAGGGTCGTCCAGACGCCGTCCGTCTGCCAGAACTTGCGCTCGGCGCCCCAGAAACACCCCAGGCCGAAGTCCGCGACCTCAAGGCCCTCGGGGTACGGGCCCTCCAGGGGGTTGCCGAGGACCGTGTGGCGCGCGGGCACCGCGAACGCGGGCTCCGGCCGGCCGCGCAGGGCCTGCTCGGCGGTGGGCAGCTCGGGGGTGCGGCGGGACAGGAACATGGTCGGCTCTCCTCGGCTGTGGGGTCCTGTTCACTCAACGTGCGGGGCGGCTGATCCATTCCGGGCGGACCGCATTCCCGGGCGGACCGCGCACACCGCCGCGGCAGGTGTACGCCTCACTCGCCCCGGCGGGGACGTGTCCCACTTGCCGCAGCAGGGCCCCGCCCTCGCCCACTCCGGCGGGGCACGTCCCGGATCCGTCAGCGCGGGAGCGTCGCCGGGTTGCCCCCGTTCGCCTCGTAGCCCGCCACCGCCAGCGCGCGGTAGACCGTGTATTGCGCCGCCGGGTCCGCCTCGTGCGTCCACGGGAGCGCGCCGACGTGGCCGTCCACCTGCACGAGCTGGTTCATCGCCTCCGACCAGCGCTCGCACCGTACGAGGAAGAAGACCAGCAAGTGCCGCACGTGCGCGAGCATCGGGTCGTCCGGGCGGGCCGCGTGGACCGCGAAGAGCGCGCCCTCCACCGCCTTCGTCACCACCGCGCTCTGGTAGAAGCCGCGCACCAGGTTGACCTCGGGGAGGTGCTCGTACACCGCGAAGAGCGGCAGCGCCGCCAGCAGCGAGCCCCGCGGGGCGCGGGCCGCGGCAGCCGTCGCGAACTCGTCGGCCTCGTCGCGCGAGCCGTGCCACTTCTCGCACGCGTAGTGCAGCGCCGCCAGATGCGCGCCCATGTGCGCCGGGGCCCGGTCGATCACCTTTGCCCAGAGCAGGTCGAACTCCTCACGGGAGTAGCCGAGTCCGCGCGCCACGGCCAGCTCCACGATGTACGGAACCGGGTCGCCCGGCGCCAGCAGCGCCGCCTGGCCGCAGACCGTACGCGCCTCCTCCAGGATGATCCGGAAGTCGTCCGTCCCCGCCGCCGACGACCGCCACGCCTGCTGCACCAGGAACTCCGCGTGCACCGCCGCCCCGCCCGCGTCCTTCGGCGCCTCCGACCGCCACGCCCGCAGCCACGCGCCCCCGACCCCGGGCCGCTGCTGGAGCTCCAGCGACGCCGCCCCCGCGAACGCCTGCACCCGCTGCCAGCGCACCTCGCCCTCCTTGGCCGTCCCGGCGAGGAGCTGCGACGCCGCGTGCCAGTCCTGGGTCCCCTGGACGACATTGAGCACGTCGAGCAGGTCCTGGTCGGGTCCTGGCATCCGGATGTCCAGCTCTTCCTGCCGGACGAACCCGTACGCGGCCGGGTCGGCGGCGTCCGGCGATCCGGGGGCGACCTGGCGGATACCACCGCCACGGCGCCTGACGTACGGGGCGATGACCGCGGCCAGCAGGCCCATCGCGAGCAGGACCCAGAGAATCTCCATGCGTCCATTGTCCCGGACGCCGTCCGTTACGGAATCACCTGTGGATAACCATGCGTCACGCGCGGAGGCCCCGTGCCCCGCGTGGCCACGGGCGCCGGTCCCACGGCGCTACCCTCGGGCCCATGAGCCACGAGCACTCCAGCGACCAGCATCGTTTCGAGACCCTCGCCATCCACTCGGGGAACACCGCCGACCCCCTCACCGGGGCGGTCGTACCCCCGATCTACCAGGTGTCCACGTACAAGCAGGACGGGGTGGGCGGCCTGCGCGGCGGTTACGAGTACAGCCGCAGCGCCAACCCCACCCGCACCGCCCTGGAGGAGAACCTCACGGCCCTGGAGGGCGGCCTGCGCGGGCTCGCCTTCGCGTCCGGGCTCGCCGCCGAGGACTGCCTGCTCCGTACGCTGCTGGTCCCCGGCGACCATGTCGTCATCCCCAATGACGCCTACGGCGGCACCTTCCGGCTCTTCGCGAAGGTCGTCTCCCGCTGGGGCGTGGACTTCTCCGTCGCGGACACCTCCGACCCGGCGGCCGTACAGGCCGCACTGACCCCCCGCACCAAGGTGATCTGGGTCGAGACCCCCTCCAACCCGCTCCTCAACATCACCGACATCGCGGCCCTCGCGGGCATCGCGGCCACGTCCAGGGCGCGGCTCGTCGTCGACAACACCTTCGCCAGCCCGTACCTCCAGCAGCCCCTCGCGCTCGGCGCGGACGTCGTCGTCCACTCGACGACCAAGTACATGGGCGGGCACTCGGACGTCGTCGGCGGCGCGCTGATCACCGAGGACGAGGCGCTGGGCGACGCGCTGGCGTACCACCAGAACGCGATGGGCGCCGTCGCCGGGCCGTTCGACGCCTGGCTCGTGCTGCGCGGCATCAAGACGCTCGCCGTCCGCATGGACCGGCACTGCGAGAACGCCACGCGCGTCGCGGAGATGCTCGCCGCCCACCCGCGCGTCTCCCAGGTCCTCTACCCGGGGCTGCCCGACCACCCCGGCCACGAGATCGCCGCCAAGCAGATGAAGGCGTTCGGCGGGATGGTCTCGTTCCGGGTCGCGGACGGCGAGGAGGCGGCGGTCGAGGTCTGCGACCGCGCGAAGCTCTTCACGCTGGGCGAGTCCCTGGGCGGCGTCGAGTCGCTGATCGAGCACCCGGGCCGGATGACACACGCCTCGGCGGCGGGCTCACCGCTGGAGGTGCCCGCCGACCTGGTCCGGCTGTCCGTGGGGATCGAGTCGGGCGACGACCTGCTGGCCGATCTCCGGCAGGCCCTCGGCTGAGGCTGACCACCGCCCGCACGGTTCCCGGTCGCTCCCCCGGCTCTCACCAGCCTTCCAGCGGCGGTGTCGTCCGCGCGGGCGGCGGTGCCCACGGGTGCACGTCCCACGCCCATACGGTGAAGACGATCACCGCCGCCAGCAGCACCGCCCACACCACCCGGCGCGCGGCCCGGCGCCTGCGCAGCATCCGTTCGCCGCGCCGGGCCGCCCGCGCCACGAGACCGGCGGGGACGGCCGGGCGCGGCAGGTCGAGCAGCCGCCGTATCTCCGCCTCCTTGCGGCTCGTACCGCTCACGGCCCCGCCTCCCCGCGCGGGGCCGTCCGCCGCAGCGCCGACATCGCGCGGGCGCAGAGGGCGCGGGCCCGGTCCTCGGGGAGGCCGAGCAGGGACGCGGTCTGCTCCTCGGTGAGGCCCTCGTACAGCTGGAGTACGAGGACCAGCCGCTCCTGCGTGCCGAGCCCGCGCAGCAGTCCGCCCTCCCCGTCCGCCCGGCGCCCGGTCCACCCCTCGCCCCATCGGCCGGTCCATCGGCCCGGCCACCCGACGCGCCACGCCTCCTGGGCGAAGCGCAGCGCCAGCTCCCGGCGCGTGCGGTCGTACGGGTCCTCGCCGCGCAGCTGGTCCCACTCCGCGTACGTACGGGCCAGCGCGGCCTCCAGCAGGCGCTGCGCGCGCGGGGTCGCGGTGGGCGGTTCGGCGGTCAGCAGCGCGGCCGTGTGCAGCAGGCGGCCGGCCGCGCCCGCCGCGAAGGCCTCGAACTCCCGGGCGCGGCGGCGATCCGTGGCCGCGCGCCGCTCTCGCACGACCTCATATCAGGCCAGCCTGGCCGCGAGGTCAAGAGGGCGTCGGCACCGGGGCCCGGAGTGCGTCAGGATCAGGCGCCGGGACGCCCGCCCTCCGCCGGGTCCGCCGCCTTCGGAGCACTCTCCGTATCCGTATCCGCGCCTGGCTCCGCTTCCACTTCCGTCTCCGCGCCGGGCTGCTCGCCGGACGGCTGCCCCGCCGCCCTTGCCGAGAACGCGCCGTTGAGACGGGTGAGCAGCGTGGTGAAGGAGTTCCGCTCGTCCTCCGTCCAGTCCGCCGTGACCTGAGCCATCAGCGAGCGCCGCGAGGAACGCACCTCGTCGAGTCTGGCCAGCCCGCGCGCCGAGAGCTGGAGCACCACCGCGCGGCCGTCCTCCGGGTGCGAGGTGCGCTTGACCAGACCGGTGTCGACCAGCGGCGCGACCTGCCGGGTCACCGTCGAGGAGTCGATACCCATCCCGGCGGCCAGCGCCTTGACGCCCATCGGGCCTTCCTGGTCGAGCCGGTTGAGGAGCAGATACGCGGCGCGGTCCATCGAGTTGCGGACCTGGCCGACACCGCCGAGCCGGGTCTGTTCGGCCCGCCGGGCGAAGACGGCCACCTGGTGCTGGAGGGCATCGAGGAGGGCGGCGTCGTCCGATGGCTCGACAGGCCGCTCCCGGGAAGCCGACGCAGCGGAAGTCATGTCCTGAATGGGGGGCATGGCTGGGGGCTCTTTCGTGCGGGGGTCGGTTGGTGGGGGAAAGAGTACGCGGCCGGACCCCGCACCGTACCTGCCCTGTGGAAACCGGGTGAAGGAGAAGTGCGCGGGGCGTGCGCGGGCGCCCGCCGGCCACCGGCGGACCGGGGACGGTCCCGGCCCCGCCGCGCGTGAGCTGCGAGACTTGCCGTATGAGCTTCCGCACGTCGCGCCCCTCCCACCACACCCTGATGCTCGACGACGTCCGAGGGGCCCAGAAGATGCTCTCCGGCGTCGCCCGGACCACCGCGATGGAAGGCAGCAGGCACCTCAGCGGCCTGGTCGGCGCACCGGTCCTGTTCAAGTGCGAGAACCTCCAGCGCACCGGCTCCTTCAAGCTGCGCGGCGCGTACGTACGGATCGCCGGGCTCTCCCCCGAGGAGCGCGCCGCGGGCGTCGTCGCCGCCAGCGCCGGGAACCACGCCCAGGGCGTCGCCCTCGCCTCCACACTGCTCGGCGTCCGCTCGACGGTCTTCATGCCGGTCGGCGCGCCCCTGCCCAAGGTGGCGGCCACCCGCGACTACGGCGCGGAGGTACGGCTGCACGGCCAGGTCGTCGACGAGACCCTGGCCGCCGCGCAGGAGTACGCGCGGGACACCGGCGCGGTCTTCATCCACCCCTTCGACCACCCGGACATCATCGCCGGACAGGGCACGGTCGGCCTGGAGATCCTGGAGCAGTGCCCCGAGGTGCGGACCATCGTCGTGGGGATCGGCGGCGGCGGTCTCGCGGCCGGTATCGCCGTCGCGGTGAAGGCGCTGCGCCCCGACGTCCGGCTGATCGGTGTGCAGGCGGCCGGGGCGGCCGCGTACCCGCCCTCGCTGCGCGCGGGGCGGCCGGTGTCGGTGGACCCGCTCCCCACGATGGCCGACGGGATCAAGGTGGGCCGGCCGGGCGACATCCCCTTCCGGATCGTCCAGGAACTGGTGGACGAGGTGCGTACGGTCTCCGAGGACGAGCTCTCCAGCGCCCTGCTGCTCTGCCTGGAGCGGGCGAAGCTCGTCGTCGAACCGGCCGGTGCCAGCCCGGTGGCCGCGCTGCTCGGCGACCCGGCGGCGTTCCGCGGCCCGGTCGTCGCGGTGCTCTCGGGCGGGAACGTGGACCCGGTGCTGATGCAGCGCATCCTGCGCCACGGCATGGCGGCGGCGGGGCGCTATCTGAGCCTGCGGCTGCGGGTCACGGACCGGCCCGGCGCGCTCGCCACGATGCTCGGCGTGCTGTCGGTGGCCGACGCCAATGTCCTGGACGTGAGCCATGTACGGACGGATCCCCGCCTCGGGCTGACGGAGGCGGACGTCGAGGTGCACCTGGAGACGAAGGGGCCCGCGCACTGCGCGGAGGTCGCGGCGGCGCTGCGCGAGGCCGGGTACACGATCCTCGGCTGACCCTGACCCTGACCCTGACCCTGACCCTGACCCTGACGCCGGGGAGGGTGGAAAACGGAACGGGCCGGGCCGCCCCACCGGGTGTCGGGCGGCCCGGCCCGGTCACGCAAGCGCGGATGCGAGCACGAGAGCAAGCGGGGACGCGGGCGCGGGCGTCGGCTCAGGCCTGGTACGGCTTGGCCTCAAGGATCTTCACCTTGGCCTTGTTGCCGTTCGGGAGCTCGTACTCCGCGCTCTCGCCGATCTTCTTCCCGTTCACCCCGCTCCCCAGCGGGGACTGCGGGGAGTACGTCTCGATCTCGGAGCTGGCGTACTCGCGCGAGGCGAGCAGGAAGTCCAGGGTGTCGTCCGGGTCGCCGTCGAAGGCGATCGTCACGACCATGCCGGGAGCGACCACACCACTGGCCGTGGGTGCCTCGCCGACCTTCGCGTTCTCCAGGAGCTGGGTGAGCTGGCGGACCCGCAGCTCCTGCTTGCCCTGCTCCTCCTTGGCCGCGTGGTACCCGCCGTTCTCCCGCAGGTCGCCCTCCTCGCGGGCAGCAGCGATCTTCGTGGAGATCTCCGTGCGCGCGGGACCAGACAGGTACTCCAGCTCGGCCTTGAGCTGGTTGTACGCCTCCTGGGTGAGCCAGGTGACGTTCTCGCTGGTCTGGGTCACTGGTGCTCCTCGTAGGTGCTGGGGATACAAAGCAACGCCCTACCCAGAAGCATGTGCCGTCTCGGGTGGGCGAAACCACGAGCCTAACAATTTCGTGGCGCAAGGGGGAGGACAATTGCCGTCAGAAATACATCGGCGCAGGTCAGCGCGGAACCCACCGCGCCACCCGGCGGGTCACTCCAGGGGGCACTTCGCAGCCGCCGGCGCACCCGCTCAGTCGGACGTGCAGCCCACCAGTTCGGTACTGGTCGCACTCTCCGTCGTACGGATCGTGACCACCTCGTCGATCCGGGTCTCACCCGGCCCGAAGCGCACGTCCTTGCGGCCCACCTCCGCGGCGCTCTCCGCGAGCGAGCGCAGGGTGCAGCTGCCGCTCGCGTCCCGGTCCTTGCGGACCTCCAGATGCGCCTCGACCTCGGTCGCGGAAATCCGCTTGAACTTGATGAGCTCACCGGAGACACTCCGGTCGATCACGTAGTGGTAGCCGTACCAGCCGAGCAGGACGACCAGCAGGCCACCGAGGACCGCGCCCAGGCGGCGCAGCCGCCGGTCCGCGAGCTCGTCCGCGGACCGGCCGTACCGTCCTGCGGGAAGCTCCTCGCGTACCGCCGCCATGATCGTTCCTCTCGGACAGGGACAGCCGGAATTTCCGTCCCCCGATATCCGTCACTATAGAAGCCGACCAAAGCGCCACATCACTGAGGATCGAGTCTTGACTGAGCAGCTGCGGCTGATGGCCGTTCACGCCCACCCCGACGACGAGTCGAGCAAGGGCGCGGCCACCATGGCCAAGTACGTGTCCGAGGGGGTGGACGTGCTGGTCGTGACCTGCACGGGAGGCGAGCGCGGCTCCATCCTCAACCCCAAGCTCCAGGGTGACGCCTACATCGAGGCGAACATCCACGAGGTACGCAAGAAGGAGATGGACGAGGCCAGGGAGATCCTGGGCGTCCAGCAGGAATGGCTCGGGTTCGTCGACTCGGGGCTGCCCGAGGGCGACCCGCTGCCGCCGCTGCCCGAGGGCTGCTTCGGGCTGGAGGACCCGGAGGTCGCGGCGGGCCGGCTGGTCCGGTCGATCCGCGCGTTCCGGCCGCAGGTCGTCACCACGTACGACGAGAACGGCGGGTATCCGCACCCCGACCACATCATGACCCACACCATTTCCATGATCGCGTTCGACGGCGCGGCCGACAAGGAGAAGTTCCCCGAGGAGGACTTCGGCCCGGTCTGGCAGCCCGCGAAGCTCTACTACAACCAGGGCTTCAACCGGCCGCGTACGGTCGCGCTGCACGAGGCGCTGCTCGCCCGCGGTCTGGAGTCCCCGTACGGCGAGTGGCTGGAGCGGTGGAAGGAGATCGACCGGGTGGAGCGGACGCTGACCACGTACGTCCCCTGCGCGGACTTCTTCGAGATCCGCGACAAGGCGCTGATCGCGCACGCCACGCAGATCGACCCGGACGGCGGCTGGTTCCGCATCCCGATGGACGTCCAGCGCGAGGTGTGGCCGACCGAGGAGTACGAGCTGGCGAAGTCGCTCGTCGATACCTCCCTCCCCGAGAGCGACCTCTTCGCGGGCATCCGCGACAATGCCTGATATGTATGCGACCCAGGCAATGACGCAGCTCGTTCCTCTCGCCCAGGAGCTGGACGAGAACAAGGTGACGCCCGGTGTGCTCGGCTTCATCGTGTTCGCGGTGATGGCGGGCTGCGTGTGGCTGCTGATGAAGTCGATGACCCGCCACATGGGCCGGGTCGACTTCGAGGAGGCCCCGGAGCCGCAGCCGAAGACGACCGCCGGGCAGCAGCCGGCGACCCCGGGCGGGAAGTAACCGCACGGACCGTGGCTGTACGGGCCCGTACGGGTCTGTGCAGGTCCGTATGGGCCCGTACGGTCCCGTCGGTACGGGCGGTGCACGCATCCGTACGATCCGTGCGGTCCGTAGGTACGTACGGCGCGGTACGGATCGGCGAGCTCGACGGATCGGCGCGCTGTACGGATCGGCCGTCGCAGCGTGCCGCGCACGTCCGGCCCGCTGCTGAGGTACGGGCGACGCGGCCCGGCGTACGGCCGCCCCCTCCGCCAGGGGAGCGGCCAGGCGCCGGGCGGGTGTCAGGCGGGTGTGACCTCCACCGGTACGCCCATGACCTCGCGGGCGTGCCGGTTCGGCACCATGCCGAGATCCCAGGCCTGCCAGCCGTCCTCCAGCCGGACACCCCGGCCCAGCATCACCGCGAACGCCGCCAGCGAGTCCGCCAGCTTGCCGTCCCGCGCCGGGTGGTCCGCCGCGGCCAGCTCCGCCAGCTCCTGTTCGGCCACCGCCGAGCCCACCTCCGTACCGCCCGCCGAGCCGTACGGCAGCAGCGTGCAGCGCAGGAAGCGTGACCAGTCCGCGCCGCGGTGGTCGCCGTACGAGGTGAAGAGCGCCGTCGCCTCGTCGCACAGCGCGAGCGCCTGGGCCGCGCGGCTGTTCCCCGCGTCGACGATGGCCAGCTCCAGACAGGTCCACCCCTCGCCGTGCGCGACGCCGATCCGCCGGAAGTCCGCGCGGGCGTCGACCAGGAGCTGCCGGGCGAACCCCGAGTTGCGCAGGTTGCCGGTCTGCGCGGCACGCTGGTCGCGGGTGACCCGGCCCGAGTGGTGCCGGGCGCAGGCCAGCCCGTACACGTCCCGCATCCGCGAGAACATCGTGCGGGCCCGCTCCAGCTCCCGTACCGCCTGATCGCGCTCGCCGCTCTCCTCCAGCGCCTGCCCGAGGTAGTACAGCGTCCACGCCTCGCCGCGCGCGTCCTCGTTCTCCCGGTGCCTGGCCAGCGCCTCGCGCAACTGCTCGGCCGCCTGCCCCGGCTCACCCTCCACCAGCCGCGCCCGCGCCAGCTGCGTGGTCGCCCACGCCACGCCGCGGCCGTCCCTGGTCCGCCCGTACAGCTCCAGGCCCGCGCGCAACTCGCCCTCCGCGCGGGCCACATCGCCCATCCGCAGGAACAACTGGCCGAGCTGGAAGTGCGCCCACGCCTCGCCGTGCACCGACTCGCTCTCGCGGTGCAGTGCCAGCGCCGCGGTGAGCATCCCGAACGCCTCCTCCGGGTAGCCGCGGTCCCGCTCCACCGCCGCCAGCGCGTGCAGCGTCCAGCCGCGGTCACCCGCCAGCGACGGGGTCTCCTGGAGCGCCAGCGCCTCGCGCAGCTTCGCCGACGCCTCGGTCAGATTGCCCTGGTGGTGCAGGGTGATGCCGAGCGAGCAGAGCGCGCGGGCCGCGCCCGCCTCGTGCTGCGCCTCCTGGTAGAGGCCCACCACGGAGGTCAGGGTCGTGCGCGCCTTGTCCAGCTCGCCGAGCTGCCGGGCGGCGATGCCCGTACGCCACTGGACCGAACGCACCAGCAGCCCCTGGTCCACCGCCTGCGTCAACTCGTTGATCTCGCCCAGCCGGTAGAGGTCGCCGCGCAGCAGGCAGTAGTCGCAGAGCGCGCCCAGCAGATTGAGCACGGCCTGCTGGTCCACACCCTCCGCGTGGCGCAGCGTGGCCGTGATGAAGCTCGACTCGTCGTCCAGCCAGCGCAGCGCCGCGTCCAGCGACGAGAAGCCGTGCGCGCCCGCCGCGCTCTTGAAGAGGTCCGCACGGGTCGACGTCTTGCCGTCGACCAGCCGGATCACGGAGTCGGCCAGCTCGCCGTAGTTGCGGATCAGCCGCTCCTGCGCGGCCGTACGCTCCTCCGCGGGCTCCTCGTCGCGCAGCCGCGCGTGCACGAAGGTCCGTACGACGTCGTGCAGCCGGTAGCGGCTGCCCCGTACGTGCTCGACCAGGCCCGCCCGCGACAGGGCCACCAGCAGCCGCCCGGCCTCCTGCTCGTCCGTGGCGAGCAGCGCCGCCGCGGCGCCCGCGCCCAGCGAGGCGCGCCCCGCGAGCGCGAGGCGGCGCAGCAGCCGCCGGCCCTGGTCGTTCTGGTCGGTGTACCGCAGCCACAGGGCGCGCTCGACGGGCTCCACCGGGCCGTACGCGTCGAGATCCGCGGCCAGCCGGTGCGCGGTGCGGCCGGCGCCGAGCGAGGAGCCGGCGATGCGCAGCGCGAGCGGCAGCCCGCCGCACAACTCCCGTACACGGTCGGCCGACTGGGCGTCGTACGGCCCGCCCTCGGTCTCACCCCCGCTCCCGGCGGCGGCGCGCAGCAGCTCCTCGGCGCCCGCCCCGTCCAGCGCCTCGACGGGCAACTGGTGCACCCAGGCCGGGACATCGGCCGGCAGCTCGACCGGGCCGCGCGCCGTCACCAGCACCAGGCTGTCCGAGCGCTCCGGCACCAGGGTGCGCACCTGCTCGGGGTCGGACGCGTCGTCCAGGACGACGGTCACCGGCAGGCCGGTGAGGTGCTGGTGGTACAACTCGCCGAGCCTGCGGACCTGCTGCTCGGGCGAGGCGCCCTCGCGGAAGAGCAGCTGCTCGCGCGGCGCGCCGAGCCGGTTGAGCAGGTGCAGCAGCGCGTCGCGCGTCGACAGCGGCGCCTCCAGCGTGCCGCCGCCGCGCAGATCGACCACGCAGGCGCCCCGGAACTGGTCCCTGAGCTGGTGTGCGGCGCGTACGGCCAGCTCCGTGCGGCCGGACCCGGGGGCGCCGTACAGCACGACGACCGTCGGCTTGGTCTCCGTCGACGCGCGCGCGGCGTGCACCCACTGCGCGATCCTCGCCAGTTCGGCGCGGCGCCCGGCGAACGGCCCGGCGGGCTCGGGGAGATGACCGAAGGACTGCTCCAGCACGGTCCGGCGGCGGGCCGCGGCGCTGCGGTCCCCGCCCCGCAACTGCGGTACGACGGAGGTCTTCTTGGCCGTGGTACGGCGCGTCGCGGAGGTCAGGACGCGCTGCTGGTCGAGGAACGGCCGGATGCCCCGTACCTCCAGCGCCGTCAGCCACTGGAGCCGCAACTGCTCGGCCCCGCCCGGCTGGCCCGCCGCGCCGGCTCTGCGGTGCGCGGCCGGCCAGTGCGCGGCGGTCACCTTCGCGACGGTGGTCGCCGCCCCGGCCACGGCGACGACCGCGCCGGCGCCGAGGGCGACCCCCGTGGCCGTCCCGAGCGCGACATCGGCGCCGATCGCGGCCACCGCGGCGACCGACGTGACCAGCGCGGGCGTGCCGATGCTCTGCCGGCTGAACCGCTCGGACAGCGGCACCGCCTGCGCCTGCGCCGCGTCCAGGGCCTGCGTGTAGGCGGCGTACTCCTCGTCCGCGCCGGCGGCCATCGCGTCCAGGGCGCCGCGCCCGCGCGCCAGCAGGGCGTTCCCGTCGGTCCGCCCGCCGGAGCGCCGTACCTCTTCCTCGACGGCGCGTACCAACAGCCGCTCGGCCTCGGCCCGGTGGCTTTCCCGCATGTGCGTCCCCCTCCGAGAGCATGGTGAGTGCACATTGTCCTGCGGACGGGGCGTCATGGCGAGTGGTGCCTGTCGTTCGGCTGTTCGGCGGCCCGGTAGAGGAATGATTCCTTTTGTCCCGTGCGTTCCCATGTACGAGGACTCATTCGACAGCACTCGACAGCATCGGAGAGGGACAGCATGCCTCTGAAAGGCGAGTACGAGCCGAGCACTCAGAAGCTGGTACGGGACCAGGTGGAGCTGTACGAGAGTTCCGGCGGCACCCAGGGCACGACACTGGCGTCCCTGGTCGGCACGGCCGACGAGAAGCGCCGGGACATGCCCGTCGTCATCCTGACCACGCTGGGCGGGAAGAGCGGCAAGATCCGCAAGTCCCCGTTGATGCGGGTGGAGCACGACGGCGCCTATGCCGTGGTCGCCTCCCTGGGCGGCGCCCCGAAGCACCCGGTCTGGTACTACAACGTCGTGGCCGACCCGAGGGTGGAGCTGCAGGACGGCCCGGTGCGCCAGGACATGGTGGCCCGTGAGGTGACGGGCGACGAGAAGGCCCTGTGGTGGGCCCGCGCGGTCGAGGCGTTCCCGGACTACGCGGACTACCAGAAGAAGACGGAGCGCGAGATCCCGCTCTTCGTACTGGAACCGGCGGCAGACGGACACTGACCCCGCCCGACACCCCTCCGGGTCGTACGCGGCGCCGAACCGTACGCCGCGCCTTCCGCGCCACGCGGAGGGCGCGGCGTCGCGGTGGGGGCGGTGTCGCGGTGGGGCGGCACCGTCACACCGGCCATGCCCCGACGACATCCCCCGGTCCCCAGACCAGGTCGACCCCGTCGCCCCCGCCCGTTCCGGTGATCCCGCTCGTGCCGCCGAGGGACGCGACGATCAGCCCGGTGGAGCCCGGGACGAAACCCGGTACCTGGGCGGCGCCCTCGGTCAGGGCGGCCAGGTCGTGGTGGTCGAAGGGGCCGGTCAGCCACTTGACCGAGCCCGCGAAGTACAGCGTCCCGGCCACGGGCGCGCGGTCGGCGCCCACCAGGTCGACCTCGGGGCTGAACTGCCGGTTCCACCAGCCACCCACCGCCTCGGCCTCCGGCCAGGGCAGTTCCCCCGTCGCCGCCGCCAGTTCGAGCGATTCCCGGATCAGAGGTTCGACCGCACGGCCGCGCCAGGCCGTCCACCGGCGCCGCACCATCCGGAACGCCATGTCCGGGCGCCCCCTCAGCGTCAGATTCTGGGCCGTGCGCAACGCTCCGAGGTACAGGCGCAGATTGCTGTCGGCGACGCGATGGAGCGCGGGCTTCCCCGGCTTGGTGGACAGGGGGCTGTCCACGGCGATCACCCGTTTTTCCTCCGAGAGCCGGCGCAGTATCGGGGAGAGCACACCCGAGGGCAGGGCCCCGCTCTGACTCCCCGCGGTCGCGGCGATGTTGGCGTGCGTACGGTCCCCGGCGCCGATCGCCTCCAGCACGCGCCGCGACTGGTCGGGCGCCGGGAACTCGGCCATGAGCGCCGATTCGGGTACACCGAACAGCGGAGAGGAGGGGTCGGCGCACTCCGCCTCGATGAAGTCGAGAGCCGGGGTGGAGTGCGGCCACGCGCGCAGGATGCCGGGAAGACCACCGGAGATCAGATGGGCGTCGATGGCGTCCGCCGCACCGAGCCCGAGGGCCTGTCCGGTCTCGGCCGGGTTGAGCGGGCCGAGGACAAGGCTGTCGGCGCGGCCGTAGAAGGGGCGGTCGTACGCCGTGAACCGCTGCATCATGTGGAGGTCGCTGCCGAGCAGGAGAAGCAGGACGGGGCGCCGCGAGAGCAGCCGGTCCCAGGCGGTCTGGAGAGCTCCGTCGAACACAGGGTCCTGCTCGGCCAGCCACGGCAACTCGTCGAGCACGACGACGGCGGGAGAGTCGGGGAGCGCCACGGAGAGCATCCGGAAGGCGTCCGGCCAATTGGTGGGGGCGCTGTCGGGCAGAAGGCTCTCGTCCTTCGGGAGCCGGGACTCCCGAAGCTCGGCATGGAGGGCGCCGATCGCTTCCAGGGACGAGGCGCCCTTGGTGGCCGTGAAGAACAGATAGGGCACCCGCTCGCGGTCACAGAACTCCTGCACCAGCCGTGACTTGCCGACCTGCCGCCGCCCCCGGATCGCGAGAGCACTCCCGGAGGCGGTCTCGGCCGTACGGTCGAGCCGTTTGCGCAGCAGGGCCAGCTCGGTACTTCGACCGACAAAGCCGGTGACGTTCATCATGGCTCCTGGCTGGGTAGATTCCATCTACGTAGATTCATTCTACCCAGATGCTCGGGTCACGCGATCTGGACGACGTGCTTTCCGCGGACGCCGCCGGCTTCGAGGGCGCGGTGCGCGTCGGCGATGGACGAGAGGGGGTGGACGGTGTCCACGACGGGGCGAATATCGCCGTTCCGGGCGTACCGGTGCAGTTCGGCGAACAGCTCGGGCCAGGGAATGCGGCTGGAGAAACGCACCCGCCGGGAGCCGTGGACGGTGGAGCCGAGGATGTAGGAGACGCTGGTGAGAACGTTCTCGAAGTCGATGGCGATGGCCACCATGCGTCCGCCCGGAGCCAGCAGCCGGCGGTAGGCGGCGTGCTGCGTGCCGACGGTGTCCATGATGACGTCGAAGGCGCCCTGCCCGGACAGGTGGGTCGTCCGGTAGTCGAGGGCTTCGTCCGCGCCCAGGCCGCGGACGAAGTCGAGGTTCTTCGCGCCCGCGAGTGCGGTGACATGCGCGCCGAAGAGCTTGCCGATCTGAACGGCGATGCTGCCGACGCCGCCACTGGCGCCGCGTACCAGGAGGCGTTCGCCGGGTTCGAGGCGGGCCTTGTCGCGCAGGGCTGTGATCGCGGTCGTTCCGCCCACCACCAGGGAGACGGCCTCCGCCGGGCTGAGGCCGGCCGGGGCCGGAGCGAGGCACCGGGGGCGGACGGCCACGTACTCCGCCGCGCTGCCGAATGTCCGCCCCAGGAGCCCCCAGACCCGCTCTCCCTCCCGGATTCCGGTCACCGAGGGGCCGACCTCGGCGACCTCGCCGACGAAGTCGACCCCGGTGCGCTGGGGGAAGCGGCGCCCCGTCACCAGCCGTGCCTTCCCGGCCCGACTGGGCAGTTCGCCGCCGTTGACGCTGACCGCGAGGACGCGGACCAGCACCTCGCCGGGCTTGACCTCCGGCACGGGCACCGTCCCCTCGTACAGCACCTCCGGAGGACCGAACCGGTCGTAGAGGGCTGCGCGCATTTCGTTCACGGTGTCGTCCTGTCTCTGTCTCGGCAGCCGCGAGCGGAAGGGATCTTTCCGCTCGCGCGCCGACTCTAACGCCGTAAACGGGCGACATCTTCCACTTACATTGAAGTGAGAGACACGCCTGCTCGGCCCTCTCGGAAACGAGGCCGTGGCACGATGTGTGGCATGACGACGAACCGAAAGGCCCATGCCGCGTAGACGGCCAGGAGGCATCCGGGCACGCGTTCCCGGCGCCCGGGCAGCAGAAGCAAGGCCCACCATCGACGGCCTGTCCTCGCGTGCGCTGTCCGAGATCTTCCGTCTCGAACACACCCGCAACTATCTGCGGCCAGGAGACGTCGGCGCGGCTCTGCGTCTGTGGAAGGACTACGTGCGCCGTCCCGAGCGCGAGTTGTGGGACGACTACGCATGGGGCAACGTGCACTGGTACTGCTGCGGTGATCCCCTCGAAGCCCGTGCTCTCCTCGACACCGTGATGCAGGCCCTTCCTCCCCGAAGCGCCCGCGAACTCCGGCGGATCGTAGGGCGGTACGACGCCGTCTGGAACCAGCCCTCACCGCCGTACGACCCCGGTGAAGGCTGAAGAACCAGTTTCCTGTGGCGCGCCGCCGCCCGGCACGAGAATCCAGGGACGAACGGGGCGCCGGGGGCCGACCGTGAGGAGCTGGACACCACGGTGGCCGCGGTCAGTTCGGACGACGCCCGTGAGCGCCGCTGACCGTACGGAGGAAGTGGTCGGCGTCCTCCGGGTCGGCCAGCCGTCCGACCTCCAGCCAGGATCCGTCGGCGAAGCGGAACCGGAAGGTGGCGTACCCGCGGGGCTGGCCCGCCTCCCCCTCTACATGAGCCTGGTCGAGGGGGAATTCCGCGACGCTCCGGAAGTCGTCGGCCTTGGCCGGGGAGAGCCGGCGGCGCGGGGACGCCGCGATGCACACCCGGTCCCGGGCCAGCATGACCAGGCGCTTGGGGTTGGGAGAGTGCCCGTACCAGCGCAGCAGCAGTTGGCCCGCGGTCAGGTTCCAGTCGCCGTCGAAGACGCCGTCGGCCGGGTCCTGGCCGCGGTCGGCGTCGCTGCCACTGCCACCGCCACCGCCACCGCTGCCGTCAGGCGGAGTCGGCCGGCCGGAACCGCCCCGCGGTGGGCGGTTCCGGACCTGCGCGGACCCGCGGCCGATCCGGTCGCCCAGTTTGTCGATCAGCATCATCGGGACGACGACGAAGAAGAACACCACGCCCCCGACGTACAGCAGCCAGTGGTGGCCCGGCTTCAGCCGTCCTTTGCCCGCGGCGCGGTGCACGTCTCGGGGCGGGGTGGGGATGCCCTTGTGGATCTCACACCACACCAGGGCCATGGGCTCCTCACCCAGGACCTTCCGCGCCCGCCGGTGCACCGCCCGTTTCGCCATGCCGGCGATCCTAGTTCTCCCCGCTGGGTGCCGCAGACGCCGGGCGGCGCACCGGCCCGCGGTGTGGCGGCGGCCGGTTCAGGGTGCCGGTGTCTTCCGCGCCGAGGAGCAGCAGGGGACGTCAGCCGGGGACCGGTGGTGCGGTGTCGCCGAAGGCCGGATTCGGGGTGGAGGTGCTCACCCGGCCGCGCCTATGATCCGGCTCATGGTGTCCACCGACCGGCTTCTCGCCTTCGCGGCCATGTCGTTCCTGCTCATCGTGGTCCCCGGCCCGAGTGTCCTCTTCGTGGTGGGGCGGGCCCTGGCGCAGGGGCGCCGTGCCGCGCTGACCACGGTGCTGGGGAACACACTGGGCGCCTATGTGCTCGTCGTGGCCGTGGCGCTCGGGGTCGGCGCCGTCGTGGAGCGCTCCGTCGTCGTCTTCACGGCGCTGAAGCTGGTGGGCGCCGCTTATCTGGTGTACCTGGGCGTGAAGGCGATCCGGCAACGCGGCGCGCTCCAGGCCTCGTTCACGGGCGAGGGTCCCGGGCACGGCAGTCTCCGTACGCTGTGGGACGGGTTCGTGGTCGGTGTGGCCAACCCCAAGACCATCGTGTTCTTCGCCGCCGTGCTGCCGCAGTTCGTCGACCCCGGCCGGGGGCATGTCGCCCTGCAGATGCTGCTGCTCGGTCTCGTCTTCAACGTCGTCGCGATCGTCTCCGACAGCACGTGGGGGCTGATCGCCGCCACCGCGCGGGGCTGGTTCGTCAGCTCGCCGCGCCGGCTCGCCATGGTCGGCGGCGCCGGCGGTGTCGCGATGATCGGCCTCGGTGTCAGCGTCGCGGTGACGGGACGTAAGGACTGAGGCTCCGTACCCGCATACAACTGACGTTCCGTACCGCACACAGCGGAGTGCGATAGCCCACCCGCGGCAAGGGGGGCTACCGCACGATGCCGACTCGGGGAACGGCTACCGGCTCAGCCGGTCTTGACAGGGGTCAGGGTGAACCCGTCGTTGGGCTTGCTCGCGAGGAGGTCGGCCAGTCCGCCGCTGAGGGCGTACGTGTTCCCGTCCGGGCCCGCGGTCACGTCGCTGGTGACGGGGTCCTGGACGGTGTCGGTGACCTCGACCGTGGCTTCCTTCCAGTTGTTGCTGGGCTTCACGTGCTGGATCTGGGCGGGCTTACCGTTCAGCAGACCGCTGCTGACCGCCGTGATCGAGCCGTCCTCCAGGAGCCGCATGCCGGCGGTGGGGGCCGACAGCGGCGTCCCGGACAGCTTCACCAGCTCCGCGTCCTCGGGCTGCTGGACGGGCACCCGTACGAGGGAGCCGTCGGCCATGGCGATGATCAGCTGGTCACCGGCCACCCACTCCACCGCGGACATGCCCACACCGTTCAGGAAGTCAGGGATGTCCAGCTTGCCCTGGAGCAGGTCGCTCCGCAGGAAGACCGAGGCGCGGCCCTCGGTGTCGATGCGGAACACCGTGGGGGTCAGCTCGTCGACGGCGTAGATGGTGCCGTCGGGCGCCACCGTCACGTCGGAGATCAGGTGCTTCTTGCCGTCGAGGGCGATCGCCGTCAGATCGACGCACCAGTCCTGCTTCCCGGTGGCCAGGTCGTAGCTGCCCACACCGGCGATGCCGAAGGGCTTCTCCTTGGAACGGTCGGCGGTGCCGTAGTCCACATTGCTGACCAGGACGCGGCCCCGCTCGCGGTCGACGCGGACGGCCTGCGCCGACACCAGCTGCGGGTCGTCGATGAAGGTGCGCACCTTGCCGTCCGTGTCGACGGCGAACACCTTGCCCTGCTTCAGCGAACCGGCGAAGAACGTCTTCGACTGCGCGTCGTAGTCCAGGGAGTGCGGGAACACGTTCGCGCCGTCGGCCTTGATGGGGCTGGGCGTCTTCTGCTGCTTGCTCTGCCCGGTCCCGGCGCTCTGCCCAGTCCCGGCCTGCTCGGAGGCGGAGCTGGAGCCGGCCACGGTCTCGGAGCCGGATCCGCCGGACATGTTGCTCGCGGCCAGCGCCGTCCCGGTGGCCGCCACGACGACCAGTGCCGCACTCGCGATGGCGATCTTCAGCTTCGTCTTCTTCATCGTCCTTGTTTCCTCGGGAGAGTTGGGGTCGGCGGGTACTACGGTGAGATGTCGGGGGGTCACCCGGTGATGTCGCGCCCGAGCAGGGCGGCCAGCCGGTCGAGCGCGGTGGCGTCCTCCGGGGCGGTCCGGGACGGTGCGAACGGAGCGCCCGGCCCGGACGGCAGCTGTGCCAGGAGGCCGCGGGCGAACTCGGTCTCCCGCTCGACCGTGGCCTCGTCGAACAGAGCCTTCTGGCCGATGGCCCGGGCCAGGTCCCAGCCGTGCACCAGGTGCTCGATGGTCTGCAGGTGCAGCGCCACCGCGCCGGGCACGTCACCGACCGGTGCCTGCACGGTGCGCTCCAGCGCCCCCGGAGCCTCGAAGGCGGCGACCAGGGTGGCGGCCGACGTACGGAACGTCCGCCGGAGCTCTTCCGGAGCGGTGTCGGCGTCGAGCGACGGCAGGGGCGCCTCCGCCCCCATCACGTCGGCGAACGTCTGCTGTCCCGCGACCAGATGGTCGACCAGCTGCCGGACGGTCCAGTCGGTGCAGGGCGTGGGCGCGCTCCACCGCTGCTCCTCCACGTGCTCGACCAGGTAGGCGACGGTGTCGACGACCTCGGTGAAAGCCGTGACGGGTGTAGTGGACATGCGGAACCTCCGGGAGGGGTGAAAGAGGAAGGCGGGTACGCGCCCGTGGCGTGCGAGCACCGGACGGGCGATCGCCGCTGGGCGGGGACACAGGGGAGGAGAGAGGGGCGGCGGCGTCATCGGCGGCGGGAAGGCGCGCGGGACGAGGCCTCCGCGTCACTCCCTGGCCGGCTTCGAAGCGGGGAGTGACGGGTGTTGTTCAGGGGTGACGCTTCGGACGAACGGACGAACGGGCGGACTGTGGATGTGCGGTGGCCTGGCGGCCGGATCAGGAGTGCAGGGGAGGCACGATGTGTACGGGAGTGCCGGTCGCGGGGTGGGCGGTTGCCGGCCTGTCCGTGGTGGGCTGGAGGGTCTGGTTGAGCAACCGCAGGGCCGCCTGGGAGGCGGAACCCGGCGCCGCCGTCGTCACCACCACCCGGATCCCCTGCTCCCGGGGCACCGCGAGCGAGTGCTGGAGCACGTCCAGCTCTCCGACCATCGGATGGCGCATGCGGTACGCGACCATGCCCCAGGCGCGTACCCGGTGCTCGGCCCACAGCGTGGCGAACTGCGGGCTGCGCATGGTCAACTCGCCGATGAGGGAGGCCAGATGCGGGTCGTCCGGGTATTCCCCGACCGCCTGCCGCAGCTTGCCCACCACGTCCCGCGCCTTGCTGTGCCAGTCCACGTACAGGTCCTGCGTGTGGGCGTCCAGGAATATCAGCCGGGCACTGTTGGGCCGCGTGGCCGCCCGGTCCGGGCTGTCCCCGGCCAGGTGCCCGGCGAACAGCGCGTGCCCGGCGCGGTTCCACGTCAGGATGTCCGAGCGCCGGCCGAGGACGACCACGGGTGAGTCCCCCAGGGCGTCCACCAGTTGGCGCACCGCCGGGGTGACCCGCTCGGCGGGGAGCCGGCGGCGGCTCTTGCGGGCGTCACCGGACAGGGTGTGCAGGTGGCGCCGCTCCGCGTCGTCCAGGCGCAGAGCCGTGGCCAGTGCGTCGAGGACCTGCGGCGAGGCGTTGAGCGACAGTCCCTGTTCCAGCCGGATGTAGTAGGCCACGCTGACCCCGGCCAGCTGGGCCAGCTCCTCCCGCCGCAGCCCCGGCACCCGCCGCCGGTCGCCGTAGTCCGGCAGTCCCACGTCGGCCGGCTTCAGCTGCGCCCGGCGAGTGGTGAGGAACTCGCCGAGGAGGGACCTGCCGTGCGTTGTCTCGTCCATGCGGTCGAGTATGGCCAGCCCCGCCACATCCAGCCTGCCCCTGCGAGTAGCAGACACGGAGCCGCTGCTGCGGCCGGCGGAGAGGTGCCGGGCGGTCCCGTGCGGGGCCGCCCGGCAGGCTACGGGCGTGATGCGGTGTCAGGCCCGCTGTTGGAGGGAGCGCTTCACCCGATCGGGACGTACTGGCCGTTGCGGATGACGCAGGGGCGACCGCCGACCTGGTACACGGGCTCCGACGCCGGCGCGCCGCCTCCGTACGAGCTGCCGCCGTACGAGGGGCCGGGGCGGGGCGCGGGCGGCGGGCCTCCGTACGAGCTGCCGCCGTACGAGGGGCCGCCTCCGTACGAGGGGCCGGGCGGCGGGCCAGGGTAGGGCCCGGGCGGCGGGCCGCCGCCGTACGAGGGGCCGCCTCCGTACGAGGGGCCGGGCGGCGGGCCGGGGTAGGGCGCGTGCGACGGACGCGAGTGCCGTGGCGCGGGTGGCGGGCCTCCGTACGAGCTGCCGCCGTACGAGGGGCCGGGCGGCGGGCCAGGGTAGGGCGCGTGCGACGGGCCGCCTCCGTACGAGGGGCCGGGCGGCGGGCCGGGGTAGGGCGCGTGCGACGGACGCGAGTGCCGTGGCGCGGCGTCCACGATCATCGGCGAGCCCCCCCGGCCATCGTCGGAGGAGTCCGACATTTCGAGCAGGGTATCGCGTGCCCCCTTGGACAGCTTGTGCTTGCCGGACTGTGCCTTGGAGTAGGCCTGCGCACCGTAGGCGTCCCCGTCGTATTTCACGGATCCGGCCATGGGGAAGTCGTTTATGAAGTCATCGGGGCCGGACTTACCGCTTTGCTGGCGCCTCAGCGCTTGACGCATCGGCTTGTTGGAACCCGGGTGACGCTCATGCTCCGAACCCGCGGCGCCGTAGAGCGTGGAGCTGGCACGGAGCTCGTTGGGGCCCATGCGGTCGATCATGTCCTGGTCCGGCGGCACGTTACTCAGGACGTCCACGGCGACCCCGAGACCGTCGTTGGTCATATGGGACATAAAGCCTGGGGGCTTGCCAGGGCGTTTTTCGTGGTACCTGTCGCTGAATCTGCTGCTGCCGGGGTGCTGCGTTTTGTTCGTCACGGACATCCGACCCTTGTCGTTCGCGTAGCCCTTCTTGAGGGTGTGTCCGCCGTACGGATCGTCATTCGGACCGAGGGGCCGTTCCCCGTCGTCATATTCAGCGTCGCGTCTCAAGGCTCGCTCGTGAGCCCTCTTTTCCCTTGCGAGCGCCTCCCAGTACTTCTCCTCCTCCGTCATGCGTGAGTAGTCCCGGTCCCGGCCGCGCTGCACCTGAAGGGGCGCGCGCTGCACCTGAGGCGCCCGCTGTACGGGCGCGGCACCGGACAGGAATGCCGACGTCGCGGCGTTGCCCGCTTGAGTCTGCATGGCCGAGAGGGAGAGGAAGGTGTCGGCAGCGGCCCCGGCCGTGCTCTGGGACGGACGTGCCAACGGCGCTCGGGCGCCATTGGCTTCGCGATCTCTGTATGCGTACAAGGGCTCGGCTCCTCGGGTCTTTGGGCGGTCCCCCCCCCGGCATTACTGCCACCTTCCAGGTGTAGTGGGGCGAAGCCTGGGACGCCACAGACGCGAGGGCAGTGTGCGGCTCCCCAACGGGCATCCGTTCAGCGCCTCTTGGGGCAGCGTCGCCTCTTCGACCTCGACCACGCCCCTGACCGGTGATGCCTCGCCGGGGTGGGTGGCGGGGCTTCGAGCGCTCACCGCGCCTTCGTCGTGCCCGGCCCGGCGGGTGTCGCGGGTGTCGCGGGTGTCACGGTGCGTGCCCGGTGCGTGTGTCGCCGGTCGAGGAGCAGGTGCTGGGTGAGGTGGGCGGATGGCTGGGGTCGTTGACGTCGGGGGATCTGCCGGCACGCTGCCGTGACGGAGAATATGCCCCCTGGTCTCCCCGGCGGCCCGGCCGACGCTGCCGGTCGCCTCGACGGCCGGGCGTGAAGTCCTCGGTCGGCAGTGGGCAGGTGGCCTCGTGGACGGCCTCGATCCCGTGCTTCCCGGCGTCGGTCCTGGCGCCGGGAACAGGATTGCGGACGGACTCGACCGGGCGGCCGAGCAGTCCCCCGCGAGCGTTGATGTCCTCGGCTCCGGATCTCATGGGCGAGACGGGCCGAAGGCTGTTGTCCGCGAGGGGACCGGTCGGCGACAGCCGGTCAGTGACAGGCGGTACCCGATACGGATCGGGGCCCGCGCGTCGTCAGGTCAGACGTTGGTTTCACCGCGTCCTGTGGCGAGCAACTGCGTCTCCCAGCTGAAGGCGACGCCGGTCGCGCCCCCGTGCTCCAGCAGAACGTCGGTGAGGCCCGGGAGGGTCTTCTCGCGGGCGTAGTCGCGCTGCCACTCACTCATTACGGCCAGCCAAGTGACCGGTGACACGCCCGCCTGGATCATGCGCCGCACAGCCATGTCGTGGGTTTCCTGCGAGGCGCCGCCCGAAGCGTCGGTGACGACGTAGACCTCGAAGCCCTCACCCGCCGCCTGTATCGCCGGCATCGCGACACAGACCTCCGTCCAGAGACCGGCGATGATCAGCTTCTTGCGGCCGGTCGCCTTGACGGCGTCGACGACGACCTGGTCCTCCCAGGTGTTGATGATGGTGCGGTTGATCGGCTTCTGCTCCGGGAACACGTCCTGCAGTCCCTTGATGAGGTAGCCGCCGCGCTCCTCCAGGACGGTCGTCAGGATGGTCGGTACATCGAACACCTTGGCGGCCTTGGCGAGGCCGACGGAGTTGTTCACGATCATCGTGGGCTCGTGGCTGTGCAGGTTGGCGAACTGGAACGGCTGGTGGTCGATCAGGACGAGGACGCTCTCCTCGGGCGTCAGCAGCGCCTGGAGTCCGGACTTCGCTTCCTTGCTCATGGGATCTCTTTCCTGGTGCCTGTGTCTGTGTCTGTGTCTGCGTGCTCGGACGGGTCATCGTCGATACGGCCGTACACCACTCCTCGGGCCGAGCCGGCCGGCCATCACGCCGAGTGCTCCACGAACCGGTGCGGACCTCGTACGGAGAGACGGCCCCCTGCATCAGGAGCAACCGGCTCGGCCAAGTAGATGACGCGTCACCTATATTAGCGCTGGAGGTTGACACGTCAAGTAAACGTATTCAGGCGGGAGTTGGCGGCCCGAACCTGGGGGAGCGAAGCTGGTGGTCGGCCGCGTACGCCGTTGTGTGTCCGGCCACCGCGGTGTGTCGGGCGCGATCACACGCTGCAGGTCAGCGCGTCGGTGGGTTCCGGCGCGGTGTGAGGACGGCGTTCGGCAGGGCCGGTGCGGGAAGGCGGCCGCCGGGAAAGTCCTCGATGACGCCGAAGCGGTCGGAGGAGGCCTCCCAGTCCTCGCGGGCTTTCACGATGTCTTCGTGGCTGCGGCCGATGAAGTTCCACCACATGACGATCTCCTCCCCGAAGGGAGGTCCTCCGAGGAGGATGGTCCGCGCCGGGGTGTCGGTCTCGTTCACCATTGTCAGGGTGTCCGCGCCGCGCGGGACGTAGCCGAGTTCGGCAGGCCGCAGCACGGTGTCGATCAGGCGGATGTCCCCGCTGTCCACGAGGAGGCCGTGCTCGAACGCCGCGTCCACGGCGAGCGTGAGTGTTGCGTGCGCTTCGATGACGATCTCGGCGCCGAGCAGCGGCGTGAAGGTCCGGACCGGGGAGGTCCGGCCGGCGAGCGAGCCCAGAAAGACCCTGATCCCGGCCCCGTCGACCCGAGTGGGTTCGGGCGCGTAATGCTGGAAGTCCCGGGCGGTGTCGCGGTGTTCCTCGGGCAGCGCGACCCACAACTGGACGCCGTGGATGACGGTGGTGTTCGGGGTGGAGACCTCCGAGTGGGCGATGCCGTGTCCGCCGGTCATGAGGTTCATCTCGCCGGGCCTGACCAGGGTGTGGGTGCCGAGGGTGTCGCGATGCTCGACCTCGCCGCTGAACAGCCAGCTCACCGTCTGCAGTCCGGTGTGCGGATGCGGGGGCATGTTCATGCCGCCCAACGCGGCGACGTGGTGCGGCCCGTAGTGATCGGCGAAGCACCAGGCGCCGATGAGTGTGCGCCCCCGCTGGGGCAGCGTCCGCCGCACGCGCATCGCGCGCGGACCACCCAGGGGGACTTCGCGGGCCGACAGGACATCGACCCGCGGCGCACCGGCCGGCCGGTCGCCTTCGGCGCGTGCACCGCACCGCAGCGCCACGGCATCGGTTTCCACATTGCTCACCGAGAGCACCTCCCACGCAATCTAGTTGTCGTGTCAACTATGATGGCATGGAGGCAGGTCGACGGCCACAGCACTCGTACGAACGTGTGTCACCCCGAGCATGGCCCGAAGGAGGCCCCGACATGAGCAACCGCACCCACGGTTCCCCACCCCGCAGGATCTTCATCGACAAGCAGAGTCCCAAGGCCTTCCACGCCCTCGTGCAGGTCTCGGAGGCGGTCCGGGCGACAGCCTCCGAGGCGGGGCTCGACCGCACCACCGTGGAGCTGATCAACCTCCGCGTGTCACAACTCAACGGCTGCGCCTACTGCCTCGACGTGCACACCGGAGCGGCCCTGCGGGCCGGTGAGTCACCGCGGAGACTCGGAGTCCTGAACGCGTGGCGGGACACCGGCCTGTTCACCTCCTCGGAGCGCGCCGCCCTGGCGCTGGCCGAGGCCACGACCGATCCGGTGAACGCCGCGGCCCAGGCGTCCGCCTACGAGGCCGCCCGGCAGGTTCTCTCCGAGGACCAGATCTCGGCCGCGATCTGGGTGGCGGTCACCATCAACGCGTTCAATCGCGTGTCGATCATGAGCAAGCACCCGGTACTGCCGCTTCACAACACGTAGAGGCGGTCGGCCCGCCATGCCCACACCCATGCCCATGCCCACGCCCCTGGCCTACGGCGTGGCCGGTGCGGTGGAGGCGTGGTTGACCGGTTACGCAAATCAGCGGCCACCGCGGCGACGCTCACGCCGGCCGCACGAGGCACCCCGAGCCGCCCGTTCCGGTCAGGACGGTTTCTCGTCCAGCTTCTCCACCACGCGCTCGGAGATCCGGGCCAGCAACCGCAGTTCCGCCGGTGTGACGTTGTCGAGGAAGAGCTCGCGCACCGCCTCCACATGGCGCGGGGCGGCGGCTTCGACCATCGCCCGCCCCTCGTCCGTGATCACCACGAACGCGCCACGGCCGTCCTCGGGGCACTCCTCCCGCACCACCAGCCCGCGCTTCATCATCCGGGCGATGTGATGGGACATCCGGCTCTTCTCCCACTCCAGCGCCCTGGCGATGTCCAGAAACCGCCGCCGCCCGTCCGGTACGTCCGTCAGCTCGACCAGTACGGCGTAGTCCGCGCGCGACACGTTGGACTCCGTCTGCAACAAGCGGGACAGCCGGCCCATGAGCCGCTCGTGCATGCGGACGAAGCTCCGCCACGCAAGCTGCTCCTCCGGGGTCAGCCAACGCACTGTCTCTTCCATGGAGCAAGTTTAAGCGTGGTTGACACTTCACTGAAGAGCCGTTCCTCATGCGAGCCAGGTCACGGCGAGCGGAACGGCGGTTCCTCCGGGCGCCGGCGACACGGATCTCATGGCGAGGAGCGCGCTTCGGCTGTTCAGTCGCTGACCCTGCTGCGGGACTGGTACAGGAGATCCTGATACTCGGGATGCCGGGCGATCCAGCCCGCGAAGAACGGGCAGGTGGCGAGAACCCGCAGGTTCGCGGCCCGTGCCTCGTCAAGGGCTGTGCGAGCCAGCGCGGACCCCACTCCTCTGCCCTCGTACTCCGGCTCGACCTCGGTGTGCGTGAATGCGATGAGCTCCGTCGTACGGATGTATGCGGCGACGCCCGCGGCCTTGGACTCTCCGTCGACGCGGGCCTCGTAACGCTTTGCGTCGGGCACGTCGCGTACTTCGACCGCCATGTGACCTTCTCCTGGGTGCGATCCCGCCCGACTCGGCGGGAGTTTCCGTCAGCTGGGACATCACCCTAGTCCCCTTCGGTTGACATATCAACTTAATTCCCTGCGGGTGGGTTCGGGACGGCACCCGGGGCCGACTCGGCACGACACTTCGGCCGTTACGAGCCGGGCCACGCGAAGCTGGGCTGCTGGGCCTGTGGGTCCGGATCATGCAACGATGGCGGTATGAACCGACTTGCCGAGGAGCAGTCGCCCTATCTGCTCCAGCACGCCGCCAATCCGGTCGACTGGTGGCCCTGGGGGGACGAGGCGTTCGCGGAGGCGAGACGGCGGAACGTGCCGGTGCTGCTGTCGGTGGGGTACTCCTCGTGCCACTGGTGCCATGTGATGGCGGGCGAGAGCTTCGAGGACGTCACCACCGCCAAGTACATGAACGCCCACTTCGTCAACATCAAGGTGGACCGCGAGGAGCGGCCCGATGTCGACGCCGTCTACATGGAGGCCGTGCAGGCCGCCACCGGGCAGGGCGGGTGGCCCATGACCGTGTTCCTCGACGCCGACGGGGCGCCCTTCTACTTCGGTACGTACTTCCCGCCCGCGCCCCGGGGCGGCATGGCCTCCTTCCCGCAGGTGCTGGAGGGCGTCAGCGCCGCCTGGACCGGGCGGCGCGCGGAGGTCGCCGAGGTGGCGGCGCGGATCGTCGGGGAGCTGGCCGGGCGGTCGCTCGCGCAGAGCGGCGACGGGCCGCCCGGGGAGCCGGAGCTGGCCCAGGCGCTGCTGGGGCTGACCCGGGAGTACGACGCGCGACGGGGCGGGTTCGGCGGGGCGCCGAAGTTCCCGCCGTCGATGGTGGTGGAGTTCCTGCTGCGGCACCACGCCAGGACCGGCTCCGAGGGCGCGCTCCAGATGGCCACGGACACCTGCGAGGCGATGGCCCGCGGCGGGATCTACGACCAGCTCGGGGGCGGGTTCGCGCGCTACTCCGTCGACGGCGAGTGGGCCGTCCCGCACTTCGAGAAGATGCTGTACGACAACGCCCTTCTGTGCCGCGCGTACGCGCATGTCTGGCGGGCCACCGGCTCCGGTCTGGCCCGCCGGGTGGCGGTGGAGACCGCCGACTTCATGGTCCGTGAACTGCGCACCGCCGAGGGCGGGTTCGCCTCGGCGCTGGACGCCGACAGCGCGGACGGCAACGGTGGCGGACGGCATGTGGAGGGTGCCTTCTACGTCTGGACGCCCGACCAGCTGCGGGAGGTCCTGGGGGAGTCCGACGCGGAGTTCGCCGCGCAGTACTACGGGGTGACGCCGGAAGGCACCTTCGAGGAGGGCGCATCCGTGCTGCAACTGCCCCTCGGCGAGGGTGTGGTGGACGCCGGACGCGTCGAGTCCGTACGGGCGCGGCTCTTCGCCGCCCGCGAGGAGCTGCGGGAGCGGCCCGGCCGCGACGACAAGATCGTGGCCGCCTGGAACGGGCTGGCCATCGCCGCGCTGGCCGAGACCGGCGCGTACTTCGACCGCCCCGATCTGGTCGAGCGGGCCACGGAGGCCGCCGATCTGCTCGTCCGCGTCCACCTGGACGGAGCGGCGCGGCTGACCCGTACCTCGAAGAACGGCCGGGCCGGCGCGAACGCCGGGGTGCTGGAGGACTACGGCGATGTGGCGGAGGGGTTCCTCGCGCTCGCCGGGGTCACGGGTGAGGGCGTATGGCTGGAGTTCGCCGGATTCCTGCTGGACAGCGTTCTCGACCGGTTCACGGCGGAAGGCGGCGCGCTGTACGACACGGCCGACGACGCCGAACAGCTCGTCCGCCGGCCGCAGGACCCGACGGACAACGCCACGCCCTCCGGCTGGACGGCCGCCGCCGGGGCGCTGCTCTCGTACGCCGCGCACACCGGCTCCGAGCGTCACCGGAGCGCGGCCGAGGGGGCGTTGGGCGTGGTGAAGGCGCTCGGGCCGCGGGTGCCCCGCTTCATCGGCTGGGGGCTCGCGGTCGCCGAGGCGGCGCTCGACGGGCCGCGGGAGATCGCGGTCGTCGGCACGGGGAAGGAGGCCGCAGCCCTGCACCGGGCCGCGCTGCTGGCCACCGCGCCCGGAGCCGTCGTCGCGGCCGGTGAGCCTGGGGAAGCGTCCGGAGGCGAGTCCGGAGGCGAGGAGTTCCCGTTGCTGGCGGGGCGTCCGCTCGTCGACGGGCAGGCCACCGCCTATGTCTGCCGGCGCTTCGTCTGCTCCGCGCCGACGACCGAACTCCCCAGGCTCAAGGCCGAGTTGGGTGTCCTCGAATAACGGCACGCGCGCCCGACCGGCCCGCTACCCGGCTTATCGGCTTGGGTGGCGGGCCGGCGTCGTGTTACCTCTGATTACCTCTGACGGGTTCACACGAACGTCAACCGTTCGTACGAACAGGTCGTACGAACAGGTCGTACGGAACCGGCAGCACGGACAACGAAGGGCTGGACCGCGCATGGTGCTCGGAGAGCTGGTCAAACTGCGGGCGATGGAGCCGGCGGAGGCCGAACAACTGTGGCACTGGAACCACGACCCCGAGGTCATGCGCTGGATGAGCGACGGCTACGCCCAGTCGCTGGCCCAGGTCAGGAAGGGCATCGAGGAGCGCCCGCGCAACGCGTACGGCGACGTGCTGTACGGCGTCGAGACCCTCGCCGACGCCACGCTCATCGGGCTGGTCCGGCTGCGCGACACCGAGCCGGAGACCGGCTGCGCGGCGCTCGACATCTACCTCGGTGAGAAGCAGTACTGGGGGCGCGGCTACGCCACCGACGCGATGCGGACGATCTGCCGCTACGGCTTCGACAAGATGCGGCTGCACAAGATCACGCTGAAGGTCGTCACGGAGAACCACGCGGCCCACCACGTCTACCGGAAGATCGGCTTCGTCGAGGAGGGCCGGCTCCGCCAGGTCTTCCGGCGGGACGGTCAGTGGTACGACATGTTCACGATGGGCCTGCTGGAGGGCGAACTCCTCGCCTGACGAGACCTGGTGGACCCCGACGGAAGCCCGACGGAAGCCCGACGGAAGCCTGACGAAACCCGACGAAGGACGTCAGGGCGGGCCGCGCGACCTCTGAGATCCCTGGACTTCATCGCGATGTCAGACCTCCGCCCTATCATCAGTTCCGAGTGTTCCCGATCACAGCTCTACGCTG
Organism: Streptomyces sp. NPDC056987; assembly: GCF_042673865.1. Classification (NCBI taxonomy): domain Bacteria; kingdom Bacillati; phylum Actinomycetota; class Actinomycetes; order Kitasatosporales; family Streptomycetaceae; genus Streptomyces; species Streptomyces sp. NPDC056987. The sequence goes on from NZ_JBHURV010000013.1 coordinate 120,578, forward strand.
CGATCATGGTCGGAGACGCGAGGGGGCGTTGATGTTCGACGGGGATTTCGGGGCCGGTTCCGGTCCTTCCGGGGTGCGGGGGATGGGGCGGCTCGCGCGGGGACTGCCGTACGGCGTGGAGGTGTTCCACCTCAGGCCCGACGGCCGGGTGCTCTTCGCGGACCGGGAAGGGGCCCGGGAGCTGGGGCCGAGCGAGGAGTTCCTCCGGTTCATCGACGACGGGCAGTTCGCGCACTACCTCGTCGGGGACGCGCGGACCTCCCCGGAGCGGCCGTCGAACGCGACGTACAAGCTCGGGGTCGTCGGGCCGCGCAGCGCGTTCACCCCGCACGCCCACGGCGGCGAGCACATCGTGCTCAGCCTGGGGCACGCCTCCTGCGGTGTGTACGACCCGGTGCGGCGCCGGGTCACCGAAGTCCGGCTGTTCCCGGGGGCGATGATCCGGATCCCCGAGATGATGCCGCACTCCTTCGCCAACCGGGGCGCGCGTCCGCTCAACATCCTCGCCGCCAACACCGGTTTCGGCATCGACCACGAGGACTACGCGATCACGGCGGACGAGGCCGAGCGGCGCGCCGTCGGGGAGGGCACGGAGGGATCGGCGGGAGTGGCCGGATCGGCGGGATCGGCGGGCGGCCGCGGGCTCTCCACCGCGGGCCGGGTCTCTACCGACTACGCGATCCTCGCCGCCGCGCTGCGCGACATCGAGCGCGTTCAGCGCGTCGGCGGCGTCGGCACCGTCAGCGCGCGCGAGCGGCTGGCCGCCGGGCTGCGCCGGGCCGCGGCCGTGCTGGAGGGGCCCCGATGATCTGCCCGCACTGTGCCAGGAACCTGCTCCAGCGGGAGCGGACGGGCCGTACGTGCTCCAAGTGCAACCGGCAGTTCGCGCTGGACCCCAAGACCAACTCGCTGGGGCTGAGCGACGTACGGGTCCGGCGCGTCGCCGCGAAGCTCACCGACGACGGCCGGACCCCGATCACCGTCAACCAACTCTGGTACGCGCTGAGCCGCAGGAAGGCGAAGGACAGCGGGCGGGGCGCCGCCATCGGATGCCTGGTCATCGGGCTGCCGGTCAGCCTCGTCCTGCTGATCGTCGCCCTGTCCGTCGACGGAGCCGGCCCGCTCGCCGTCTTCGGCTCGCTGTTCCTCATCGTCACCCTCACCCAGTTCCGCTCCGCCACGAAGAGCCGCACACGCCTGATGGAGGCCTACCCGCTCTCCCAGTTCCGCGGCTCGACGATGAGCCTGTGGCTGTCGGTCCACGGCGCGCTCCCGACCGGTGTCGTGGACGAGAGACAGTTCCGGCACCCGGCGCCGCCCGCGCGGCCCCGGGCCGTGCTGCTCTGCGGTGACGCGAGCATCGCCGCCTTCCTCGCGGCCAACGAACTGCCCCGGAGGTACGGCATAGCCCTCGCCACCCGCGCCGATCAGGTGGCGCCCGGTTCCGCGCCGGTGATCGTCCTGCACGACGCCGACGCGACGGGCTGCCAGCTCGCCGCGCGCACCCGCGCCGCGCTGCCCGGCCGCCGGGTCGTCGACGCCGGGCTGCCGCCGCGCGCCGTCATGAGCGCGCCGGGCGCCCTGCCCGTACGGGGACCCAGGCCGCCGGCCGACGCGCTGGGCCGGCTGCGCGAGAGCCGTACGCTCACCGACGCCGAGCTGCAGTGGCTGGCCAAGGGGTGGACCAGCCCCCTCGGCGCCGTACCGCCCGGCAAGCTGCTCGCCGCCGTCACCCGCGTGATCGAACGCTCCACGGGAGCGAAGGACGCCGACCGGACGAAGGCCGAGGCCGTCGGATTCCTCACCTGGCCCGGCGAGGCCGCCTCATGACCGCTGACGGGCTCCTCGACCGGGCCGTGGACGCCGTGCTCGACCGCGCCGTGCTCGCCGCCGTCGGCCGCGCGGGCGCGCCGGGGCGGATCCGCTTCACGGAGCGGCAGCTCTACTACGAGACGTGCCGCGTGCTGCGTCCCGTGCGCGCCGTTCCGCGCCGGGTTCCGCTCACACCGGCCCCGCCCGTACGGTACGAGCGGTTCGCGGAGGCGCTGCGGAGACAGCAGGGGCGCGGGACGCTCCCCGGGCTGCTGTCACCGGTGCCCGCCGGAGCGCGGCGGAGCGCGCCGCCGTCCGCCGAGCCGGATCTCCACGACTACGGGCTGCCCCGGCTGCTCGTCTGCGAGAGCCGGTCCGTGGCGCGCATGCTGCTCGCCAACGATGTGCATCTGGAGGCCGCCTGCCCGGTGTTCGCCGCCGACGACCTGCCGCTCGACCCCCGGCTGACGGCCGGGCTCGGCCGGGTCGAGGACGCGACCGTGCATGTCCTGCACGACGCGAGCGTGGCGGGCATCGCCCTCACCGCACGGGTGCGCGCCGCGCTGCGGGACACGGCCCCCGGCGTACGGGTCGCCTCGATGGGGCTGGTGCCCCGGCACGCGATGGCGCTGCATCTGACCTCCCGGCACGAAGCCGGTCCCGGATCCGGTCCCGCACCCGGTCCCGCACCCGGTGCGGCCGGTCAGGCAACGGGTCCCGCCTCCGGTCCGGGCGACATGGCGGACCGGGGCGGGCGGCTCCGTTCCGTCCTGCCGGCCGCCCTCGAAGCGCGCGAGCTGGAGTGGCTCGCGGGCGGACGCTCCGCCGAGGTGGAGTCCGTCCCGCCGGCCCGGCTGCTGCGCACCGTCCTGCGGCTGGTGCGCGGCCCGCGGACCGCCGGGCCCTCCGTGTGGACCGGCCTGCGCGAGCTGCGGACGACAGGCTTCATGACCTGGCCGGCGGGACCGGCCCGGCGACACGAGGACACGAGACGATGATCCGGCCACGCGAAACCCCGTACCGGGACGAACTCCTCGCCGACGGGAGCGTCCACCGCACCTACGAGTCCGGCCGCGAGGAGTGGCGGCGCAGGGACGGCGACGGCCGGGTGCGGTGGCACGACAACGAGGGCGCCGCCGGCACCGACGAACTGCTGGGCGAGCGGATCATCAAGCGCCGGTACGCCGACGGCACCGTGACGTACGGCCGGGACATCGGCTACGGCCGTACGGTCTGGGGCCAGGGCGAGTCGGTGATGGTCAACCGGAGCTCGTTCGGCGGCCGCATGGGCCTCGTCCTGGGCGGCGTCGGCCTGGCGGCGCTCACCGTCACCGCCGCGCAGTTCCCGCCCGTCAGCCTCACCCCCGAAGAGGAGGAGGCGCTGCGGCAACAGCAGCAGGCGGCGGCCCAGAGCTCCTCCGGCGCCGAAGCGGGCGGCAGCGGGGGAGACGGGGACGGCGGGGACGGTGGCGACGGAAGCGGTTCCGGTGACTCCGTCGACGGGGACGACTGGAACGCCGGGGACGGCTGGGGCTCCGACGACGGCGGCTGGAGCGACGACGACTTCGGGTGACCGCCGCCCCCCGTGAACGACCGACCGACGACCGGCCGGCAAGAGAGAAGCGAGACGAGAGGAGGGGGACCGTGACGCGTTTCTGTGCCTGCCTGGCGACGACCCCCGAACGGGCGCGGTCACACCTCGCCTCGATGGGCGCGGCCGTACGGTACGACGCCGGAGCGGCCGGCCCGGGCCCCGGCGCCGCGCTGATCCTCGACGAACCGGGGCACGCCACCGGGCCGTTCACCGCCTGCGGCCGTACCGCCGTGGGGGAGGTCACACTGCACAACCGGCCCGAGCTGCTGGCCGCGCTCGCCCGCTCCGGCGCGCACGCCCGGCCCGACTGCCCGGACGGGGAGCTGCTGCTGCGCTGCTGGGCGCGGTTCGGGGCGGCCGGGATCCGGCTCGCGGAAGGCATGTTCGCGCTCGCCGTGCACGACGAGGGTGACCTCGTCCTGATCCGCGACCACGTCGGCGCCCGCACGCTCTTCTACGCCCGCGCCGACGACGCCTGGGCCGCCTCCACCTCCCTGCGTGCCCTGCGCCGCTGGCCCGCGCTCGGCACGGGGCTCGAACTGGCCGCCGTACGCTCCTTCCTGACCTTCGCCTACCTCCCCGGCGAGGAGACGCTGCTGCGCGGCGTACGGGAAGTCCTCCCCGGCCGCTGCCTGCGGCTCGCCGACGACGGGTCGGTGACGGAGGAGCACTACTGGGAGCCCGAGGAGCGGATCGGGCAGGGCCTGCGCGAGTGGTACGAGGGCGGCGACGCGCCTCCGGAGGAGTACGCCCTGAAACTGCGCGGCCTGCTGGAGGAGGCGACGGCCCGCCGGCTGCCGGACGCCGAGGCGGTGGCGGTCCTGCTCTCCGGCGGCGTCGACAGCTCACTCGTCACCGCCCTCGCCGCCAAGCTGCACAGCCACCCCGTACACACGTACTCGATCAGCTTCGGCGACGAACTCCCCAACGAGCTGGGCTACTCCGGCCTGGTCGCCACCCACTGCCACACCCGCCACCGGGTGCTCAGCGTCTCCGGCGACGCCGTCGCCGCCCGTCTCGCGGAGGCCGCCGCGCTGCTCGACAGCCCCGTCGGCGATCCGCTGACCGTGCCCAACCTGATGCTCGCCGAGGCCGTCGCGGGCGACGGACTGCGCGTCGTGCTCAACGGGGAGGGCGGCGACCCGGTGTTCGGCGGCCCGAAGAACCTGCCCATGCTGGTGTACGAGATGCACCGCGGCGACGGCACGGGCGGATTCCCCGATGACGGCGCGGACGCGGCGGACGCGGCGGACACGCGCGAGAACGCGTACCTCCGCTCGTACCGCAAGTGCTTCACCGACCTGCCCGACCTGCTCACCGCCGACGCGCTGGAGGCACTGGAGACGCTGCCGCGCCCGGAGCGGTTCATCACCCCGTATCTGCGCCCGGAGGCCAGGGACGGCCGGATGGACCACCTCCTCAACCAGCTCCTCCACTGCAACCTGCGGACCAAGGGCGCCCATCACATCCTCACCAAGGTCGAACGGCTCACCGCCTCCCAGGCGATCCAGGGCCGCTCCCCGCTCTTCGACCGCCGCGTGATCGACCAGGCGTTCGCCACCCCGCCCCGCTGGAAGCTCAACGGCGCCGTCGAGAAGTGGGTGCTCAAGGAGGCCGTACGGGACCTGCTGCCCGGCACGGTCGTGGACCGGCCCAAGAGCGGCATGCGCGTACCGGTGCAGCAGTGGCTCCGCGGCCCGCTGCGCGAACTTGCGGGCGATCTGCTGCTCGGCAGGGAGGCACGGGCCAGGGGGCTCTTCCGGCAGTCCACGGTACGGGCGTGGATGAAGGGGGAGGGCGCGCTGCTGCCCCGGCAGGGCGGCAAGCTGTGGCTCGTGCTCACGCTGGAGCTGTGGCTGCGCGCGTACGACGTGAGGTGACCCCCGACGGAGACACCGCGAAGAGGGCAACATCGCGAAGACAGCGACACCGTGAAGACGCAGACACTTTGAGGACGGAGACACTGTGAAGACCGACGCCGATCCCCGCACGGTGCCGTTGACGGACCCCCGGACCGGCCGGATCCGGGGCAGTTCGACCGTCGGCCGCGCGCCGCAGGTCGCCGAGGCCGTCGCGGCGGCCCGCCGGGCCCTCGCGGGCTGGCGGGCGCTGACCCCGAGGGAGCGTTCCCGGCGGCTCGACCGCCTCGCCGGACTGATCGAGGAGCACGCGGCCGCGTACATCGCCGCGGAGCAGTCCGGTACGGGCAAGCCCGCGCACGAGGCCGCCGGCGAGGTGGAGAACGCGGCGGACCTCTTCCGCTTCTACGCCTGGGCGGCCCGCACCCGGTCCGCACCGGCGGCGGGCGGTTTCGTCGCGGGCCACGAGAGCTGGGTCCGCTGGGAACCGCTCGGCGTCGTCGGCGTCGTCGTTCCCTGGAACTACCCGCTGATGATGGCCACATGGCGGTGCGCGCCCGCCCTCGCCGCCGGGAACACGGTGGTGACGAAGCCGGCCGAGACGACCCCCGACTCGCTGCTCCTCCTCGCCGAGCACGCGCGGGAGGCGCTGGGCGAGGCCGTCGCCCAGACCCTCCCCGGCGACCGCGGGACGGGGCGGCTGCTGGTGGAGTCCGCCGGGGTCGACGCGATCGCCTTCACCGGGAGCGCGGCGGCGGGCGCCGATGTGACGGCGCGCGCCGGGACGAAGCGGATCAGCCTGGAACTCGGCGGCAACAGCCCGGTCCTCGTCCTGCCCGACGCCCCCGAGGACACCTGGACGGAGCTGGCACGGGCCACCACGTACAACGCGGGGCAGAGCTGCGCCGTACCCGCACGGGTGATCACCCTGCGCGAGAACCACGAATCGGCGCTCTCCCAGCTCACGGCGGCGATGCGGGAGCGCGCGGCGGGCCGGGACTTCGGGCCGCTCAACAACGCCGACCAGGCGGCGCGTTACGACCGGATCGTCGGCGCCTCGGCCGCGAAGGCGACGGCGGAGGGGGAGCTGGCGCTCGGCGCGGACGAACAGGGCGGCTTCTGGCGCCCGGCCCGCGTCCTCGCCGAGCTGCCCGACGACGACCCGGCCGTGCTGGACGAGGTGTTCGGACCGCTGCTGACGGTGCAGGCGGCCGACGGCGTCGAGGAGGCCCTGGCCCTGGCTAACGGGGTGCCGCAGGCGCTGGCCGCGAGCGTCTGGACCCGGGACCTGGAGACGGGCCTCGCCCTCGCCGGACGGCTGGACGCGGGCGAGGCCTGGCTCAACTGCCATCTCGTCCAGACGGCGGAGCTCCCGCACGGCGGCCGGGGCACCTCCGGGCACGGTACGGACCTGAGCACGCTGGCCCTGCACGAGTACCAGCGGCCGAAGACGATCACGGCCCGGATCCGGCCGCCGGGGGCCGTCAAGCCGGACTGACCTCGTTCGGGTGAAGGGGAGGTCAGCCAGGCTCTTCGCCACGGCGCGCGGCGGCGGAGGCGCGGGCCGCCTCCGCCGGAGGCTCAGCGGCGCGGGCCGCCTCCGCCGGGAAGGCTCAGAGGCGCAGGCCGCCCGCGAGGCCGTCGAGGGCCCGGTGGACCAGCGCCACCAGGTCGTCCCGGCAGCCGTGCTCCCCCCAGTGGAGGGTGACCTCGCGCAGCGCGCCGAGCACGGTGGCGATGAGGATCCGCAGGTCGAGGTCGTCGGGGTCCCGGCCGGTGCGCTCGGCGAGGACGTCGGCGAGGAGCCTCGACGTCGCCGACATGGTCTCGCTCATCCGGGCCCGGACGGCGGGCACCTCGACCAGCAGCCGCGTCCGCTCGACCAGTTCCGCGGACTCGTGGGCCAGGGACTTGGCCAGTGCCTCCGCCAGTACGGCGCGGAGCGACTCCAGCGGGGACTCGTCGGCCGGCCGGGCCCGCAGGGACGTCGCGATCACCGGGTCGTACGCGTCGGCGAGGACGATGTCCTCCTTGGTGGGGAAGTAGCGGAACACGGTGGAGGGCGAGACCTCGGACGCCTCCGCGATCTGCTCGACGGTCGTCGCCTCGTACCCCTGCTCGGTGATCAGCCGGTAGGTGGTCCGGCGGATCGTGACACGCGTTCTGAGCTTCTTCCGCTCACGGAGGGGGAGCCGGGAGAGCTGTTCTTCGAGGGGGGTGGGGGAGGTGGCGGCCATGGTGCTCATTGTCGTGCATCAGCCGTCACCCGGACCCCGGCCGGAGCCTTGATGGGAGACGGCAGAAGAACGGCGTCCGCGGACCATGTCCGGGGACGCCGTGACGGAGTTCAGGAGTGCTGCGAGGCGACCAGGGAGATGCCCACGAAGTGCACGACGAACGCGGCCAGGGTGAAGGAGTGGAAGACCTCGTGGAATCCGAACCACCGGGGTGACGGGTTCGGCCGCTTCAGCCCGTAGATCACACCGCCCGCGCTGTACAGCAGCCCGCCGACGATGACGAGGACGAGGACCGCGATCCCGCCCGTCCGCAGGAAGTCCGGCAGGAAGAAGACGGCCGCCCACCCCATCGCGATGTAGCACGGGGTGTAGAGCCAGCGCGGGGCCCCGACCCAGAAGACCCGGAAGGCGATGCCCGCCGCGGCGGCCGCCCAGACCGCCCACAGCAGGGTCCGGCCCGTCGAGTCCGGCAGCAGCAGCATCGTCAGCGGGGTGTACGTGCCCGCGATGATCAGGAAGATATTGGCGTGGTCGAGCCGGCGCAGCACGGCCTCGCCGCGCGGTCCCCACTCGCCGCGGTGGTACACCGCGCTGACGCCGAAGAGCAGACAGGCCGTCAGGACGTAGATGGCGCAGGCGATCCGGGCCCGGGTGGAGCCGCTCAGGGCGATCAGGGCCACGCCTGCGACCAGCACGGCCGGGAACATCCCCGCGTGCAGCCAGCCGCGCAGTTTCGGCTTGACCGGATTCAGCGACGACAGGATCTCGGCCGGCCCCCCTTCGTTCTTCAGCGGGGGGTGCGCGGGCGGATCGGACGCGGCAGGAGTCATGGACTCATGCTACCTACGCCTCCGTAAGTTACGGCCCGGTACGAGGCTCTCTCCGCTGTGAATTGCGACGCGGCCGCCTCAAGGCGCCCCGAGCCGTCCCACCCTCCCCCTCGCACACGCATGTACGTGAAGTTGCCGTTCAGGTGGCATCCGCGCGCCCTCCATGTGTCCCCCCGGTGCTCCCGGAGTGGCGATGCTCACGTGGGCGGCCCTCTGGACAGATGGGCGGATGGGTCGGATGATCAAATGAGTGCGGTCGGCACCGGATGAGCGGCTACGAAGCATCCGGGTCGGAGCCCCCAAGGGGCAAACATCATCAAACCCCTCAACAAGGAGCGATCGTGGCGCGCGACAACGCGGCTCCCAGCACCTCCGGCACCACAGGCATCACAGGCACGACGGGCGACACCAGCACGACGGGCAGCGCCGGCACCCCCGGAACGGTCCCGACCGGTCACCAGGAACTGATCTCCTGGGTGGACGAGATCGCCGCCCTCACCCAGCCGGACAGTGTGGTCTGGTGCGACGGGTCCGAGAGCGAGTACGAGCGCCTGTGCGGGGAGCTCGTCGCCAAGGGCACGTTCCGGAAACTCGACCCGGCCAAGCGGCCCAACTCGTACTACGCCGCCTCGGACCCCTCCGACGTGGCGCGCGTCGAGGACCGGACCTTCATCTGCTCCGAGAAGGAGGAGGACGCGGGCCCGACCAACCACTGGAAGGACCCCGCCGAGATGCGGGCCGTCTTCACCGGCGAGAACGGCGTCTTCCGCGGCTCGATGCGCGGCCGGACGATGTACGTCGTCCCGTTCTGCATGGGCCCCCTCGGCTCGCCGCTCTCCGCGATCGGCGTCGAGATCACCGACTCCGCCTACGTCGCGGCCTCCATGCGCACCATGACCCGCATGGGACAGCCGGTCCTCGACGAACTGGGCTCCGACGGCTTCTTCGTCAAGGCCGTCCACACCCTCGGCGCCCCGCTCGCCGAGGGCGAGGCCGACGTGCCGTGGCCCTGCAACTCCACCAAGTACATCTCGCACTTCCCGGAGTCCCGCGAGATCTGGTCGTACGGCTCGGGCTACGGCGGCAACGCCCTGCTCGGCAAGAAGTGCTACGCCCTGCGCATCGCGTCCGTCATGGCGCGCGACGAGGGCTGGCTCGCCGAGCACATGCTGATCCTCAAGCTGACCCCGCCCCAGGGGGAGGCCAAGTACGTCGCGGCGGCGTTCCCCTCCGCCTGCGGCAAGACCAACCTCGCCATGCTGGAGCCCACCATCTCCGGCTGGACCGTCGAGACCATCGGCGACGACATCGCGTGGATGCGGTTCGGTGAGGACGGCCAGCTGTACGCGATCAACCCCGAGGCGGGCTTCTTCGGCGTCGCGCCCGGCACCGGCGAGCACACCAACGCCAACGCCATGAAGACCATGTGGGGCAACTCGGTCTTCACCAACGTCGCGCTCACCGACGACGGCGACGTCTGGTGGGAGGGCATGACCGAGGAGCCGCCCGCGCACCTCACCGACTGGAAGGGCAACGACTGGACCCCGGAGTCCGGCACGCCCGCCGCCCACCCCAACGCCCGCTTCACCGTCCCCGCCGGACAGTGCCCCATCATCGCGCCCGAGTGGGAGGACCCCAAGGGGGTCCCGATCTCGGCCATCCTCTTCGGCGGCCGCCGCGCCTCCGCCGTGCCGCTGGTCACCGAGTCCTTCGACTGGCAGCACGGCGTCTTCCTCGGAGCCAACGTCGCCTCCGAGAAGACGGCGGCCGCCGAAGGCAAGGTCGGTGAACTGCGCCGCGACCCGTTCGCCATGCTGCCGTTCTGCGGCTACAACATGGGCGACTACATGGGCCACTGGGTCAAGGTGGGCCAGGACGCCGTACGCGAGAACGGCGGGTCGAAGCTGCCGAAGATCTACTACGTCAACTGGTTCCGCAAGGACGACAAGGGCTCGTTCGTCTGGCCCGGCTTCGGCGAGAACAGCCGCGTCCTGAAGTGGATCGTGCAGCGCCTGGACGGTACGGCGGACGGCGTCGAGACCCCGATCGGCGTGCTGCCGACCAAGGAGTCCCTCGACACCGACGGCCTCGCGCTCTCGGAGGCGGAGCTGGACTTCCTGCTCTCGGTCGACAAGGACGTCTGGCGCGAGGAGGCGGCCCTGGTCCCCGCACACCTCAACACCTTCGGTGACCATGCGCCGAAGGAACTGTGGGACGAGTACCACGCGCTGGTCGAGCGCCTGGGCTGACCCTCTGGACGGGGCGTTCCGACGCCCCTCGCGGACGCCTGACCGGAGGGTGGCACCCGGTCCGCGCGCCTCCGCGGTCCGCGGGCCGGGGCCGTCAGTGGGCGCCGACGAGGCGCTGATCCGGGCTCTTGCGGCCCGGACGGTTTCGGTCAGGGAGGTGGTTCTGGTCCGGGCCGCTCCGGTCGGGGAGTGGTTCGGCCAGGGCCGCCGTGTGCGCGTCCATGCGTTCCGCGGCGAGGATCGCCGCGGCCGTGTCGGCACGTGACGCCGCGACGACGAGGGCGCGGCCCGCGAGCGCGAGCGCCCGGCGGTGCAGCGCGCCCGGGTCGGCGCCGCTCAGCCCGGCGTGCCGGGCCGGCGGGGCGCCGCGCAGTCGGCCGATCTGCCCGGCGATGGCCTCCGCGGCTTCGTCGAGCCCCAGCTCGTCGGTGACCGCGAGGAGCGCGGAGAGGTGGCCGGAGAGCTGGATCTTCAGCTCGTCCTCGCGGCTGCGGTGCGGAAAGTCGGCGTCGTCGGACGTCGCGTGGACCGACTTCGTACGGATGGGCTCGTACATGGGACGGCCTCCTTGCGTGGTCAGGAGACCATCCTACCTTGGATTCAGTCTAAAGTTGAGTGCGATCCGGTACTGGCGGGCTCACGCTGCGTGGCTCAGTGCTGCGCGTAACCGTCCAGGAACGACCCGATCCGCGTGACCGCGTCCGTCAGGTCCTGGGCCGCCGGCAGCGTGACGATCCGGAAGTGGTCCGGCTCCGGCCAGTTGAACCCCGTACCGTGCACGACCATGATCTTCTCGGCCCGCAGCAGGTCGAGCACCATCTGCCGGTCATCCTTGATCTTGAAGACCTTCGGGTCGAGCCGGGGGAAGAGATACAGCGCGCCCTTGGGCTTCACGCAGGTCACGCCGGGGATCTGCGTCAGCAGGTCGTACGCCGCGTTCCGCTGCTCCAGGATCCGGCCGCCCGGCAGGACCAGGTCGTCGATCGACTGCCGGCCGTTCAGCGCGGTGGCCACCGCGTGCTGCGAGGGCATGTTGGCGCACAGCCGCATGTTGGCCAGGATCGTCAGCCCCTCGATGTACGACGAGGCGTGCGCCTTGGGGCCGCAGACCGCCAGCCAGCCGGAGCGGAACCCGGCCACCCGGTAGTTCTTCGACAGCCCGTTGAACGTGAGCGTCAGCAGATCGGGCGCGACGGCCGCCGTCGGGGTGTGCGTGGCGCCGTCGTAGAGGATCCGGTCGTAGATCTCGTCGGAGCAGACGACCAGATTGTGGCGGCGGGCGATCTCCGTGAGCGAGCCGAGCATCGCGTCGTCGTACACGGCGCCCGTCGGATTGTTCGGGTTGATGATCACGATCGCCTTCGTCCGATCGGTGATCTTCCGTTCGATGTCCCCGAGGTCGGGCATCCAATCGGCCTGCTCGTCGCAGCGGTAGTGGACGGCGGTCCCGCCCGCGAGCGAGACCGACGCGGTCCACAGCGGGTAGTCGGGGGCCGGTACGAGCACCTCGTCACCGTCGTCGAGCAGCGCCTGCATCGACATCTGGATCAGCTCGGAGACGCCGTTGCCGAGGTAGATGTCCTCGACGCCCAGCTCGATGCCCTTGGTCTGGTAGTGCTGCATGACCGCGCGGCGGGCGGACAGCAGCCCCTTCGCGTCGCCGTAGCCGTGCGCCCCGCCCAGGTTCCTGAGCATGTCCTCCAGGATCTCGGGCGGGCACTCGAAGCCGAAGGCGGCGGGGTTGCCGGTGTTGAGCTTGAGGATGCGGTGGCCCGCCGCCTCCAGCCGCATCGCCTCGTCGAGGACCGGCCCCCGGATCTCGTAACAGACGTTGGCGAGCTTCGTCGACTGGATGACCTGCATGTCCGCCACCTTACGGCCGCGTAACGGAGCCCGCGTGGTGTTCTTCCCCACGTTGCTCCGCTGGGGCGTATGCCTCGTACGTGCGTACGGGACAGGGGTGTGTGTGCGGTGCGCTCACCGCTCCGGGAAGCCGAAGGCGTAACCCTGTCCGCGCAGCCACGGCAGCAGCCGCTTCATCGCGTGCGCCGTCTGCGAGCGGTTACCCCCGCCGTCGTGGAAGAGCAGCGTGGGGCCGTTGCCCAGTTCGCCCTGCACCGTGCGCAGGATCGCTCCGGCGCCGGGGTGTTCGAAGTCCTTCGAGTCCACGTTCCAGCCCAGCGGCCGCATGCCCGCGCTCGCCGCGATCTGCCGGCTGTACGGGGTGAAGGCGCCCCCGGGGGCCCGGTAGTACAGCGGCGGCACCCCGCCGGACGCTCGCTCGATCTGCCGGGCGGCCGTGAGGATCTGCTCCTTCTGGTACGCGCGTGACCTGTGGTCCATTCCGGTGTCGTGCGTCACGGAGTGATCGCACAGCCGGTGTCCCTCGGCCACCACCCGGCGGACCAGATCGGGGTGCGCGGCGGCCTGCGGGCCGATCATGCAGAAGGTCGCCCGCGCCTCGTTCTGCCGGAGGATCGCGAGGATCCGCGGTGTCCAGACAGGGTCGGGACCGTCGTCGATGGTGAGGCTGACGGCCTTGCCGCCGCCCTCCACGGCATGGGCGATGTCCATGCTGACCCGGGGCGGCGGCAGCTTCGGGTCCGGCTTCGAGGTCTGCGTGGGAGGTACGGGCTGCGCGGGCGGCGCGGGCTGCGCGGGCACGCGCTCCTCGCGCCGGTCCCGCGCGCTGTCGCGTCCGCCGTCGCGTCGGTCCAACCCGTCGCGTCCGTCGGGGTCCCGTCCGCCGTTGCGTCCGTCGTCGGGCGGGGACGGTACGGGTGAGGCGACCTGGGGGCGCGGCACCGCGGCCGTCGCGGCGCTGTCGTCGGCCGTCTGCTCGCCGCACCCCGTGAGCAGCGCGGCCCCGGCCAGCGCGAGCGCCACCGTCAGCAGCCGCGCGCCCGCCGACCGGGCGCCCCTGCCCCTGCGGGCCGTACCCGTGCGCCCCATGGTTCCCACCGCTTTCGCCTCTGCTCACCCGGTCACCGTGTCCGGGAGTCCGGGAGGAGAGACGAGTGAAAGGCCGGTGAGGATCCGTTTCCGGATGCCCGGTCACAAGTTTGTGTGAAGCGGCTCGCCCGCCCGTTCCCACCAGGCGCGTCCGTACGTACGCGCCGCACCGGACGCGTCCGTACCGCCGTACCGGCCGGGTCACCGGCCCACTCACCGGCCGCGCCGGAGCGACCTCCCTGCCAGGACATCCGTACGGCGTCCGTCCTCGATCACGAACCGGCCGTCGATCAGGACGTACGGGATCCCCACCGGCAGGGTGCGCGGCTCCTCGAAGGTCGATCCCGCCGCCACCGTGTCCGGGTCGAAGAGCACCAGATCGGCGCGGTGGCCCTCCTTGACCAGCCCCCGGTCCCGCAGCCCCAGCCGGGCCGCCGGGCGCGCGGTGAGATGGGCCACGCACTCCTCCAGCGAGAGGATGCCCAGGTCACGCGCGTACCGGCCGAGATAGTTCGGGAACGTGCCGTACGCGCGCGGATGCGGCTTGGCACCCTGGAGGATGCCGTCGCTGCCGCCCGTGTGGACCCGGTGGCGCATGATCGCGCGGACGTTCTCCTCGTGCCCGACGTGCTGGAGGATCGTCGGGCCGAGCCGGTCCTCGATCAGCAGCCGGCGCGCCGTGGTCCACGGCGCCTCGCCCGCCCGGGCCGCCGACTCCGCGACCGTCCTGCCGACGTGGTGGGCGAGCGCCGCGTCCGTGACCCCGGAGATCTCGATGGTGTCCCAGTCGATGGGCACACCGTGGCAGCCGTCCGCGCCGACCTCCTCCATCACGTACCGGATCCGCTCGGCGCTCTCCTCGTCCCGCAGCCGCTCCAGGATCGCGCCGGGCCCGCCCTCGCTCGCCCAACTGGGCAGCATCGCCACGAGAGTGGTGCATCCCGGCGTGTACGGATACGTGTCCAGCGAGATGTCCGCGCCGTCGTCCAGCGCCCGGTCGAGCAAGCTGAGCAGTTCGGGCGCCTTCCCCTTGTTCACCCCGAAGTTCATGGTGGCGTGGGCGAGATGGAGCGCGCAGCCGGCCCGCCGGGTGAGCGCCACCATCTCCTCGTACGCGCGCAGCGCCCCGGCCCCGTACGAACGGTGGTGCGGGCAGTAGTAGCCGCCGTACCGCGCCACCACCCGGCACAGCTCGGTCAGTTCGGCGTCGTCCGCGTACATCCCGGGTGTGTACGTCAGTCCGGACGACATCCCGAAGGCGCCCTGCTCCAGCGACTCGGCCACCAGCCGCCGCATCGCGGCGAGTTCGTCCGCCGTCGCGGGGCGGTCGTCCCAGCCGACCACGTGGGCGCGGACCGTGCCCTGCGGGACGAGATAAGCGGCGTTGACAGCGATGCCGTCGCCGTCGAAGCCCCGGCCCTCGAAGGCGTGGTCGAGCCGGTCGAGGTACTCGCCGACGGTGCGCCAGTCGAGGTCGAGGTCGGAGCCGTCGCCGTTCCAGCCGGTGATCGCCTGCCGGACCCCGGCGAGGGTGGCGTCGTCCACGGGCGCGTACGACAGGCCGTCCTGGCCGATGACTTCGAGGGTCACGCCCTGCGCGGCCTTGGCGGAGTGGTCGGGGTCGCGCAGCAGCGCGAGATCGCTGTGCGCGTGCATGTCGATGAAGCCGGGCGAGAGCGCGAGCCCGGCGGCGTCCAGCACCCGCGCCCCGGTCGGGCGCGGCGTCCGGGGTCCGCCGTCGGACGCGCGCCGGATGCCGGTGATACGGCCCGCGTCGACGGTGACGTCCGCGCGGTACGAAGCGCCGCCCGTGCCGTCGATGACGCGCGCGTCGCGAATGACGAGATCCATGCCACCCTCCCTGTCAGTACCCGGTGCGTACGTACGAGTGCCCCTCCCGGCACTAGAAGTAGGTGCGGACGAAGTCCGTGACCGTGCCGTCCGCCTCCACCAGCGGGATGAGCTGCCACTTGTCGAACGACGTGCACGGATGCGACAGCCCCATCCCGACCCAGTCCCCGACCTCCAGCACCGCCTCGGGCGCGGTGGCGAGCCAGCCGTGCTGGTCGGACAGGCCCGTGACCGTGATCCCGGTCGCCGGGCGGATCTCGCCGGTGCGGCCGTCCCGTACGACCTGTGCCTCCGGCAGGTCCAGGTCGTACGCCGCGTCCCGCTTGCCCGCGTTGACGAACGCCTGCGCGGCGGACGGGCGGGAGACGACCTGCGCCCAGAGCCGGAACGCGGGCCGCAGGGCGCCCTCCCCGGTGACCCGGTTGAAGGGGGTGAGCCGGCGGTAGTGGCCGTCGTCGTGCGAGATGTACGCGCCGGAGCGCAGCAGCTTGCACACGGGGCGGGTGAGCGCCGGGATGTCCGCGAAGACGTCCGCCACCGCGTCGAACCAGGCGCTGCCGCCCGCGCTGATCACGATCTCCTCCGCGGCGGCGAAGCGGCCCGCCCCGTCGAATTCGGCCGCCAGCGCCACGAGCCGGCGGAGCCAGTCGCGTACGGTGCCGTCGTCGGCGCCGGGGACCTCGCCCTCGTAACCGGCGACCCCCGTCAGCCGCAGGGTCGGGGCGCCGGCCACCGCGTCCGCCACCGCGGCGCACTCCGCCTCCGTACGGGCTCCGGTCCTGGCACCCTCGCCGGCGCCCAGCTCCACCACGACCTCCACCGGGCGGCGCGCGCCGGCGGCCCGCAGCGCCTCGTCCATCAGCTCGACGCCGCGCACGGAGTCCACGTAACAGACGAAACGGAAGCCGGGGTCCCGGTCCAGCTCGGCGGCGAGCCAGCGCAGCGCGGCGGCGTCGACCAGCTCGTTGGCGAGGAAGATCCGCCGGATGCCGAAGGCGCGGTAGACCCGGGCCTGGTGGGGGACGGCGGCGGTGATGCCCCAGGCGCCCCGGTCGAGCTGGCGCGCGAAGAGCTGGGGGGCCATCGACGTCTTGCCGTGCGGGGCGAAGGCGAGGCCGTGGCGCTCGGCGTACGTCTCCAGGAGGGCGAGATTGTGCTCGACCGACTCGGCGGACAGCGCGAGGACGGGGGTGGTGAAGCCGCCGGTGAAGAGGGAGCGGCGCTCGGCGGCGAGCGCGCCGACGGTCAGCCCGTCGGCGTCCGGCGGGAGGCCCTTGAAGCGGTGGTCGACGTACTCGGAGCCGGTGTCGTACGAGGCGTCCGCGTCGTACCCGTCGGTGGCCATGGGCAGTGCCTCCCGTATCGTCGTTGCGCCATGTGCAACGTCCATTGCGTATGTCGCTCAGGGTTGTCTAACATCCGGACGGACAACGGGTCAACGGGACAACGGGTCAATGCTGCCCCGATCGACGCCATCAACCCCTCGCGTAACCCCTTACGACCCAGGCACCACCCGCCACGCATCAAGAGCGACACCTCACGACCGATGCATCACGAACCACGAGGAGCCCCAGCGTGACCGGAACCGTAGCCGCGGACCGCGCCGTCCACCCGAGCGTGGACGCCGTCTGCCTCGGCGAGTCCATGGTCACCTTCCTGCCCACGGGCCCCGGCCGGCTCGCGGACGTGCCGTCGTACGACCGGACGATCGGCGGCGCCGAGTCCAACGTCGCCTGCGCGCTCGCGGGCGCGGGACACAGCGTGAAGTGGATCAGCAGGGTCGGCGCCGACGGCTTCGGCGACCACCTGGTCGAGGCGATCGGCGCGTACGGCGTGGACACCTCGGGCGTCCGCCGGGACCCGGACCGGCCCACCGGCATCTACTTCCGTACGGCCACGGACCGCGCCACCGACACCCACGAGGTCGCCTACTACCGGGCCGGCTCCGCCGCCTCCGCCATGGCGCCGGGCACCCTGGCGCCCGAGGACCTGTGGGCGGGACGCGTGCTGCACCTGTCGGGCATCACCCCCGCGCTCTCGGACAGCTGCCTCGCCCTCACGCGCGAACTCACCCGCCGCGTACCCGGCCGCCCCCTCCTCTCCTTCGACGTCAACCACCGTCCCGGTCTGTGGCGCGACGCGGACGGCGCCCGGGTCCTGCTCGACCTGGCGCGCGGCGCCGACCTCGTCCTCGTCGGGGAGGACGAGGCGGCCGAGGCCTGGGACCTGCACGGCGCGGACGCGATCCGGGCGGCGCTGCCCGAGCCGGAGACGCTGGTGGTCAAGCGCGGCAGCGAGGGCGCGACGGCGTACACCCGCACCGTCTCCTCCGGCACCGGAGGCGCGGACAGGGGCGCCGGAGGCGCGTCGCACAGGAGTGCCGGAGGCGCTTCGCACAGGAGTGCCGGGGACACCGGGAGCGCCGGGGAGGCCCGAGACGCCGGGGACACCGTCGTCTCCGTCCCCGCCCTGCGCGTCGATGTCGTGGCACCCGTCGGCGCCGGTGACGCCTTCGCCGCCGGTTTCCTCTCCGCGACCCTGCGCGGCCTGCCCGTTGAAGCCCGGCTGCGCCACGGCCACCTCATGGCCGCCGCCGCCCTCACCGTCGCCGGTGACCTCGCCACGCCGCCGTCCCGGGCCCACGCCGACCGGCTCGCCGCACTGGACGCGGACGCCTGGGGCACACTGCGTCTCGGGCCGGGCTGGACGGGCGCGGACGAGCCGGAGGTACGTACCCCATGAGCCAGACCGTCGACCGTGCGCTGAGCATCCTGCCGCTGCTCGCCCAGGGCCCCGCCGACCTCGGACAGGTCGCGGAGCGGCTCGGCGTCCACAAGTCCACCGCGCTGCGGCTGCTCCGTACGCTCCACGAGCACGGCCTCGTCTACCGCCAGCAGGACCAGCGTTACCGCCTCGGCGCCCGGCTCTTCGCGCTCGCCCAGGAAGCCGTCGAGAACCTGGACCTGCGCGAGATCGCCCACCCGCATCTCGTCGCGCTCAACGAACAGTGCGGCCACACCGTCCATCTCGCCGTGCGCGAGGAGGGCGACGTCCTCTACATCGACAAGGTCGAGAGCCGCTACCCGGTCCGGATGTACTCGCGGATCGGCAGACCGGTCGCGATCACCGTCGCCGCCGTCGCCAAGCTGCTCCTCGCCGACCTCCCCGAAGCCGAGCGCCGCGCCGTCGCGGAACGCCTCGACTACCCCGCATACACGCCCCGTTCGACGACCGACGCGGCCGCCTTCCTCAAGGAACTGGCGACCGTACGCGAACAGGGGTGGGCCACCGATCTCGGCGGCCACGAGGAGTCCATCAACTGCGTCGGCGCCCCGATCAGGGGCGCGGACGGCCGCGTCGTCGCCGCGATGTCGGTCTCCGCGCCGAACGTCGTCGTCGGCGCCGACGAATTCCTCACCCTGCTCCCGCTGGTGCGCCGTACCGCCGACGCGATCGGCCGGGAGTACTCCGGCACCGCTCCCCACCCCCACCCCCACCCCCATCCCGACCCCGACCCCGACAAGGAAGCCCGATGACCGACAAGACCAGCACGACCGACACGACCGGCAAGCTTGAGAAGACCGCCCTGACGCCCGCCACGCACACCACCCCGCCGGCCCGTTTCTCGCACGGCGTCCGCAAGGGCAACATCCTCCAGGTCGCGGGCCAGGTCGGCTTCCTGCCGGCCGTCGAGGGGCAGCCGCCCACGCCCGCGGGGCCGACCCTGCGCGAGCAGACGCTCCAGACCCTCGACAACGTGAAGTCGATCCTGGAGGAGGGCGGCGCGAGCTGGGACGACGCGATGATGGTGCGCGTCTACCTCACCGACGTCGACCACTTCGCCGAGATGAACGAGATCTACAACACCTACTTCGCCGCGCAGGGGCTGACGCAGCCGCCCGCCGCCCGGACGACGGTCTACGTGGGGCTGCCCGCGGGCCTCCTCGTCGAGATCGACGTGCTCGCCGTCCTCGGCTGACCCTCACCCGCGCCCCCACCCGCGCACCTCCCCCCCCCACGTCCCCTCACCCGTACAGCACAGCCGCACCGCGATCCTCCATGTCCTTCCCCGACCAGAGGTCCCGAGGTAACTCATGCTGCTCGCCGCTGACACACCCGCCCCCGCCACCCCACCCCACACGGGTGGCCTGCTGCTCCTCATAGGCGGAACCCCCGGTCTGCTGACCGTCGCCGCCCTCGGTATCGCCCTGCTCCTCGTCCTGATCATCAAGGTCAGGCTCCAGCCCTTCGTGGCGCTGCTCGGCGTCTCCATAGCCGTCGGCCTCGCCGCCGGTCTCTCCGTCACCGAACTCTTCGGTACGGTCCAGAAGTCCGCCGCCGTCTCGATGATCGAGTCGGGGATGGGCGGCATCCTCGGCCATGTCGCGATCATCATCGGACTCGGCACGATGCTCGGCGCCATCCTCGAAGTCTCCGGCGGCGCCGAGGTGTTGAGCACCCGGCTGCTCCGGCTCTTCGGCGAGAAGCGCGCCCCGCTCGCCATGGGCGTCACCGGGGTCGTCTTCGGTATCCCGGTCTTCTTCGACGTCGGTATCTTCGTCCTGGCGCCGCTCGTGTACGCCGCCGCCAAGCGCTCCGGCAAGTCGGTCATCCTGTACGCGATGCCGCTGCTCGCGGGGCTCTCCATGACTCACGCGTTTCTGCCGCCGCACCCGGGACCCGTGGCCGCCGCCGGGCTCTTCAAGGTCGACCTGGGCTGGGTCATCCTGATGGGCACCGTGGTCGGCATCCCGGCCGTCCTCGCCGCGTGGGCCTACGCCGCGTGGATCGGCAACCGCCTCTTCGTCGACGTACCGCAGGACATGGTGGAGGCGGCGGAGGAGGCGAAGGAGGCCGTCGCCGCCGAGCAGCGCGCGTCGGGTGTCACGCCGCGGGAGACGCCCGTCGCGCTCGGCACGGTCCTCGCCATCATCGGCACCCCGCTGATCCTCATCCTGCTCGCGACCTTCTCCTCCATCGCCTTCGATCCCTCGACGCTCCGGTCGGTCATCGAGTTCTTCGGCCACCCCTTCGTGGCGCTGACCATCGCGCTGCTCCTCGCGTACTACCTGCTGGGCATCCGGCGGGGCTGGTCGCGGGGCTCCCTGGAGACGGTCTCCACCGCCTCCCTCAAGCCCGTGGGCAACATCCTGCTGGTGGTCGGCGCGGGCGGGGTCTTCGGCGCGGTCCTCAAGGGCAGTGGGATCGCGGACGCGCTCGCCGACACCTTCAACGACGTCGGGCTGCCTGTCATCGTGCTGGCCTGGCTGATCTCGGTCGTCCTGCGTGTCGCCCAGGGCTCCGCGACGGTCGCGATCGTCACCACGGCGGGCATCGTCGTCCCGCTGGTCGAGAACCAGGGGCTCTCGCAGGCGCATCTCGCCCTGATCATCATGGCGATCTCGGCGGGCTCGATCTTCGCGTCGCACGTCAACGACGGGGGATTCTGGATCGTCGCCAAGTACTTCGGCATATCGGAGCGGGACACCATCAAGTCCTGGACGGTGCTGGAGACGGTGCTGTCGGTGGCGGGGTTCGTGGTGGCGGCGCTACTGAGTCTGGTGATCTAGAGCCTGTCCCTGGTGATCCAGCCGTGTCCAGGGCTCCGTCGGGGGCGGGCGCCCACCGAACCCTCACCGCAGGCCCTCTTGCGCGATGATCGACACCCCGCTTTGGTGACTTGGGTCACGTAACGAGGCGAGCGGGAGGCGATGACACGTATGGCAGGAACCACGGAGGCCGGCACGGGTGGCGCCGGCACACACGATGCCGGCGCCACCGATTCCCGGCCCCGCAAGTCGAGTTGGACGTACATCGGCCCCGGGATCGTGGTCGCCGCGACCGGTGTCGGCGCGGGTGACCTGGTCGCCACGCTCATCGCGGGCAGCAAGTTCGGCTACACCCTGATGTGGGCGGCGGTCATCGGGTGCGTCGTCAAGATCTCCCTCGCCGAGGCCGCCGGCCGCTGGCATCTCGCCACCGGGCGCACCCTCTTCGACGGCTGGCGCAGCCTCGGCCGGTGGACCACCGTGTACTTCGCGGTGTACGTCGTGGTCTGGGGCTTCGTCTACGGCGCGACCGCCATGTCCTCCAGCGCGCTGCCCATCGTCGCGCTCTTCCCGGACGGTCCCGGGCTCAAGACCTGGGCGGTCGTCACCGGCCTGATCGGCCTGGTCTTCGTCTGGTTCAACCAGTACGCCGTCTTCGAGAAGGTCATGACGGTGCTGATCGGCATCATGTTCGTGGTCGTCATGTACGTCGCGATCCGCGTCGCGCCCGACATCGGCGCCGCCTTCGCCGGGCTCGCCCCGGTCCTGCCGGACGGCTCGCTGCTCTACACGCTCGGGCTGATCGGCGGGGTGGGCGGCACGATCACCATGGCGGCGTACGGGTACTGGGTCAACGCGAAGGGGTGGACCAACTCCTCCTGGATGAAGGTGATGCGGCTCGACAACCGGGTCGCGTACGTCACGACCGGGCTCTTCGTCGTCGCGATGCTGGTCGTCGGCGCCGAGTTGCTGCACTCCTCCCACATCGCGCTCACCTCGGGGGACCGGGGGCTGATCGACCTCGGCACGATCCTGGAGGAGCGCTTCGGTCCGGCCACCGCCAAGCTCTTCCTGATCGGCTTCTTCGCCACGTCGTTCTCGTCGCTCATCGGGGTGTGGCACGGCGTCAGTCTGATGTTCGCGGACTTCGTGGAGCGCGTCCGCGCCGACGGGGGGAGGAAGAGCGGAGACGAGCCCCCGGTGTCCGGAACGACGGCCGGGGCGTTGTCCGGAACGACGGCCGGAACGACGTCCGTGGCGACGTCCGGGGCGTCCGGAACGACGGCCGAGGTGGTCGCGTCCGGCGAGCGGGAGCGCTCGGTGCCGTTCCGCGCGTATCTGCTCTGGCTGACCTTCCCCCCGATCTCGCTGCTCTTCCTCGACGAGCCGTTCGGCCTGGTCGTGGTCTACGGCGTGCTGGGCGCCTTCTTCATGCCGTTCCTCGCGCTCACCCTGATCTGGCTGCTCAATTCCTCCCGTACGCCCACGGAATGGCGGAACGGGATCCTGAGCAATGTGATGCTGGCTGCGGCGGGGCTGCTGTTCATCGTGCTGTGCGTGCAGCAGGTGCGGGACATTCCCTGGTAAACGCGGGAGGGGCGGCCGTGCCCGCCTCGCCGCCCGGTCGGGCCCGAGTGGCGCCCGTGTGGTGCCCGTGGTGAAGATCGCGACGGAAGCTCTTGCCGAGCCCCTGTTCGCCGTGCGTAAAGTTGGTTCAGGCCAATGGAGTTGTGCCGGTGGGCGGGGGCGGCGGCCGGGCATTTGTGCGGTGAAACTTGTATGACGGTGAACTTTTGGCAAAGTGAATTGTTTCGTTTTCACATTCAAGTGGAGGCGGTGACGGGTGTGCCGCGTGCGGAATCCCCGCCGCACCGCCGCTCGATATCTGCGTCATCTGCGTAATCTGCGTGATCTTCATTCCGATTTGTCCAACTCGACTACCTATGGGCCTTTATGGCCTTCCGTTCAGTGAAAAGCTTGGTAGTCGCGGATTGAGCTGGATAAAGTGCCGATGCGGGTGTATTCAGCAGTGAGCGACCCGCGGTTCCCGGCGGGCTCCGCCGGTGACCGGATGGAAACGGGGAATCAGTACGTGTCGACCGCAATCGCCGTCACCAGCGCCGACCTGGTGCTGCCGGCACAGGATCAGCAGACGCCCACAGCCGCGGCCTTCAAGCCGCCCGAGGCGCAGTCGTTCGAGGACGCGCTCACCGACATGCAGATGCTGGTCGAGCAGTACGGATATGTCGTCGCCCTCTATCCGTCCACGATCCCGGCCGCGTACGAACGGCGGCTGCTCGCCGTGCGGTCCGTCCTGGAGACGGACCGCGTCGCGCTGCTCCGCTCCGAGCTGCCGCCGCTCGGGCTGGCCGTACTCGTACGGCAGCTGCGCCAGTTGTCCATCTGCGATTTCAGCCCCGGTGTGGTCGCCTCGGCCGCCCGGCTGCTCTCCCACTACATCCACGCGGGGGCGGTGCTCGGCTCCGTCGCCAAGCTGGACCGCGTCCCCGTCAGCCTCAAGGCGCATGCCAGGTCGTGGGTGCCGGGTTCGCAGTTCGGTGTGGTTGCCAGCCCGCAGCCGCAGCTCGTCAAGATCGGCTCCGGCGAATTGACCGGTCCCGACTTCGCGACGCAACTCCTGTTCGCCCGGGGGCAGTCGCAGTCCGACTGGGTCGCCTCCACGCTCGCCCCCGCCTGGCAGGTCGCGGGGGTGTCGGAGGCCGAACTGCCCGCGGATTCCGCGCGGTGGTGGGGCACCGGCAAGCTCGTCGAATTCGCGGCACACCTTCCGGACATCTCGGTAACGTACCAATTGGTGGCATCCGTCCGGCGCGAACGGTGTCATTGGTGCGGAATGGAGTTGATAGGGGACCGGTGCGGCTTCTGTTCCTCACCGCTGCACACTTCGGAGAACCAATCTCAGCCAACTGGTGTCCTGAACGATGGGGCTCCTGTGGGTAAGGAGCCGTAGTCGCGGGAGCCGTGGGGTGCTACGGAGTGGCAACGGAGCTGCTACGGAGCCCTACAGACACCTGACACACAACGGCGGACACTGCTAGGCAGTACGGGGGTGGTCCACCGCCGTACAACTGACAAACGCTCCACGCCCGCCGTCCGTTCCCTCCGCTCCATCCGTTCCCTCCGTACCCACCGGATCACCGCTCGCTCGCCCGCTCGCCGCCCCTCCGACCACACCTCAACCGCCGCTCTGCCGCTCGCCACTCCGCCTCTCCGCTCCCCTGTCCGTCCGCACCAACGTCCCCGATCGAGGTTGTACGGTCCATGAACTCCCGCCAGCGCCGTGGCGTCATACTTCTGCTCCTTTCCGTTCTTTGCGCCTTCGCCGCGTTCGTCGGTGTTCTTTCGGTGATCAGCGACGTGAATTCGAAGGTCGGCCCCGAAGTGACCGCCTACCGGATCAAGTCGGACGTGGCCCCTTACGAGGCCCTGCGGAATGATCAGTTCGAGAAGATCACCATGCCGAAGCGCTGGCTCTCCGACAATGCGGTCACCAACCTCTCCGAGGTCGGCGGCAAGGTCGCCATCACCCAGCTGCGCAAAGGCTCGCTCCTCCAGAACGACATGATCGTCAAGCGTCCCGCGCTCCAGCCCGGGGAGCAGGAGATCGCCATCATGATCGATGCCGCCACGGGCGTGGCGGGCAAGATCACCCCGGGGGCGTCGGTCAACGTCTTCGCCACGTTCGCCGCCGAGAACCAGGGCGCGGCGGCCCAGTCGAAGATCATCGTCTCCAACGCGAAGGTGCTGGACGTCGGCAAGCTGACCGCGCTGGAGCCGAGCAGGGACTCGAAGAACCAGACCACCGAGGCCGTCCCGATCACCTTCGCCCTCAAGACGCTCGACGCCCAGCGCATCGCGTACGCGGAGTCCTTCGCGCAGCACGTCCGCCTCGCGCTCGTCGCTCCCGGCAGCGACACCACACTCCGTCCCGGCGAACGCACGTACGAGCTCGGCAAGGACAAGTGAGGTACTCATGTCCACGAGGATCATCCCGGCCGTCGGGGACGCCGACGCGGCCAGATCCATTACCACCCTGCTCAGCCAGCTCCCCGACGTGGAGCCGGCGCCGCCCGTGTCGGACTCGACGCAACTGATCGACCTGCTCGCCCGGCTCGCCGGGGAGTCGCTCGACGAGCTGCCCGAAGTGGTCCTCGTACACGAGCGGATCGGCCCGGTCCCCGCGCTGGAGCTGATCCGCGAGGTGGCGCTCCGCTTCCCGGCGGTCGGGGTCGTCCTCGTCACGGCCGACGCCAGCCCCGGGCTGTTCGCGGCGGCCATGGACTCGGGCGCCCGGGGCCTGGTCGCGATGCCGCTCAGCTACGAGGAACTGGCCAACCGCCTCCAGGCCGCCGCCCAGTGGTCGGTCGGCGTTCGCCGCCACCTCGGCCACGGCGGCGACGTCTTCACGGGCCCCGGCGGTACGGTCGTCACGGTCACCGGGGCCAAGGGCGGGGTGGGTACGACGCTCGTCTCGATCCAGCTCGCCCTGGCCGCCCAGGCGTCCGGCAGGACGGTGGCACTGGTCGACATGGACCTCCAGGCCGGCGATGTCGCCTCGTACCTCGACGTCCAGTTCCGCCGGTCGATAGTCGACCTGGCCGCCATCACGGACATCTCGCCCCGCGTCCTGTCCGACGCCGTCTTCAGCCACGGCAGCGGCCTGGCCCTGCTCCTCGCCCCGGGCGAGGGCGAACGCGGCGAAGAGGTCACCGACCGCGCGGTCCGCCAGATCGTCAGCGCGCTCCGCTCGCGGTACGAGGTGGTCGTCATCGACTGCGGCACCCAGATGACGGGCGCCAACGCCGCCGCCGTGGAAATGGCCGACAGCGCCATCCTGGTCACCACGCCGGACGTGATCGCGGTACGGGGCGCGAAGCGCATCGTACGACTGTGGGACCGGCTCCAGATCCGCAAGGCGGAGGAGACCACGACGGTCGTCAACCGCTACAGCCGCGCCACGGAGATCCAGCCGCCCCTGATCCAGAAGATCACCGGCACGCGACTGGCGGCCTCGGCCGTTCCCGCCAACTTCAAGGAACTCCAGAGCGTGGTGGACGCGGGCCGGCTGCACGAATTGGAGAGCAAGAGCGTCGTCAAACAGGCACTCTGGGGACTGGCCGGAGAACTGGGCCTGGTGAAGGTCCCCGAGGCCGCCGAAAAGAACGCCAAGTTCCGCAACGACCGGGGCGCGATCGGCACCCGCCGCCGCAGAGGCGGCGGGGGGCGGTCGGGCTCGGGCTCCGGCTCCAATGAGGGGAATGGCTGACCATGTGCGCTTCGGGGGAACGAACTGGCCGGCAGAGTCGGACGCAGACGCGCGGCCCGGACGGGCCCGCACGGCGCGTCCGGGCCCGGCTCCGGTCCCGCGCCTGGATCCTGTCGCGGGGCCGCGACCGGGAACGGCTCAACTCCCGGTCCCGGACCCGCTTCCGGCACCGTGCCGACGACCGTGACCGGGGACAGACCGCGATCGAGTTCGTGGGCGTCACGCCCCTGATCATTCTGCTCTTCGTCGCGCTCTGGCAGTGCGCGCTGCTCGGCTTCACCTACATCCTCGCGGGAAACGCGGCGGACGTGGGCGCGCGCGTGGGCACCACGGCCACGCAGGGCGTGCAGGACGAGGAGTGTGCGCGCGCGGCCAAGGAGGATCTGCCGAGCGGCTGGTCCGGAAATGCCGGGTTCGACTGCCACGGCGAGGAACCCGGCCTCTACCGTGCCACGGTCACCCTGAAGGTTCCGGTACTGGTACCGGGTCTCCTGAGCTGGGATTTCTCGGTCGAGGGCAATGCCGCGTCGGTCAAGGAGAGCTGAAGCCATGACAGAGCGCAAGGACACCCCCACCCGCCGCCGTCGTCGGCACGATGAGCTCGGGCAGGTCGCCATCGAGTATCTGGGCTTCATACCGCTGCTGCTGCTCGTCGGGCTCTTCGCGATCCAGCTCGGGATAGCCGCGTACACCGCGAACCAGGCAGGCACGGCGGCCCGTGTGGCGGCGCGAACGGCAAGCCAGGACGAGCTGGACAACGAGCTGGATCCTGTGGTTGCGGGACGCAGGGCCATCAGTGACTGGCTGTCCGGCCCGGACAAGGCGAGTTTCACCCCGAGCTCCGGCGCCGATGAGGTCACCTACACGGTCAGAATCAGGGTCCCGTCCGTGGTTCCGGGCATCGACGACTGGGGAGAGGCGACGCGCCGCTCCACCATGCCTCTCGACTGAGCACCACCGGCCCGGCTGGCATCCCAGCAGGCCAGCATCACCGAGGAGTTACGCACCATGAGCCTGCGGGCACGGATCACCTCCCCCGAGGAGAACAGCGCGACGGGGGAGGACAGTCACCTCGTCGTCACCTACCGCGCCAAGCTGCTGGAAGAGATCGACCTCGCCGAGATGTCCGCCCTGGCGGCCGCCGAACGGCGCACCCGGCTGGAGCGCGTCCTTGGACACATCATCAGCCGCGAGGGTCCGGTCCTCTCCACCGTGGAGCGCGCGCAGCTCATCCGCCGGGTCGTCGACGAGGCCCTGGGCCTCGGCATCCTGGAGCCTCTGCTGGAGGACGCCTCGATCACGGAAATCATGGTGAACGGGCCCGACCAGATCTTCGTCGAGCGCGGCGGCCGGGTGGAGCAGCTCCCGATGCGCTTCGGCTCGCACGACCAGCTCATGCAGACCATCGAGCGCATCGTCTCCACCGTCAACCGGCGTGTCGACGAGTCCAACCCGATGGTCGACGCCCGACTGCCGTCCGGTGAGCGTGTCAACGTCATCATCCCGCCGCTCTCCCTCACCGGCGCCACGCTCACCATCCGCCGGTTCCCGCGCGCCTTCACGCTGACCGAGATGCTCAACTTCGGCTCGCTGGACGAACAGATGGTGCTCCTGCTGTCCGGGCTCGTCCAGGCGAAGTTCAACATCATCGTCTCCGGTGCCACCGGCACCGGCAAGACGACCCTGCTCAACGCGCTCTCCGGGCTGATCCCCAACGGCGAGCGCATCATCACCATCGAGGACTCCGCCGAACTCCAGCTCCAGCAGGCCCATGTGATCCGGCTGGAGTCCCGCCCTGCCAACGTGGAGGGCAAGGGACACATCAGCATCCGCGACCTCGTCCGCAACTCGCTGCGTATGCGCCCCGACCGCATCGTCGTCGGTGAGGTCCGAGGCGGAGAGTCGCTCGACATGCTCCAGGCGATGTCGACCGGTCACGACGGATCCCTCGCCACGGTGCACGCGAACAACGCCGAGGACGCGCTGATGCGTCTGCAGACCCTGGCGTCGATGTCCGAGATCAAGATCCCCTTCGAGGCGCTGCACGATCAGATCAACAGCGCCGTCGATGTGATCGTCCAGCTCACCCGGCACGCCGACGGCTCCCGCCGGATCACGGAGATCGCGGTACTCGACTCGCACGGCAGGGACGCGTACCGCATCGTCAGCGCCGTCCGCTTCAACGCCCGTCCCATGGACGCCGACGGACGGATTCGGGGCAGCTTCCAGTACTTTCCGCTTCCGCGACGCGTGGCCGAGCGTCTCTACATGGCCAACCAGCCCATTCCGCAGGCTTTCGGAGTCGCCGCGTCCGAAGAACAGCTCCTCACCCGAGAGGCCAAGTAGGTAGCCCGTCATGAACAATCTCGTTCTCCCCACGATCGGCGTCACCCTGCTGTGCTGCCTGTTCGGCGTCATGGGTGTGCACGCGTATGCGGCGGGGAAGTCCCAACGCCAGGCACTCGTCGACCGGCTCTCGTCCACCGGCCAGATACCGGTCGTGGGTCGGCGCCGCAAATTCATCGGGCTGGATCGCAGGCTCCGCAAGACGAAGTTCGGCAAGAGGCTCGAACTCAAACTGGTGTCGACCGGTCTCGACATCACCCCGGGTGAGTACTTCGTCTACATGCTTGCCGCGGTGGTCGCCCTCTGGCTGATCGCCTCGTCCATCCTTGCCTCGTTCTTCGGCCCGCTGGCCGGACTCATGGCACTGTGGGGTGCCAACACCTTCCTCAACTGGCAGCGCGCCAAGCGGACCGAGCGCTTCATCAACCAGCTTCCCGAGCTGTCCCGCATCCTCGCCAATGCCACTCAGGCCGGCCTGGCGCTCCGTACGTCGATCGCCATGGCCGCCGACGAGCTGGAGGCACCGGCGGGCGAGGAGCTGAGCTGGGTCGCGCGCCGGCTGGCCGTCGGAGAGTCACTCGACACCGCGCTGGGAGAGCTGGCCGAGCGGCTGCCCTCTCGCGAAC
Source organism: Streptomyces sp. NPDC056987 (assembly GCF_042673865.1). Taxonomy (NCBI): domain Bacteria; kingdom Bacillati; phylum Actinomycetota; class Actinomycetes; order Kitasatosporales; family Streptomycetaceae; genus Streptomyces; species Streptomyces sp. NPDC056987. The sequence goes on from NZ_JBHURV010000013.1 coordinate 149,770, forward strand.
TGGTCGTCCTGGTGACCACGCTCGTGCTCTCCAACCGGGCCGGCGGTACGGTCGTCAGCTCGCTGCGCAACCTCACGGAGACGCTGGAGGAGCGCAAGGAGACCCGTCGTGAGGTCAAGACACAGCTCTCCCAGGTGACGGTGACCGCGTACGCCGTCCCGGGCTTCGGCTTCGCCGCGCTGCTCATGCTGAACGCCGTCATGCCGGGTGCGCTCGACCGTATGACCGGCGCGCTCATTGGACAGGTAGCCGTTATCGCGTCGCTGGTGCTTTACGCCATCGGATTCGTAGTGATCCGCCGCTTGTCCCGTATCGACGTCTGAGGGGAGAGGGAGACATGGAACTGCTGCTCGCGCTCGTGATCGGGCTCGGTGTGTACGGTGCCCTCCACGGCATCCGTATGTACCGGGCCGATGCCAAACTCCCCGGCGACCTCGCCATCGCGCTGGAGGTCGGCTCCACCCGTACCAGCGCCGTCGGCTCCGGCATCGACCGGCTCGGCATGCGCTGGGCCCCCGCCGTGCTGCGGATGATGGGACCCAAGCAGGTCAACAAGAAGCGCCGCGAGATCGACCTCGCGGGAAATCCGGGCGGTCTCACCATCGACCGGTACGCCGCCCGGCGCGCCGTCTACGGCGCACTGGGCTTCGCCGGCGCCTTCTCGATGATCATCCGTGGTCAGGTCTTTCTTGCGGCTTTGATGATCCTCTTCGGCCTCTTCTGGATCGAGGTGGGCATCTGGTCCGCCATCCGGGTCCGCAGGGATCACATCGAACGCACCCTGCCCGACTTCCTCGACGTCCTCGCCGTTGTCGTCAGCGCCGGCCTCGGATTCCGGCAGGCGCTCGACCGGGTGTCCGAGAAGTATGCGGGCCCTTGGTCCGACGAACTGCGCATCACCTTGCGCCAGATGGACATGGGGGTCAGCCGCCGCCAGGCGTTCGAGGAATTGCGTAAGCGCAACGACTCCGAGCAGGTCGCGATGTTCGTCACCGCGCTCCAGCAGGGCGAGGAACTGGGCGCGCCGATTGTTGACACGTTGATCGCCATCGCCAACGACATGCGTCGTACGGATGCCCAGAACGCGCGGCGCAAGGCGGCCAGGGCCGTCCCCAAGGCGACCTTCGCGGTCACGTCGTTCCTGCTGCCCGGCACGCTGCTGCTGCTGACCGTCGGCTTCGTGTACGGGGCGAACGTGGACCTCAGCTTCCTGGGCGGCTGACATGACACACCACACGGGGGAACCAGGAAAGGAGGTGTCAGGCGCATGGCAGTCCAACTGACCTGGTTGAGTAGCAGATTGACCGAAGAACTGCGGATTGCTCCGGCCGAACCGGAGGTGACACCGGCACTCTCCCTCCAGCTCAACGCGCTCCAGGCGATGTGCCGTCAGGTCTTCGGATTCCGGCTGGCGATGATCGCCATGGCCACTCCGTTCGCTCTGGCCGGCACCGCGCCCGGTGTACCGACGGTCCTGGTCAGCGGGGCCGTCCTGGTCACGTTCATGGGCTCGTACGTTCTGTTCCGCGACTGGGAACGGTTCGGTCCGTTGCTGCTCAAGCACCCCTGGCTGCTGGGGGCGGACAGCGTTTTCGGCGCCCTGCTGCTGATCACCGCCACCCCTGATTCGACCTTGGGTTACGTCACCGTCTGTACCCCGCTGCTGGCGGGACTCGTCTACGGCTGGCGGGGCGCGACGCTCTTCACATCTCTCCAGATCCTGATCCTCGCGATGGTCTACCTGAACAGCGAGAAACGGGCGTCGATCGTCGCCACGGCACTCCTCCTCCTCGGCTTCTGCGTCATCGCGGGCGCGGTCGGGGTCACCCTGCGCGGCCTGCTGCTCCGCTTCGGCAGCGCCAGTCAGGCGCTGACCGAGACCCGGGCTCGGCTCGCCGTGAGCGAGGCGATCGAGCAGGAACGGGCGCGGCTCGCCCGGGAGATGCACGACTCCGTGGCCAAGACACTGCACGGACTGGCGATGGCGGCCGAGGGGCTCGCGGGCTCCGCCGGCCGGATGGACGCGCAGACCGTACGGCAGCAGGCGGAGCTGGTCGCGCGCTCGGCCCGGCGCGCGGCGAGCGAGTCACGGGAACTGCTCTCGGACCTGCGCCGCGAATCGGGGCTCGACGGGGGCGTGGCCGTCATGGACGAACTCGCTGCTCGGACCGCTGACTTCGGTCGTCGTAGCGGCTTGGAGGTGTCGTTCCGGCAGTTCGGAGACCAGACCATACCCACCATGCCGCACGTGGTGGCCAGGCAGTTGCTCACGATCGCCTCCGAGGCGATGGAGAACGCGCACCGTCATGCCGGGCCGGAGACGGTGGACGTGTCCGCCGGCACCGTGGGAGACCAGTTCCGTATCAGCGTCTACGACAACGGCCGGGGACTTCCGCCCGGCACCACCCTCGACGGTCTCCGGCGGGCCGGCCACTTCGGCCTCGTCGGGATGGTCGAACGGGCCGCCGCGATCGGGGCCCGCATCCGGATCGGCAGGGGCAAGGCGGCGGTCGGCACGGAAGTACGTGTCGATCTGCCGCTGGTGGCGCTCCGCTCGGCGCCACCCCCTGAACAGAACTGACCTCGTCACCCTCCGCTCCCGACTGCTCCCCAGAGAGGAGACCGCACGATGCCGGACGACCCTTCCCACACTTCAGGGCAGCAGCACACGCCACGTCATGCGTCCCAGTACACGTCGGCGCACGACGGGGCTCCTCACTCCCCACTGCCCTCCATACCCCTCCCCGCCGCTCCGCCCGCCGTCGAGACGACAGCGCTGCCGGACTTTCCGGGACCCACCGCCGCCGCACCGTTGCGGGTGGTCGTCGCCGACGACAACCCGGTCGTACGCGCCGGGCTCACGGTGCTGCTCTCCGGCCGGGACGACATCCAGGTCGTCGGCGAGGCCGCGGACGGCCGCCAGGCTTACGAGGTGGCCCGGCGGACCAGCCCCGACGTCGTTCTGCTCGACGTACGGATGCCAGGCGTTGACGGCATCTCGGCCCTGCCCCACCTCGTACGGATATCCCCGGTCATGATGCTGACGTACAGCCGGGAGAGCGAGATCGTCCACGAGGCGCTGCGGCTGGGCGCCGGCGGCTACCTGGTCCACGGGGAGTTCACTGCGGACCAACTCGTCTCGGCCGTACGAGACATCAAACAGGGGCGTGCCCACTTCACCCCCACCGCGGCCAACGCCCTGCTGGACCACATGCGCAGCGGCCCGGCCCCGGCCCTGGGCCGGTCGCTTCCGGAGGGCCTGGGCACGGTGTACACGACGGGCGTCCCCTATGGCGGCGATCCGCGGCCTCCGGTCCGCCCTTCACGCCATGATGCGAATGCACATGCAAACGTTTCTGGCATCCCTTCGCCGCGAGGTGACAGAATCGGTCAAAATGCTGACGATTTGGCGGCGGGTGTGCCCCGAACTCCCCGAGGTATTTCGCAAATGCAATCGGATGTGGCACAGTCTAGGAGTGGAGAGCGGAGTGTCCCCGCAGGCCGCAATCGGGAAGCCTTCGGGCTGAGTTCGAGGGAGGTGGAGATCATGGAACTGATCGCGTCCGGCATGAGCAATCAGCAGATCGCCGCCACCTGCTTCATCAGCGAGAAGACGGTCAAGAACCACATCAACCGGATCTTCGCCAAGCTGCACTGCGGCAGTAGGAGCGAGGCGATCGCGAAGTGGCTCGGTATGTCAGGCGGGGGAGCAGGAAGGGGCGCGGTCGGCCATGGCTGAACGGGCGGGTGCGCGGGGTGAGAGGGTCGGACGGAGCGGGGTGAGCGGCGCGGAGGTGCCGGGCCGCCCGTGCACGGGCATGCGCCGGGTGGGTGCGGCTACGGACCTGGACGCAGACCTGGGTCTGCGGACCCAGCCGACGTGCCGGAGGGCCCAAGCTTCGCTTTGGGCCCTGGATTGGGCCCTGGGGCCCTCTGGCGCACCCGGTGATTCGGCGTACGTTTCTCATGTCGCCAACGGAACCGGCCAGGAGGAAGCCGGTAACGGGAGTGACGCGGAAGAGACTTACTCGTCGGCCGGCAGGCGGTCGGCCGAACCTGGAGGGGAACCCCATGTCGAACAACATGCTGCTGAAGGCCGCCGTCGACACCAAGGTCCGCGTGAACGGCTGGGCGAACACGGCAGTCTCGAAGATCCAGAAGCGCCACGCGTCCGGGGACCGCGGCCAGACGGCCTTCGAGTACCTGGGCATCATCCTGGTGGTCGTCGCGATCATCGGTGGAATCGTGGCCTCGGGTATCGGCGGGGAGATTCAGGGCCGGATCGAGGAGCTGGTGGACGAGATCGAGGCCGGTTGATGACGGCTCGCCTTCGCGGCGATAGAGGGCAGGCCTTCCCCATCTACATTGTGATGGTGGCGGGCCTGCTCTTTCTCGCGTTCGCTTTCTTTACGGTTGGCAAGGCGTCCGCAGTACGCAATGGTGCCCAAGGTGCGGCTGATGCCGCTGCACTCGCGGCGGCTCAGGACGCCAGGGACGGGATGGGGACGGACTTCCTCACGGCACTGCTGACTCCCGACGGGTTGAGGGACTTCCTCGACGATGGTGTCAGGTTCGGTCTGGCTCACCCGTGCTATGTGGCAGGGGTTTTCGCCGAGAAAAACCGCGCTGAGGTGACGCCCATCGGCGGCGGCTCCGCCTGTTCTCCGGGTCCCGAGGGAGATGGAATCACGGTCGAGGTCAAGTCCCTCGACCCCGTGGGGAAGTCTGTCATTCCCGGCACCGAGGAGAAGTACGCCACGGCCAGTGCCACGGCCGTCATCGAGTTTCGGTGCCTCTTGCCTGAGGAAGAGCCCGAGGGCGATGGGTCCGACGAGGGCGGGGAGGATGAGGGCGACGAGCCCGTCCCGGTCGCCTTCGACTGTGACGGAGGGGACCAGATCGAGGTCGACCCTACCGATCTGGACCGTTGGGACACCATCAGTAAGACCCTCTTCGCCGTGCACTTGGCCGACTGACAGCGAACGACGAGCAAAGGAACAGCAGACATGAGCATTCGGCACACCACGATGGGCCGCAGGGGAGTAGCGGTGGCTGCGATGGCAGCCGCCCTGGCCCTGACTGTGGCTGGTTGCGGCGGCGGCGAGGATGACGGCAAGAAGACCGAGTCCGGTTCTTCCTCACAGCCGGCGGGTGAGAAGAACACGGAGGGGCAGGACACCGCGGCGGCCGAGCAGCCGGACCCGAATGTGAAGCTGGCCCAGTTGAAGGGCACCGGGGGCGTTCTGCTCACGGTCAATGAAGTGAAGCGGGAGTCGGGCGGCTTCGTCACCGTCAGTGGCCAGATAAAGAACGAGAGCTCTCAGAAATTCACCGATCGTTTCCCCTGGAAAGGGAACGAGACCGAGGTGTCCAGGGCGAGCGGCAACTCCGTCGCCGGGGCGACACTGGTCGATCAGGCAGGCAAGAAGCGGTACTACGTGCTGCGGGACACGGACGGGCAGTGCCTGTGCACCACGGGAATCAACCCGATCGAGGCCGGTGAGTCCATCCCCGTGTTCTGGCAGTTCCCCGCGCCGCCGGCGGAGACAACGGAGATCGACTTCAATCTGCCGACGTTCCCCGTGGCCAAGCTGAAGATCTCCGGGTGAGCGCGGACATGACTCAGATCCGTAGCCGTTTCGCACCCCCGCACTTGGCTTTGACGACCATAGCGGCAGCCGTCCTGATGACCGGGGCAAACCTTGTCACCGCGACCGGCGCCTACGCTGACGAGGGACCGAGCGTCCCGCCGGGCACCGAGCCCACAGCCGTGGCCCCGGTCAAGGTCGACGCCAATTCATCAGGCCTCAAACTGTCCAGCGGCGCGACACTCGCCGACCCCAAGGTTCTCGACATCAAGCAGGTTGTCGAGGACATGGGGGGCGAAGAGCGGCGTGAGGACACCAACGAAACCGTGAAGTTCGCCCTCCAGGCCGAGGTTCTCTTCGGCAAGGACAGCGCGGAACTCAGCAGCAAGGCGAACGGCCGTATCGCCGCGATCGCCGACGAGATCAAGAAGCAGAACGCAACGAAGATCCGTGTCTTCGGCTTCACGGACAACCTCGGCTCCTACGAACACGGCAAGGTGCTCTCCAAGCAGCGCGCGGACGCGGTCCAGAAGGTCCTCAGCGAGGAGCTGAGCAACTCCGCCATCACGTACGAGGTTCGGGGATACAGCGAGGACTATCCGATCGCGGACAACAGCACAGAAGAGGGCCGTAAGAAGAACCGCCGTGTGGAAGTCTCCTTCCCGCGCGGCAACGATTCGTAGGCCCTCATCCCTCACCACGTGAACACTGAGCGGGCGGATCTGCAACGAACACGCAGATCCGCCGCTTTGCGTGCCCCTCAGAGCAGATGGTCGACCTTGCCGGCCTTGATCTCGCGAATCAGGTTGCGCAGAGCGTCACGGCCGTCGGTGAGGTACCGGTCCTCTTCGCCGTGGACGGAGATGTATCCATTGCCATCTTCGTCGGTGCCGAGTCGGAAGCAGTTGGCACCTTCTCCACAGAAGGGCTCCTCCCAGTCGATGATTGTCACAGCTGGTAACTCCTAAAGATCGTCGGCGATGGCACGGATGAAGTCGCATGACGCGCGAGGTGAGAGCGCGGCATCCCGCATGGCATCCAACTGGGCTCGGTACTTCTGGAGTTGTATGGCCGAGTCGATGAACTCAGGCCCATGGGTGCTGTCGAGTTCGACCACATCCAGTTGCGGGACGCGATCGCCGGCGTAGACGACGGACTGGCCCGCGCCCGGGAAGCCTCCCGCCTTGAACGGAATGGCGCGTACGGTGACATGCTCGCGCTCGGATGCCTCCAGCAGATAATCCAACTGGCGCTTGGCGGCTTTGGGGCCGCCGAATTGCATCCGCAGACCCGCCTCGTGGAGGATCAGGTCAAGCACGGGAGGGTCCGGCTTGTCGAGCACTCGGTGGCGGTCGAGTCGCAGCGCGACCCGCACGTCAATGTCGGCTTCAGGTAGTCGCGGAAAGACGTGCGCGAACACGGCGCGCGCATGTTCCTCGGTCTGCACGATGCCCGGCAGGTGGACGGAGAGCGCAATACGCAGTTGGCTCGCGTGCCACTCCATCTCGGCGATGTCCAGGAAACCGGCCGGCAGCCAGCCGCGATACGCTTCCCACCAGCCCTTCTCGCGCTCGGCAGCCATCGCGGCAAGTGCGTCCACCAGAGAGTGGTCCGCACAGCCGTAATTGCCGGCCAGGGTCCGCACGCGGTCGCTGCTGATGCCGGACCGGCCGGACTCCATGTTCGGCACGTTGGTTCGAGGCACGCCGAGCAGTCCGGCGGCGAACGCCGTGGTCATCCCCGCCGCCACGCGCATCTTGCGCAATTCGGTACCGAGTCGCCGTTGGCGCTCGGTGGGTGTGCTCCTTGGTGGCACGCGTCCCTCCTGCTACCGCCTGAATACCCTCAGTTTGCCCGGCGTGCAGGCTGACGGTCCACCTGCGGCCATGATGGCACCGTGAGGAATGAGTAGTACACGTACTTCGAAATGCCCTACAGTGAGTAACGCACTGCTCACGCAGGTGAGTTGGAAGTGCATCACGCGATCCTGCCCGCATGCTCCTGCCCTGGGAGGGGCCGGCCCGCGTCAGGGAGACAGGCCACTGCTCATCCGTACGGCAACACCGAAGCAACCGTAGTGAGCCACCCGTGCGCCCCGAGGCGAAGAGATGTGAGACGTGACGCCATCGGGCGAGTTACCGAACTCGTCCCATTCCAAGGAGACACACATGCCCCTCACGCGCAGCGCACGCTGCCCCCTTGCCCCTCCCGCGCTCTCCGCCGCGGGACTCGACGTCCGGCGTAGTGGCTCGCCCGTCCGTCCGGAGGGCCTCGCCTACAGCTTCACCCTCCCGGGGCAGCCGCGCTGCGCCGCGGTCGTACGGGCGACGGTCCGGTCGGCGCTGACTGTTCATGGGCTTGCTCCGTACGCCGATCCGGCCGAGCTCGTCACGACCGAACTCATTGGTACGGCGACCAAGCTGACGCCGGGCCAGGATCTCTATCTCTCCCTCCGTTACCGCGCGGGAGCCCTCCGGATCGTCCTCTGGGATCAGCACCCTCGCCACCATGACCCGGGCACGGTCGCCATCTGTGAGGGGCGGCGGCGTCGTTCCCTCTGGCTGCTCGCCGCCGTTGTCGACGACTGGGGCGGCGACTGGGGAGTCGCCGAGGCGCGGCTCCCGCAGCGGGGTGTCAGGTCCTGGGTGACACTGCGGCGGACGGGGGTCGGTTCGGCTGGCTCGCTTCGCTGAACTGGACGTTGTGTCGGTTGGGTGGCCGGGCGGCCCATGTGGGGGCTCGAGCGTGATATTTGGGTCTCGATCGAGGGTTGCGTTGCCTAAGCAACGTACCGCGGCGCTCTCCCGGTGCCCTGCGGGTCTACAGAATCCTCCAAAACTGTGGTCCTGTGTGGCCGGATGCGATTGGGCCCCTGGGCCCATGCTTCGCGATCGCGAATGTGCTTGAATCTGGTGGTCGAGCCGTCACGCGTCGCTGAGGAGTGAGTGCCCAGTCATGTCAGGCATAGGGGGAGCCACCGTCCCGCCCACACCGCCAGGGCTGTTCGCGCACGGCTCGGGGCGGCAGCCGCTGCCGCAGCAGCTTCGGGTCGCGCTGATCCTTGTGCGTGTGCTGTTCGGCCTGACGGTGCTGGGCGGGGCCGGGGCGCTGATGACGGCCGCGGCCGTCGACGCGGTGGATGGCCAACTTCTGGGCCTGCTGGCGTACGCGGCCGCGCCGGGGGTCGTCGGGCTGGTGCTGAGCCGGTGGGCGTGGACGGGCGGGGCATGGGTCCGGTGGGGTTTGCTGGCGGTCCAGGGCTGGTTGCTCGTCGGGGCGTTGGGGACGCTCGCTGACGGGGGCGGGCGTGGCCTGACCCAACTGGTCCTGCCCCTCGCCGTCATCGTGTTGCTGTGTCACCGACCGTCACGCGCATGGTTCCTGCTCGCGCCGTTCGACCGGGCCGAGCACCGTCCGTTCCGGCTCGCCCGCATGATCAAGTGGCGTACGGACGGGGGCCAGACGGCGGCGGAGTACCTGGGACTGGTCGTGGTCGTCGTCGCGGTCGTCGGTGGCCTCGTCGCCACAGGTGTGGGCGGCCCGATCGCCGGCGGCCTGCGCGCCGCGGTCTGCGAACTCAGCGGAAGCGCCTGCCCAGCCGCGGGGCCGAACGACGGAGGTGGCAGGGCAGGGGGCGACGGGGGCGGCGGCACGACTGCCGAGGCCGGCGAGGGGCTGGGCTCCGGCGAATCGGGTGGTGCCGGTGACCCTGGTGGTGATGGCTCGTCCGACGGCGAGGTGCGTGCCGCCGAGGAGAAGCGCGGTGACGCCGAGGATGGCAAGAAGAACGGCGGAGACGACGCCAAGGAGGACGAGAGCTGCAGCGGCTGGGCGATCGTCTCCTGCGGGGTCAAGCAGGTAGGAGGTTTCTTCAAGGGGGCCGCTGCCGACGGCTTCTGGGGCGACGTCACCGGGACCTTCGACACAGTCATGCATCCGCTCGACGCCCTGGACGGCATCAAGGAGTACGGCAAGAGCCTCGGTGACCGGTGGAGCGATGACTCCAAGGGCGCCGGCGACAAGTGGGACAAGGGCAACTATCTCGGCGCCGTTTGGGACTGGGGCAAGGCGTCGGGCAAGACGGTTGTGAACGTCGCGGACGATGTGTTCGTCGGCGACGAGGTCCGCGACATGTGGGACAAGGGCGAGTACGGCCGGGCCGTGGGTACGGTCGGCTGGAACGTCGGCTCGCTGTTCATCCCCGGTTACGGCGAAGCCAAGCTGATCGGCAGAATCGGCAAGCTGGGCAAGGATGCCAAGAAGGCTGCGGACAAGGCTTCTGACGGCAAGCGCAAACCAGACGCCGAGGATTCGAAGAAGCCGGAGGGTAATCCAGCCAAGTGCGTCACGCACAGCTTCCTGCCGAGCACACTCGTCCTGCTGGCGGACGGGCGCCGTGTGCCTATCAAGGCCGTGCGTGTAGGTGAGTTGGTGACAGCCACTGATCCGGTCACAGGACTGACCACTGCCCGCCGTGTGGTGGACACCATCACCACGCACGACGACAAGCGATTCACCCGGCTCACGGTTCTCACTCCCTCCGGAACCGCGGTCATCACGGCCACCGACACGCACCCCTTCTGGCTCACCGGCCAAGAGCGCTGGGTGGAGGCCGGGGATATCCGGCCGGGCGCGGCTCTGCTGACGCCGACGGGTGGATCGCTCGTGGTCACCGGTGTCGACCGCTACGCCCGGACGCAGACGACACAAGACTTGACCGTCGACGACATCCATACCTATTACGTTGGGGTCGGCAACGAGAACGTGCTCGTCCATAACTGTGGCGGGGACCTGGACGAAGCGGACCGGCGTTTCCCCGGCCAGGCGCACACATTGGATGAGCACGTAGACGTCAGTCCGCAGCGTATGCGGGAACTGGCTGAGAAGAAGGGCATCAACAGTAAGTGGGTCGACAGGCAGACGGCTCAGCAGGCGGTTGACTATGCCCTGGCGAAAAACAAGGATTACATCGCCAAGAGGCTCGCAGGACTTCGTGATGGTGAACAGTTGACTCTGCCTGTCCAGACATTCGGTGCCAGAAACCCTCTCGGCAGGTACCTGAAGAGTGATGGAACCTCTGGTGACACCGGAAATCGCTATACGGTGATCCTTAAAAAGGCTAAGAAGGATCCATCGGGTCGGAAGGTGCAAGGTGGCTACTATGTCTATACCGCTTATCCGGTCTAGGGTGGCTTGAATGGAGTTGCAGTGGAATTCGACTTTGGCCTGACTGTGTTGGGCGGCCGTTTCCATATGGATTGGCGGCACGATGGTGCTGACCCAAGTGATCTGGTGATGAGGTGGATCCAACGCGCTGCGGCTGACGGTGACGATGGTGAGGAAGAGCTGAGGCTGCTCCACCGGGACGTACGGTTGTTGCTCGACTCGCCACTCCCTTCCGAACTCATCGAGGCGCTGTGGCGGACGGTGGCCCTGTTCTATCCAGTCGATGCTGCGGCCCTGAGAGGGCGGGCGTGGCTCACCGAGATCGATCGAATGCTGGTGCCCTTCGTACCGACTGTGCCGTCCGGAACGTGCGAGTTCGGAATGTCTGCGGAGCGCGTGCGGGAGCCGGCGGGCACCGACGTCTCTGATGGCGTCATCCGACTGGCTGAAGAGATCGAACCGGTTTACGAGTTCCCGCTGGAGCCGGTGCCGGCCGATCTGGTGCGTGACGCGGTGTCCCGTTGCGCGAGGGAGGCGGGTGGCCCGCTCGCCTATCGATTCCTTCTGCATGCGTATTCCGCATACGGGGCACCCGTCTCGGCTTCAGCTCATACGGAATTCCGGCGAATCGCGGAATTGTGCGGCTATGGAGAATTCATTCTGATGCCGATCGAATACCTTGTGGAAAACCAGTGATCCACAATTTTCTTGTCGCTGACATGTTCCTTCCCTCTTCTCTCGGTGATGTTCTGGCCGAAGTCTTGAGCGTGGACCCGCTTGCGGTGGACACGGCAGATGTGGACGGATGCCTGGAGGGGCGGGACTGGGAGGCGCTTGTGCTGGGTGACTACGCCGTGGTTCAGGGAGACTTGGCTGCACTGCTGGAGATCCAGCTAGCGGAACAGTTCCGTTGGCCTCCTGATACGGCGGAGTTGGCAGGCGTACTCTCGCAGCGACTGAATACGGTTCTCCTGTGGCACGCGGAAGAGGCAATTCCCTCCGCCTACTGGATTGTTACACCCGACGGCGTGGTAACTCGGGCACGGGTTGAACAGTCGGAGGGTCCCGATCTCGATTACACGGTCGCGGTGGTCGAGGAATCTGTGCCTCGGTTTCCGTCGGCTCGGGTTCATTTGCTGCCAGAAATCTTCAGAGAGGAGAGGATCGCCACTCCGGCGACGGATGCATTCGTCGCTGCCGTCGATCCTGAGCGAGTCGCACCGGCGGAGCACCCGGCGAACAGGGCCAGAGAATGGTTGCTCTTGTGGGAGAGGCTCGTCCGCCGGATGGCGGGGGACTGGGCGCCGACGGGGCGCTATCCGCTGGAGTCGTACGTGCAGGACCTGGGGACGCGTGACCACCTCGACGTACGGCTGACGACCGCACCGGCAGAGCTGCGGGAGCCCCTTGCCCGGGCGGTCGAGGAACTCGATGCGGTGTTCCTCGCACATACGGTGGGAGACCGCGGGGAGTTGCTGGGGCGGTCGGCCATGTCGGGTTCGGCAGTCGCTGATGGCGGCTGGTGGTGGCATCGCCGTCCGGTCAGGCTGCCTTGGGTACGACCCGGCGAGACAGGCCGGCCGTGAGCCCGGCGGCCGGCGTGGTCGTCGGGTAGGCAGCCCGTTTTCGGAGATCGCGCTCACCGTGAGGCGGGCGAATGGGGCTCCCCGGGTTCCCTCGGCTCCCCGGGCTCACGGGGATGTGCGGAGCCGACAGGTCCTGCGGGCTCCGTAGGCTCAGCGGGCTCAGCGGGCCCGGTGGGCTCAGTGGGGCCAACAGGGCCAGCGGGGCCAGCAGGGCCAGCCGGGCCGGCAGGGCCAGCGGGGCCAGCAAGGGCAGCCGGGTCAGTGGGCTCCGCGGGTGGCAGGATCTGTTCGGCCCAGATTGTCTTTCCGCGTGACGTGTAGCGGGTGCCCCAGCGTTCGGTGAGCTGGGCCACGAGGAAGAGGCCGCGTCCGCCTTCGTCCCCGGCGGTGGAGCGGCGCAGGTGGGGGCGGTGCTGCTGCCGTCGGAGACTTCGCAGATGAGCGCGCGGTCACGCACCAGGCGCAGGTGGATGGGGGCGACCGCGTGGCGGATGGCGTTGGTGACGAGTTCGCTGACGATGAGTTCCGTCGTGAAGGCGACCTCGTCCATCCCCCAGGAGGAGAGCTTGCTCGTGACGTCGGCGCGGGTATCCGCGACGGCGGCGGGATCGGTGGGTACGTCCCAGGCCACGAAGTGCTCGGCGTCCAGGACGCGGGTGCGGGCGACGAGCAGGGCGACGTCGTCGCTCACATCAGCCGCGTCGGCGGGCAGCAGCGCGTCGAGTACCGCGTCGCACGTCTGCTCCGGGGACCGGTCGGGGTGGGCCAGTGCCTGCCGCAGCCGTTCCAGCCCGGTGCCGATGTCCTGACTGCGGCTCTCGACGAGGCCGTCGGTGTAGAGGACGATCTCGCTGTTCTCGGCGATGTCGATGTCGACGGTCTCGAAGGGGAAGCCGCCCAGGCCGAGCGGCGGTCCGCCCGGCACGTCGGGGAAGGCGACGGTGCCGTCGGGGCGGACGATCGCGGGCCCCGGGTGGCCGGCGCGGGCCAGGGTGCAGCGGCGGGAGACCGGGTCGTAGATCGCGTACAGGCAGGTGGCGCCGATGACCCCCGCCCCGCCGGTCGACGCCGCGCCCCTCTCCCGGCCGCGGTTGCTCTCCTCCTGGTCCAGGCGGGCGACGAGTTCGTCGAGGTGGGTGAGGAGCTCGTCGGGTGCCAGGTCGAGCGCCGAGAAGTTGAAGACGGCGGTGCGCAGGAGGCCCATGGTGGCGGCGGCGTGCAGCCCGTGGCCGACGACATCCCCGACGACGAGGGCGACGCGGGCACCGGACAGGGGGATGACGTCGAACCAGTCGCCCCCCACCCCCGACCGCGCCGGGACGTACCGGTACGCGGCCTCGACCGCGTTCTGCCGGGGCAGGTCCCCCGGGAGCAGGCTGCGCTGCAGGGATACGGCCATGGTGTGCTCCCGGGCGTAGCGCCGGGCGTTGTCGATGCAGACCGCGGCGCGCCCCACCAGTTCCTCGGCGGTCGACACGTCCTCCTCGTCGAAGGTGGGGAGCCGTTCGCCGCGGTAGAAGCTCGTCACGCCCAGGACCGCGCCCCCGGCGCGCAGCGGAACCGTGATCAGCGAGCGCATCCCGTGCGACCGGAGCCACTCGGCGTGCAGGGGGTCCTGGTCCTTCCCCACGAACGCCCCCGCCAGATCCGTTTCGAGCGCCGACCTCCCGCTCGCCAGGCACCGGGCCTGCGGAGAGTACGGGTGGAAGCTGACGAGTTGGCCGGACCGGAAGAAGGCGCGCTGTCCCTGCGCCCCGGCCGCGGCCGCCCGGCGAAGTGTGTCCCTCTCCCGCGCCGGGTCCGCCCCCTGCAGTACGGAGTCGAACAGGTCCACGGTGGCGAAGTCGGCGAACCGCGGAAGGGCGGCCTGAGCGAGTTCTTCGGCCGTCCGGGTCAGGTCGAGCGTCCTGCCGATGCTGACGCTGGCGTCGTAGAGGAGCGTGAGCGTCTCGCGGGCCTCGGTGGCCTGGCCGACCAGGGCCCGCAGTTCGGTGGTGTCCCGGAGCGTGGCGACGCTGCCCAGCGCGCGCCCGTCCGAGCTCGTGGGCTGCTGGTTGACGGCGAGGAAGCGGCCGGCTGCCTGGTGGACCTCGTCGGTGGCGACGCGCCCTTCGGCCAGGAGCCGGGTGAGGGGTTCGTCGAGCCCGAGATCGGTGATGTCGCGCAGGGGCACGTCGGGGGCCAGGCTGAGCAGGCGGCGCGCCTCGTCGTTCACCAGCAGCAGCCGGCCGTCGTCGGCGACGATGAGGACGCCTTCGCGGACGGCGTGCAGAACGGCGTCGTGGTGCTCGTACATCCGGGTGATCTCGGCCGGATCGAGCCCGCGGGTCTGGCGCCGCAGCCGTCTGCTCACCGCGGCCACGCCCACGGTCGCCAGGGCGAGCACCCCCGCGCCGCCGCCGATGAGCGCCGGCAGCTGCCGGTTGACCGTGCCCGAGGTGTCCGCGATCGTCACCCCCGCGTTGACGAGGGCCACCACGGAGCCCTTCTTGTCGAACACGGGGACCACCGCGCGGATCGACGGGGACGACAGCGTGTGAGCCGGGACCCGGTCCGTGAACGCCCGTCCCGCCGTGGCCGGATAGAGCGGGCCCGTGATGCGCTTGCCGATCTCCGCAGGGTTGGGGTGGGTGTAGCGGATTCCCTTCGTGTCCGTCACGACGATGTAGTCGACACCGGTCCGGCGCCGGGTCACCTCGGTGATCGGCTGGAGCGTCGCGCTCGGGTCGGGTGATTCCAGCGCGGCGAGCACTCCGGGCGCGTGCGCGAAGGTCTCGGCGACGGCGAGCGCGCGGACCCGTGCCACGTCCTCGCTGTTGTTGCCCGCCTGCACGACCAGCGCCGACACGGCTCCGGCGCCCAGGAGCAGAACCATCACCACGAGCAGAGCGAACATCTGACCGGCCACCGTGCGTGGGATCATTCGGCGAATGGCCCCGGCTGGGAACATTCGGCGAACGGCCCCGGCCGGGGTCATCGAAGGCCGCCGCCGAAAACATGCTGATTCAGCTGATTCATGCGCTTATTTTGCGCCAGATCGCGCGGACCGGCACTAGGGTCTGTCGTTTGGATCAGGCTGGATCAGGGAGCGCCCGCCGCGGCAGCGGCTGATGTCACTGCGGGCACGCGAGCCCAGCATGATCCAGACGACAGGCCCTGGCATGCCTGCCATGCCGGAGGCCCCGCTCCGCCCCGAGCCGTTCACCCCGCGGACCAGCCCCGCGGCGCTGGAGGATCTCCGCGCGCGGCTGCGCGCCACGCGCTGGCCGGATGCGCCCGAGGATGCCGGGTGGTCGCTCGGGACCGATCCGGCCTACCTCCGCGAGCTCGTCGCGTACTGGGCGGACGAGTTCGACTGGCCGGCGCGGGAGGCGGCGCTCGCCCGGCTGCCGCGGTTCCGCGTCCCGCTCGGCGGGCTCGGGATCCACTTCGTGCACGCCCGGGCCGCCGCGCCGGCCGGGCCCGTACTGCCGTTGGTCCTCAGCCACGGCTGGCCCGACTCGTTCTGGCGCTACTCGAAGGTCGCCGCGATCCCGCCCGCGCAGCACGCCCGCCGGGTCGAAGTGCCCTCCGGTTTCTCGCGCTTCCCCGGTGACCTCGTCCGCCCGCCACGGGCATGGATGGAACGTACGGCGAACACCGTCCGCGTGACCGACCCCGCCCGCGGCGGGCACTTCGCGCCGTTCGAGGAACCCGAGCTCTACGCGGAGGAACTCCGCGCGTTCTTCCGCCCCTACCGCACGGCGGCCGCGGGCTGAGGGGCCCCGCACGGGCACGGGTCACGCACGGGTCACGCACGGTCCCGCACGGCCCCTCATGGGCCCGCGAGTTGGGTCCCAGGGCCCACGACGTAAAGCGGCCATTTCTCTAGTCTCGGGAGTATGCCTCTTCTCTCGCGGAATCGGGCCCGGAGCACCAGAAACCGTCCCGTCTTACGACACCCCATCACCCAGGCACGGTTGTTAGGGCTCAGGAAATCTGCACAGTCCGGGCAGACGGGGCTGGAGTACCTGGGGCTGGTTCTGGTCGTCGTGGCGATCGTCGGGGCCCTGGTGGCCACCGGTATCGGCACCGAGCTGACCCAGAAGATCGCCGCGCAGGTGAGCTGCATCGGTGGCGGCGACTGCGGTGGTTCCGGCGATGACGGCGGCAACGGTGACGACGGGAACATCGAGGCCGATGGTCCGAAGGGCACCGGCGGGCAGGGCGAGCCCGAGCCTTCCCCGACCGAGAAGACCCAGGCGGAGAAGGACTACGACGCCGCCGTCAAGGAGTTGGAGGACGCCGAAGGTGAGTACGAGAAGGAGAAGAAGCGGGCCGTAGAGGCGGCCAAGAAGCTCGGCGCGATCCTCGCGGACGAGCTGGGCATCACGGATGCCGTCAAGTGCTTCACCGAGGGCGATCCCAGTTCCTGCTCAGAAACGGCCATCAATGTGGTGATGGCGCTGCTCGGTTCACTCCCCGCCAAGGTTCTCAAGAAGTACGGCTGGCCCACGGAGTGGAAGAAGGGCAAGAAGGTCGTCGAGAGCATCGTCAAGCACGGCGGGGACGTCGTCGGCGGTGCGAAGGGCATGTGGAAGGCCAAGAAGAAGGCCGACCAGCTCAGAAAGAAGGTCGACGACCTCAAGCAGAAGCTCCCCAAGCGGGAGAAGAAGCCCGAGGACCCCGACGCCGGCGGCAAGCCCAAGGAGCCCGCCTGCCCCGCCAAGCACAGTTTCCTGCCCGGCACCCCGGTCCTGCTCGCGGACGGTACACGTCGCGCCATCGAGGACGTCAGATCCGGCGACCGGGTGCTGGCCACCGATCCGGTACGAGGGCTGACGGCGTCCCGCGCGGTCACGGACACGATCACGACCGAGGACGACAAGGACTTCACCCGGCTCACCGTCCGCCTCGCCGACGGCGCGGGGGTGTCCGGCACCGCGACCCTGACGGCCACGGACACGCACCCGTTCTGGCTGGTCGACAAGAACCGTTGGGCGGACGCCGGTGAGATCGGGGCAGGCGATGAACTGCGCCTTCCTGACGGGGCGACCGTCGCGGTCGCGGACGTCAGCCGTTATGAGCGGCGGCAGCGCACCCACGACCTGACGGTCGAGTCCACCCACACCTATTACGTGGGTGTCGGCAGCCGGAACGTTCTCGTACACAACAATGACTGCGGTCCGAAGAAAAAGCGCACCCAGAAAGAGCTCAAGGCCCTCGCCGAGGACATGGCGGACGATGCCAGGAGCTACCAGGACGAGTACCTCCGGGAGGTGCGCGCCGAGGCCAAGGCCAAGGGCAAGTCACCGGAGGAAATCGAGACGGCGGTCGAGTGGGCCGAGAAGAAGAACACGAGCGCGGTCATCCGCGCACGGTTCCCCGTACCCGGTCAGCCGGGCAAATGGGTCGAGCGGAACGTGGTGGCCCGGAGCGGGCCCGGACTCTCGCCCGCACAGCTCACCCAGGCCAAGAAGCGCGGCGACCTGGCGGTTCGGGTCAACCAGGACGGGGCGACCCACGCGGAGCAGAACGCCCTGCTCCAGATCAACAAGCTGGGCGGTGAACCCATCGCGGGCGGTGCGTCGAGGAACGTGTGCAGGAACACCTGTCCGCCCCTGATCAGAGGTTCGCAGGGTGTTGTCAGCGGCGAGGTGACAGGCAAGGGAGGAAGCAAAGTGCGTACCTTCTGGTGGCCGTAGAGTCGCTGTGTGCGGGGGCGCCGGGCATCCGGCGCCCCGGCGGGAACAGCCGCGTTCCCGGTGAATGCGGCCCGGACACATGGATCCGGCGGATGGATCCGGCGGATGGATCCGGCGGAAGGATCCGGCACGTGGATCCGGCACACGGATCCGGACACAGGTACGTGGCTACGTTGTGGGAGTGAAGCGGTGTGAAGATCCTGGAAAGTGTGCGCGGTATGGCCTTCATGGGGTCTTTCGATCAGGCCAGGGCGTTCGCGGCCGCCTGCGCCGAGCGCACCTGTGGTGTTCTCTTCTGGTCGACTTCGCAGTCGGGCCGTGAGGCGGACCTGGAGGTCTTCCGGCAGGCGCTGGATCTGCTGTGGGGGACGGGACCGGTCGATCCGGCGACGGTGGCGGAGATCCACCGGAAGATGACGGGGTATCCGGAGTTCGGGGAACGCCGTGAGAACACGGAGGTCGTGACCCTTTCCCGGATTGCGGCCAGGTCACTGCTCGCCGGCGTCGCGATGCTCATCGACGAGAGCCCGGAAGGTGTTGTCGAGCCCTCCTCCTTCGCCCAGGAGTTCGCCCTTGCCCTCGGCCGGAGCGGGGACGCGGATCTGCCGGCCGGAGAGGACGAGGCGCAGGACCGGGACGTGGCGACCATCCTCTCCTGGGACGAGGTGTCGCCCGAGCGGCTGCGATCGCTGCGCGCCGCCGCGGCTGAACACGGGCGTTCCTATCTTGCCGCCGCCGTCTCCGCGTACGGCGGCGGGAGCGACAGCGCCGACCCCGTGGAGCTCCGGGTCACGGCGACCCTCGACCGCGGTGATGTCTCCGAGGCGAATGCGAGAGCACGGTTCGGGACGGTGGGGAGGATCGTCTCCGGTGACGAAACGGGGCGCTATGTGCGGGCCGACCTGATGACGGATCTCGACGGGACGTCCGGCGACACGTCCGACGAGACGCCTGAGGAGAGGGGAGAGGCCGGCGGCGGTGTCTCGATCCTCGTCGCGGACGATCCCGGCATGGAGATCAACTGCATCGCCGAGTGGGTGGAGGACTGGGCCGGCGTGGAGGCATCCTTCCGGCGTCAGGGCTGGCGGGTCGAGTGGGACGAGCGTCTTCGCTGAGATGGGATGAGCGACTTCAACGGCAGAAATACCTGTGGATCCACCCCACTCGGCCGCATTCAACGGATCGTATTCAACGGATCGCGTTCAACGGGTTGCGTTCAACGGAGGGAATTGGTGTATCGCATGCGGAGTCGTCCGGTCGGTTCGAGGCGAGGTGCGGCCCTGCTGGCCGCTGTCGTTCTGAGCGCCGTTACGGGGTGCGGTGGCACCTCGTCCGATACGGCGGACAGCGCGGGTGAGCCCAGCGGATCGAAGACGGCTCCCCCCGCTCGGACCAGTGGCGAACCGGCCAAGGAAGCGTCGTCGAGCCCGAGCGGGGAACGGGGTTCCGCCGGGGTGACCGGAAAGACGCTGTCCAAGGGAGAGCTGGAGCGCGCGGTGCTGGCCGAGGGAGACGTGGCCGGCTTCGCCGTCACCCCCATGGCGGGTGCGCCGCCCGCCGGTGAGACAGCGGACCAGGACGAGTGCCGTCCGCTCACCGCGCTCATGAACGGTGCTCCGGAGCCTGTCGCCGACGCCGCCGTCTACCGCCAGATCGTGGGCGGGAAGGACGAGCAGGTGGTCGTCACCGAATTCCTCACCGCCCACAAGGGAGAGTCCGCGGGGCAGGTGCTGTCCCGTCTCGACGCGGCAGTCGTCGCCTGCGCGGACGGTTTCACGGCCGACGGCGGCGAGGACGGCCCGTCGAACTACTCCGGAGTGAAGCGACTGGCCGCTCCGCGGGCCGGGGACCAGGCGCTGGCCTACCAGCTCACCGGGGACTACGAGGGCGAGGACGTACCGCTGGTGTTCCAGGTGGTACGTACGGGAACGACCGTGGCCACCTACTACACCGCGAACCTCGTGAACGCGAAGACCCCCGAGATCCCCGCCGAGATCAGCGCGGCTCAGGCGGCCAAGCTCCGGCCGGGCGGCGCCAGGTAGTTCAGGCAGTCGGGCACAGTTCGGGCAGCCCCGGGCACGGTTCGGGCAGCTCCGGGCACGGGCGTGCCCCTTTGGGTCCGGCTCTGGGCCCACGGGCCCACGACCTGTCCCTGCCCTCCCCCTACGGTGGACCGGTCAGATCCGGCCAATACACAGGGGGCAGCGCGGATGCGTGGGACAGGAGGGCCGCCGTACCGGGGGACCGGTTACGGGTATACGGCGCCGGAGAGCGGTGGGCTGCTCGCGATGGCCGCTGCCTGGGCGGCGGGGTTCGTGGTGCTTGCCGTCACCTCGTACCTCCAAGTCACCTACGTCTACGAAACGCTGGGGTCGACCGAGCGGCTTGAATCGTTCGGCGGCCGGCTGCTGGTGATCCATCTGCCGAACGCCGTCTGCGTGGCGCTCGGCGCCTGGGCCTCCTCGCGCGCGCATCGCGAACCCTTCCGGGACCTGCCCGTACGGCACGCCTTCGCCGTCTTCACGGTCCCCGTCCTCGCGCAGGTCCTCAACATCGCCATCAGGTGGGAGCGGGTCTCCCTCGAAGGCGTGCTGATGTCCTGCGCCGTCGTCGTGGCCGGTGCGGTCACCGGATATGCCGTGGACCGCATACGCGAGGGGGAGCGATGAGCAGGGGACGTACGGGGGGCACCCGGCGCCGGTTCAGATCGGACGGCGGCGCCACCGCCATGGAGTACCTGGGCGCGATCATCGTCGTCGTCGCCCTCGTGCTCGGCGTCAGCGCGGCCGGCATCGGAGGGTCCATCGGCGACCGCATCCGCTGCGCCATCCCCGCCCTCGGCGGAGGCGGTGGCGGTGCCTGTGCCTCCGGCGGCGACGGTACGGACGACAAGCCGCTCGCCGACAAGGACTTCGAGCCCCCGCTCTGCACGATATCCACCATCTCGGACACCGCGGGCGGCAAGGCGAAGCTCGGCTGGTTCGAGTGGGGCCAGGACTACGGCTTCCAGGACAAGACGATGCAGGCCAACTACGACGTGAACGAGGACGGGAAGGTCGACGACAAGGACCAGCTCATCTACACCACGTTCACCGACTCCGCGAGCGCGGGCGTCACCGGGGGCTTCGGCGGCAAGATGGGCAAGCTCGGCACGGGCTCGGTCGACCTCGGCGCCGGGGTGAAGGTCAGCAACGGCGACACCTGGGTCTTCAAGAGCCGCGAGGAGGCCGAGTCCTTCCGCGAGGACCTGGAGAAGCTGAAGATGTACGAGATCCGCCGCACCTCCCCGGGCGGCGCCGAGGCCAGTGTCGGCGACAGCATCCTCTACCTCTTCGGCAAGGGCGCCCTCAAGGACGAGGAGAACATCCGCAACCGCGTCGAGGACAGGCTCAAGGACCGCCACATCAGCCAGGCTTCGATCGGCGTGTACGGCAAGGCGGGCGGCGAGCTGTCGCTCAACGCCGACGCCGAGGGCACCCTCAGCGGCAAGCTGGGCGCCGATGTGAAGATCAGCGGCGACGCCCTCGTCACCAAGGACGACTTCCGCGGCACCAAGTCGTTCACGTACTCCGTGAAGGCGGACGGCACCATCGGCGCGGGCGTGGACGCCGGCGGCGCCAAGAAGGGCAAGCACCTCACCGGCGAGCGCTCGGCCACCGTCACCGTCACCCGGGACCAGAAGACCGGCGAACTGCTCCGCATCGACTTCACCCAGACCACCGAGACCTTCAGCGGTCAGACCGGCGGGGTCGGCGGCGACAACGGCAAGGACGGCAAGGACAAGCGCGGCGGAAAGGGAAAGAACACCGACAACTCGGGCGGCAGTGACATCGGCGTCGTCACCAACACCATCGCCTTCGAGAAGGGCGAGAAGGGCAACGCCGACCGCGCCGTCGGCCAGGCGTGGCTGGACGGCGGCGGCGACAACACCGCGGCCTTCGAATACCTGCTGGACACCAACGCGCCGACCACCCGGCCCGGCGCCGACGACCCCTTCGGACAGCTCCTGTTCGACAAGGGCAAGTCGAGCAGGACATCGTACGATGGCATGTCCGATGCCCAGGAGTACGGATTCGAGCTGAATCTGGGGATCTCGATCGGTGCCTCCATCTCGATGGAGAACAAGTCCGAGACCCTCAAGGACGCCGAATTCCTCGGCGCGCCGAGGGACGGGAAGCGCGATTACGTGCCGTACAGCTACTGCGCCAAGTGACCACCCCCGCCGGTCCGGTACCAGTGAGGAACTCAGGGATGATCTCCACACCGAAGCCCCAGCCCCAGCCCAGGTCGAAGCCGAGAAGCGCGTACGGGGTGCGCGCGGCCGTGGCCGCCGGCCTGGCCGCCGCGCTCCTGACCGCCTGCGGCGCCGGCGGCGAGGACGCGGCGACGACCCCGGAGGGCTGGTCCACCCTGACGACCGACCGGCTCACCGTCGCGCACCCGGGGGAGTTCAAGCAGGTCGCCGCCGCGGACCTGGCGGAGGGGGACGCGGCGGGAGCCGTCCGTACGAAGGGCGGATCCCCGGCGGGCTCGATCTACGTCGAGTTCGACTACGGGCAGGGCATCAACGACGCCGACATGGCCGGCACGGCCGCCGAGGCCCGCGTACAGCTCGGCGCGACCCCCGTCGACACCACGGACGTCGAGGTCGCCGGGCCCGACGGCACGGCCGAGGCGCGCCGCGTCGACTGGACCTCCACCTCGACCGGCGAGGAGGGGCAGCCCCCCAAGGGCACCCCGCTGGCGGGGGTGATGGTGGCGGGCCTGGACGCCAAGGACCGGCCGTACCTCATCACCGTCAACGCCGAGAAGGGGCTGTTGTCCGACAAGGACGTCAAGGACATCATCGCCAGCGTTTCCCTGAAGTAGGGCCGAGGGACGGACGGGAACACGGGGCGGAACGGAATGGATCGGATCGGATCGGAACGGAGTCAGGCGTGGGGATCGAAGCGCTCTTCCTGCTCGTGGGGGTGGCGGCCCTGGTGGTCTCCGTCGTCTTCGCCCGGCGGGTCCTCGTGGTGCTCGCCCTGCTCCGGAACGGACGGCGGGCCGAGGGGCGGTGCGTGGACCGCCGGGTCGTCACCGACTCGGGGCTGGCGAGCGGGTCGTCCAGCTCCCACCCCGAGTTCGTCTTCACGTTCCGCACGGAGGACGGCACCGCCGTCGAGTTCAAGGACCGGCCCGGCATGTTCGGCCACGAGGTGGGGGCACCGGTCCGGGTCAGTTACGACCCGAGGTCCCCGCACAAGCGCGCCACCATCGCCGGCCCCGGCGCCTGGGGCCCGGTCTACGTCCCCGCGCTGATCTGCCTGGGCACGGCCCTCTTCGCCCTGGTCCCGCTGCTGGCGGTGGCGGCGAAGGAAGGGCTGCTGTAGGCGCCCGGCCGCCCGGCCGGCCGGCCGACTGACTGACGCGGGCGGGCCGCCGGTGTCATCCGAGCCGCCGGTGTCACCCGGGCTGTACGTCCATGCTCACCCGGGTGCCCGGCCGCAGCCCCCACCGTTCCATCGCCCCCGCCTCCGCCTCCAGTACGTGGCGGGCCCGCAGCCGCGGCAGATGGAGCCGGCCCGGCTTCATGGTGTGGACCTGGACCACCTTCAACGACCGGTCCAGATAGGCGACATCGATCGTGAACCCCATCTTGAAGGTGTGCACGCTGTTGCACGGCGTGATCAGCAGCGCCCCGTCGATCCCGGTCCGGCCGAGCAGCCCGCGCCGCCGGGTCCCGTACGAGGCGGCGATCTCCAACTCCACCTCCACCGGGGCGTCCTGCCCCGCGACCGTCAGCCGTCCCCTGCCGTTTCGCCATGTCCCCATGGCCGTAGACCGTAGCGCCCCGTCGCGGCGGTGGCCGCTCCCGAGCGCGGATCTGGGTCCCGGGGTGCGGGAAGTGGGCCCCTGGACCCATGACCGGGCCCGGCGCCGGGCCTAGGCTCGGTGAGGTGTACGCCACGCTGATCGTCCTCGCCGCGCTCTGGGGCGCCGCCACCGGAGTGCTGCTGCCGCGCCCGGCGTACCGGCTCTCCGTCGAGCCGGAGGACGCGTGGCGCGACCGCTGCCCCGCCGGCCACCCGATCACCGGCCCGGCCCGCGGCTGGCTCGGCACGGCGAGGTGCCCGGAGTGTGCGACAGGTGGCCCGGGGGATACGGGCGCCACGGGTGTGGGGGCCGGGGCCGACAGCAGCACCGCCGCCGGTGACTCCGGAGCCGTCTCCATCCCGGAAGCGCCCGGAGCACCCGAGGGCCCTGGCGCCGCCGACGGCCCCGGCGCCGCCTCCGCCCGCACCACCCCCGTGTCCGAACACTCGGATCACTCCGACCACTCCGGCGCGCCCGACGCGTCCCTCGTGCGGTACGTGCCCTCCCGCCTCGTCCCCGTCCTCGGCGCCCTCGGCTGTGCCGCGCTCGCCGCCGCCACCGGGCCCCGTCCCGAGCTGGCCGTCTGGCTGCTGCTCGCGCCCTTCGCCCTGCTCCTCGCTCTCGTCGACCGCAACGTCCACCGCCTCCCGGACCAGCTCACCCTGCCTCTGGCCCTCGCCGCCGCCGTGCTCCTCGGCCTGGCCGCCCTGGTCCCCGGCGGCCCCGGGGCCGGGGACGGTGCGGACGGCAGCCGCTCCTGGACGACGGCGCTGCTCGGCGGGGTGGTCCTCGGCGCCTGCTACTTCGTCCTGTTCCTGATCAACCCGAACGGCATGGGCTTCGGCGACGTCAAGCTCGCCCTCTCCCTCGGCGTCGTCCTCGGTTGGTACGGCTGGCCGGTGCTCGGCGTCGGCGCCTTCGCCGGGTTCCTGCTGGGGGCGCTGTACGGGGTCGGGCTGATGGTGCTGCGCCGGGCGGGGCGCAAGTCCGTCATCCCGTTCGGCCCGTTCATGATCGCCGGCGCGCTGCTCGGCCTCCTGCTCGGGGCCCTCTCGGCCGCCTGAGCCGGACCCGGACCGGACCCGGACCGGACCCGGGCCGGGACCGCGCGAAATGCGTTCGCGCCGGCGCTCCCGGCCCTGCCACGATCGCGCCCATGCCCACCTTCGAAGAGCTGATCGCCGAAGCGGCCGCCGTCTCCGTGGACGGCTGGGACTTCTCCTGGCTCGACGGCCGCGCCACCGAGGAACGCCCGCCCTGGGCGTACGCCCGCTCCATGGCCGCCCGGATGGCCGACGCCCGTGCGGCACTCGACATCCAGACCGGCGGGGGCGAGGTCCTCGCCTCCGTACCGGAACTGCCACCGCTCACCGTCGCCACCGAGTCCTGGCCGCCGAACCTCGCCCGGGCCGCGGCGCTGCTGCGGCCCCGCGGGGTCGGCGTCGTGGCGGATCCGGACGAGCCCCCGCTGCCGTTCGCGGACGGTGTCTTCGACCTGGTCGTCAGCCGCCACCCCGTCCGGGTGTGGTGGGACGAGATCGCGCGGGTGCTGCGGCCCGGCGGCCGGTACTTCTCGCAGGAGGTCGGACCGGCCAGTGTCTTCGAGCTGGTGGAGTACTTCCTCGGGCCGCAGCCGCCCGAGGCGCGCTCCGCGCGTGACCCCGGCCGGGCCGTGGCAGCCGCGGAGGCGGCCGGTCTGGACGTCGTGGACCTGCGGACGGCGTCGCTGCACACCGAGTTCCACGACATCGGCGCCGTCGTCTACTTCCTGCGCAAGGTCGTCTGGATGGTGCCCGGCTTCACCGTCGAGGCGTACCGCGGCCGGCTGGCGGAACTGCACCGCCGGATCGAGGGCGAGGGGCCCTTCGTGGCGACGACGACCCGCTTCCTGATCGAGGCCGTCCGTCGTTAGGGAACAGCGTCGGGGAACAGGCCGGGCACAAGCACGGCACCGGCAGGGCGCTCGGCTCGGGCAGGGCGCTCGGATCGGGCAGGCGCTTCGAGCAGGCTCCGGGCCCTCGGCGTCAAGGTGAAGCCTCCGGGATCGCTCCTGAGGGGGACGACACGCCATGGCGACTACTCGCCATTTTGGCCATCCGTCGCCGGAAAAGCCTGGTGGCGGGCGCCGCACGCCGTAGCCCGCCGCTTTCGGAGCGTCATCTTGCTGCACGAGGGGGCGCACGATCCCTCACGAAGGGTTATGGTGGAAACCCCCCCTCGGGCCGGTCCGTATCCCCCCCCCACGGACCGGCCCGTTTTCTGTCCCGGTCCGGGTGGCGCGCCGCGACGGGGGCGGCCACCCGGCCCCGTCCCCGACCCGCGCCGGGCTCCCGGTCCGGCCCCGCGGAGGTCCGGTCCCGGCGGCGCCCCGTGGAGTCCTGGTCCAGGCCAATCCCGGCCCAGGTCCAGGCCAGGTCCAGTCCAGGTCCAGGCCAGGCTCCGATCCCGTCCCGGCTCCCGCCGCGTCCCGAGGCTGTTCGCGTCCCGGCCCGGAGTGCCCCCGCTCCGTGCCGCTCCGACCCGCCCCGTCCGCGCCGCTCCCGTACGGGCCTCTCCGTCCGCCCCCGTCCCGTCGGCCGGCCCGCCCGCCCCGGGGCGTGGGCCGCGCGCGAGCCGGGCGCTCACAGCGCGTCAGCCCCGGGCGTCACGGAGTGTCAGCTCACCGGCTCAGCTCCGGCCGGCCCAGATGTTCGTGCCCGCCGTGTCCACCGCGAAGCCGTCGATCTCCGTCAGCTCCTCCGCGGACAGCTTCGGCGCCGACAGCGCCGCGACGTTCTCCTCCAGCTGCCGGACGCCGGACGCGCCGATCAGCGCCGAGGTCATCCGCGGGTCACGCAGCACCCACGTCAGCGCGAGCTGCGCCAGCGACTGGTCCCGGCGCCGCGCGATCTCGTCCAGCCCGCGCAGCCGCCGCACCACGTCGTCCGAGAGCAGCCCGGGGTCGAGGGACTTGCCCTGGCTGGCCCGGGACCCCTCCGGAATGCCCTTCAGGTACTTCCCGGTCAGCAGCCCCTGGGCGAGCGGCGCGAACGAGATGCACCCCATCCCCGCCGTCTCCAGCGTGTCCAGCAGCCCGTCGTCCTCCGTCCAGCGGTTGATCATCGAGTACGAGGGCTGGTGGATGAGGGCGGGCACCCCCATCTCCCTGAGCAGCGCCGCCGCCCGGGCCGTCTGCTCCGAGGTGTACGACGAGACCCCCACGTACAGCGCCTTCCCCTGCTGTACGGCGGAGGCCAGCGCCCCCATCGTCTCCTCCAGGGGAGTGTTCGCGTCGAAGCGGTGGGAGTAGAAGATGTCGACGTGGTCCAGGCCCATCCGCCGCAGGGAGGCGTCCAGCGACGACAGCAGATACTTACGGGAACCCCATTCGCCGTAGGGCCCGGGATGCATCAGATATCCGGCCTTGGTCGAAATGATGAGTTCATCCCGGTAGGCCGAGAAATCCTGCGCGAAGATCTTGCCGAAATTCAGCTCGGCGGATCCCGGCGGCGGTCCGTAGTTGTTCGCCAGGTCGAAGTGCGTGACACCGAGATCGAAGGCGCGGCGCAGGATCGCGCGCTGCGAATCGAGCCTCCGGTCGTCGCCGAAGTTGTGCCAGAGACCGAGTGAGATCGCGGGCAGTTTCAGGCCACTGCGCCCGCTGCGGCGGTACTCCATGGCGTCGTACCGGCCGTCGGCCGCGAGATAAGAGGGAGAATTGGTCATGCTTCCCTCCTTATCACGGACTTGTGACAGACCGGGTTGGGTGACCGCACGGGGTCCGCAGTAATGTGACGGCTTCGGGGTCCCCGGGCCGGCCCCAGGATCCCGCCAGCGGACGCGCCGGTCCCCACGGAATCGAGAGGGTGGACTCAGTGAACGTGCGCGACCTGGTGTATCGGCTCTATGCACGCCGGGTGGAAGGCCGCCTCGACCACGACCAGGTGCCGAAGCACATCGGCGTCATCCTGGACGGCAACCGCCGCTGGGCGAAGGCCGCGGGCGGCACGGCCGAACAGGGCCACGAGGCCGGTGCCAGCAAGATCCAGGAACTGCTCGGCTGGTGCTCCGAGACCAAGGTCGAGGTCGTCACCCTGTGGATGCTCTCCACGGACAACCTGGACCGTCCCCAGGAACAGTTGGCCCCGCTCGTCGCCATCATCGAGAACGCGGTCCGTGACCTGGCGGCCGACGGCCGCTGGCGGGTGCACCACGTCGGCACGCTCGACCTGCTGCCCGCCCACACGCAGACCGTGCTCAAGGAGGCCGAACAGGCCACCGTCGGCAACCAGGGAATACTCGTCAACGTCGCCGTGGGCTACGGCGGCCGGCAGGAGATCGCCGACGCGGTCAGCTCCCTCCTGATGGACCACGCGAGCAAGGGCACCACCTTCGAGGAGCTCGCCGAGATCGTCGACGTCGACCTGATCTCGTCCCACCTCTACACGCGCGGCCAGCCCGATCCCGACCTGGTCATCCGTACCAGCGGCGAACAGCGCCTCTCCGGCTTCATGCTCTGGCAGAGCGCCCATTCGGAGTACTACTTCTGTGAAGTCTTCTGGCCGGCGTTCCGCAAGGTCGACTTCCTCCGCGCCCTGCGCGACTACGCCGCGCGCCACCGGCGCTACGGCACCTGAGCCCCCTTCCCTTCCTCCTTCTCCCCCTCCCCTTCCTTCTCCCGGCTTCCGCGTCTCCGGCCGCACGGGGTAGGTCCCACAAGGCCCCGCACGGCTTCCGGCGTGGCTCACGCCCACGTCCGGCCCGGTCACGGCACCCGTTTCGGCCAGGTGCCGCCGCCGTCCCGGCGCGCCCCGCCCGGCCCCCGGCCGCGGCTCCGCCGGCCGTCGGTCCAGGGCGCTTCACCCACGGTTCACCCACCGTCCGCCGTATGCCGTGGCATGGCGGCGCGTGTTCGAGGGAATACCTCCTCCAGGTCGATGTCCGAAAAGACAGGTCCGTGGACATCGCATCTCAGCGGACGGCATGGGGCCGTCCGCCCGGGAGGCCCTTTGCACCAGGACGACCGTGCGCCTCGTCGTACGGGCGACATGGAGGGCCGGAGCTCGGCCCGCGCATGGGGCCCGAGCCCGGCCCACCCGCCCGCGACGCCGTCGCAACCCCGACCTCATCCGAGGGGGTACGTCCTTCCGTGGTGACCAGCACAAAGCGCCGCATGCCCGACAGGCGCACCTACGTTCTCGACACCAGCGTCCTGCTGGCCGATCCGAATGCCATGTCCCGCTTCGAGGAGCACGAGGTAGTGCTCCCCATCGTGGTGATCACGGAGTTGGAGGCCAAGAGGCACCATCCGGAACTCGGGTACTTCGCCCGGCAGGCGCTGCGCCTGCTGGACGACTTCCGCATCCGTTTCGGCCGTCTCGACGCCCCGATCCCGCTGGGCGATCTGGGCGGCACGCTGCGCGTCGAGCTCAACCACTCAGATCCCGGCATCCTGCCCGCCGGCTTCCGACTGGGGGACAACGACTCACGGATCCTCGCGGTCGCGCGCAACCTCCAGGCCGAGGGGTACGACGTCACGGTCGTCTCCAAGGACCTGCCGCTGCGCATCAAGGCGTCGTCGGTCGGTCTCCTCGCCGAGGAGTACCGCGCCGAACTCGCCATCACCGACGCCTCCGGCTGGACGGGGATGAGCGAAGTGACGCTCGCCGCCGACCAGGTGGACCTCCTCTTCAGCGAGGAGACCCTCTATGTGCCCGAGGTGGGCGACCTGCCGGTGCACACCGGACTGGTG
This sequence comes from Streptomyces sp. NPDC056987, assembly GCF_042673865.1. Classification (NCBI taxonomy): domain Bacteria; kingdom Bacillati; phylum Actinomycetota; class Actinomycetes; order Kitasatosporales; family Streptomycetaceae; genus Streptomyces; species Streptomyces sp. NPDC056987. The sequence continues at coordinate 179,384 of NZ_JBHURV010000013.1, forward strand.
CTCCAGTCCGAGCGCGGCAAGGCGCTCGGCCGGGTCACCTCCGACGGCAACGTCAGGCTCGTACGGGGCGATCGTGAGGCCTTCGGGCTGCACGGCCGCAGCGCCGAGCAGCGCATCGCCCTCGACCTCCTCCTCGACCCGGAGGTCGGGATCGTCTCGATGGGCGGCCGGGCGGGCACCGGCAAGTCGGCGCTGGCCCTCTGCGCCGGCCTGGAGGCGGTCCTGGAGCGCAGGCAGCACCAGAAGGTGATGGTCTTCCGGCCGCTGTACGCGGTCGGCGGCCAGGAGCTGGGCTATCTGCCCGGCTCGGAGGCCGAGAAGATGAGCCCCTGGGCGCAGGCGGTCTTCGACACCCTCTCGGCCGTCGCCGGCCGGGACGTGATCGAGGAGGTGCTGGGACGCGGCATGCTGGAGGTGCTGCCGCTCACGCACATCCGCGGCCGGTCCCTGCACGACGCGTTCGTCATCGTCGACGAGGCCCAGTCCCTGGAACGGAATGTCCTGCTGACCGTTCTGTCCCGGATCGGGGCCAATTCCCGCGTGGTGCTCACGCATGACGTCGCGCAGCGCGACAACTTGCGGGTGGGGCGGTACGACGGAATTGTCGCCGTTGTCGAGAAACTCAAGGGGCATCCGCTCTTCGCGCATGTCACCCTCACCCGCTCCGAGCGTTCGCAGATCGCCGCGCTCGTGACCGAAATGCTGGAGGACGGCCAGATCTGACCTCGTATCACCGCACTTGGCGCCGCCCGGCGAAGCCGAAAGAGCTTAGCCGGGCGGCGTTGTGCCGCGCCCCTATTTCCCTGAAACTCCTGGGACGAACGTGGTGTGAGCTTTCCCACCCGACGGGGAATTGCCTCCCGGTGCCGCCTTCCGGCAGAGTCTTGCTTCCGTCAGGCCCCGCATGCGGCACACGCGCACCAACAGGGTGCGGTTCCATACAACTCCAAAGCTGCCGCCGCATGCCGCCCGCGCACCACGCGGCACTCCCCGTAAGGGGATTGCCCACCGGGCCCGTGTCTCCCGTGACGCATGTTGTACGGAGACCAGTGCCAGGGGCACGATCGCGTCCGCGAGGTCACGTGTGCGGGCGACGCTGGAAGGACACCGTGTGAGCCGGATCTCGGTCCGGGGATTTGCCGTGGCTTCTGCCACTGCGGTCACCACCGTCGGCGCTGTGGTGGGTGTTGCCTCGGGCGACCCCCAGACCTCGACCGACAATTTCGAGGCGACCGCAGCGGACATGACGCTCCTCGCAGACATCCCCGCGGGTCAGCAGGCCCAGGTGCAGACCGCGTCGCTGACTCAGCAGGCGGACGCCCAGGCCGCCGCCGCCGACACCACGGCCCGGAAGTCCGCCGAGGAGTCGGCCCGTGTCCAGGCCGCGCAGGACGCCAAGGACAAGAAGCAGGCCGCCGACGACAAGGTCGAGGCGGAGAAGAAGGCAGCCGCCGAAAAGAAGAAGAAGGAGGACGCCGAGCGCGCGAGCCGCGACGCGACGCGTTCCACCTCCGCTTCCGGCTCCTTCCCGCAGCAGGGCTCCTACACGGTCGCCGAAGTCCAGTCGATCGCCCGGTCCATCGTCCCGGCGGACCAGTTCCAGTGCTTCAGCAACATCGTGAACCACGAGTCCACCTGGAACTACAAGGCGCAGAACCCGTCTTCGGGCGCGTACGGCCTGGTCCAGGCGCTCCCCGGGTCCAAGATGTCGTCGGCGGGCGCCGACTGGCAGACCAACCCGGCCACCCAGATCAAGTGGGGCCTGAACTACATGAACGAGCGCTACGACAGCCCCTGTGGCGCGTGGTCGTTCTGGCAGGCCAACAACTGGTACTAGCGGTACCGGACGAGTGACACCCGGCTCCTCGCCGGTGCTCGTCCCGCTCAACCCCGGGAAGCCCCCCGCCGTCCTACGGTGGGGGGCTTCTCCCCTGTACGGTCGTAGCGAGCAGGCTCCGGGGAGTGGGCGTGGAGAGCAAGACAGGGGGAAGTGGAAGCTTCATGTCAAGACTGCCAGAGTGGCTCGGTCAGGTGGGCGGGGAACTGACCCGCCTCGGCGAACGCCTCGACCAGCGCCGGGCGGAGGCCGAGGCCGAGCCCGGCATCGGCGCCGGGACCGCAGCCGACGCGGGGACCGCGACAGGGGCCGTAGCCGATGCGCGGGCCGCGGCCGGGTCCGTACGGGACGATGTTCCGCCGCCTCCCGCGCACGCGCCCGCCGCCGTCACGGCCGCCGCTCCGGAGCCCGCTCCCGCGCCGCCGGCCGTTCCCGTCGTGCCCGCCGCGGAGCGCCACCCCGCCACCGCCATCCCCTGGGGCATGCGCGTCGCGGGCGAGGCGGCCTGGCGGCTGCTGGTGCTGGGCGGGCTGCTCTGGGTGCTGATGCATGTCATCAGCTCCCTGCAACTCGTCGTGATGGCCTTCGTCGTCGCGTTGCTGATCACCGCGCTGCTCCAGCCGACCGTCGCCTGGCTCAGGCGGTACGGAGTGCCCCGCGGGCTGGCCACCGCGCTCACCGCGATCTCCGGATTCGTGCTGATGGGCCTGGTCGGCTGGTTCGTGGTGTGGCAGGTCATGGAGAACATCGACGATCTCTCCAACCGGGTCACGGACGGCATCAACGAACTGAAGCGCTGGCTGCTCGACAGCCCCTTCCATGTGACGGAAGACCAGATCAACGGCATCGCGAAGACCCTGAGCGATGCGGTCGGCTCCAACACCGAGGCGATCACCTCCGCCGGCCTCCAGGGCGTCGCCGTGATCGTCGAGCTGCTGACCGGCGTGTTCCTCGCCGTCTTCTCGACGCTCTTCCTGCTGTACGACGGCCGCAAGATCTGGAACTGGTCGCTCAAGCTCGTCCCCGCCGCGGCCCGGGAGGGGGTCGCCGGCGCCGGACCGCGCGCCTGGAACACCCTCACCGCGTATGTGCGCGGCACGGTCCTGGTGGCGCTGATCGACGCGATCTTCATCGGGCTGGGGATCTACTTCCTCAACGTCCCGCTCGCCGTGCCGCTCGCCGTCATCATCTTCCTGGGCGCGTTCATCCCGCTGGTCGGCGCGGTCATCTCGGGCGCGCTGGCCGTGGTGGTGGCGCTGGTCACGCAGGACGTCTTCACCGCGCTGATGGTGCTGCTCGTCGTGCTCGGGGTACAGCAGATCGAAGGCCATGTGCTGCAGCCCTTCATCCTGGGCCGGGCCGTACGGGTGCACGCGCTGGCCGTCGTCCTCGCCGTCGCCGTCGGCGGTCTGGTGGCGGGCATCGGCGGGGCGGTGGTGGCGGTGCCGCTGGTGGCCGTCACCAACACGGTCGTCGGCTACCTCCGCGCGTACAGCCAGGAGCAGGAGCTGCGGAACATGCCCCCGCCGCACGGCTCGACGGCCTACAGCATCGCGCCGACCTCCGCTCCGACGCCCGCTCCGGCCGGCGCGGTGACCGGGGCCGTGGCCGGGACCCCGGAGCCCTCCGGCGAGCCGTCCCGGCCCGCTCGGTCCACCCCGCCGCCGCCCTCGGCCACCCCCGCCGTGGCGGAAGGGGGAGACGGCCAGGGATGATCTCCGAGCCGGAGTTAACGGGCGAGGACGACGACGCCGGACAGGGAGCCCCCGGGCACACGGCCCTCGGCGCGCCCGGCCCGTACGGTACGGAGAGCGGCCGGGCCCCCGCCGGTCCGGCCGCCGAGGCAGAGACACTGACCGGTGGGGGCCCGCCCACCGGTACGCCGCCCCGCCACCGGCCGCCCTGGCTGTGGGCGTTCGGCGGTGCGCTGGCCGCCTCCGCGCTCTGGGCGGGCGGCCTCTTCGCGTACCGGCTGACCGGACCCGACCTGCGGGGGTACGAGGTGACGCGCGACCTCTGCGAGGCCGCCGAGCTGGCCGCGCTCACCACCACCATCGGCCCGAAGCAGCGGCCGACAGCCGGCACGGACCGGCACCCCGCGGTCGACCGGGCCGTATGCCGGGTCGAACTCGGGGAGACGGAGCCGGTCGAGGGCGGGGACGGGCGGGACCGGCCCGGGGCCAGGGCCGAGGCCGTGATCCGGTACACACTGCACAAGGAGACCGACCCGGGGCCCGAGTTCGAGGCCGAGTCGGCGGCGCCCGACTTCGACGGCACCGGGCCCGCGACCACGAAGCGCATCCCGGACCTCGGCGACCAGGCGTTCCTGGTGAGGACCGCGTACAACGGGGACGCGGAGCTGCGGGTCCTGGACGGGGCCGCCGCGTTCGAGATCGAGGTCTACGGGATGACGTACTCCTCGGTCGATCCCACGACCGGTCAGTTCATGGACATGGAGCCGCTCGACCTCGCCGCGCTGGAACCCGGTCTGATCGAGGACATGCGGGCCCTGATGGCCGCGCTCAAGAAGTGAGAGCCGTGCCGCGCCCGACCTGTACGGTCCGGCGCGGCACGGCTCCACCCTGCCCGGTCGGGCGACCGGTCACGCGGTGACGGTCTCCGCGGTGACGGTCTCCGCGAGGACGGCCTCGGCGTCGAGCGTCGTACCGACCGCCTGGATCACCGCGGCGATCTTGAAGGCTTCCTGGACCGTCTCACGGTCCACGCCCGCCGTGCGCAGCACCTGCTCGTGCGAGTCGAGGCACTGGCCGCAGCCGTTGATGGCGGAGACGGCGAGCGACCACAGCTCGAAGTCGACCTTCTCCACGCCCGGCTTGCCGATCACGTTCATCCGCAGCCCGGCGCGGAGCGTCCCGTACTCCGGGTCCGACAGCAGGTGCCGGGTTCGGTAGAAGACGTTGTTCATCGCCATGATCGCGGCGGCCGACTTGGCGGCCGTGTACGCCTCGGCGCTCAGGTTTTCCCTGGCCTCCGGCTCCAGTTCGCGCAGCACCCGCGCGGAGCGCGAGGCGATCGCGCACGCCAGCACCGTGCCCCAGAGCCGCTGCGACGGCAGTTCGCTGTTGCCGATGACCGAACCGAGGTTCAGCTTCAGGTCCTTGGCGTAGTCCGGCAGCGCCGACTTCAGCTCATCGAGTGACATCGCGGCTCACTCGCCCGACAGGAGCTTGACGGGGTCGAGGGTGTTCTCGCCCTTGTTCCAGTTGCACGGGCACAGCTCGTCGGTCTGGAGCGCGTCCAGCACCCGCAGGACCTCCTTGGGGTTACGGCCCACGGAACCGGCGGTCACCATCGTGAACTGGATCTCGTTGTTCGGGTCGACGATGAAGACCGCGCGCTGCGCGAAGCCGTCCTCGCCCTCGATGCCCAGCGCGCGCATCAGCTCGTGCTTGGAGTCCGCGAGCATCGGGAAGGGCAGGTCGGTCAGGTCCGGGTGGTCCTTGCGCCAGGCGTGGTGCACGAACTCGGAGTCGCCGGAGAAGCCGAGGATCTGGGCGTCGCGGTCGGCGAACTCGTCGTTCAGCCGGCCGAAGGCCGCGATCTCCGTCGGGCACACGAAGGTGAAGTCCTTGGGCCACGCGAAGACGACGCGCCACTTGCCTTCGTACGTCTTGTTGTCGATCGTCGCGAACTCCTTGCCGCTCTCCAGCGAGACGCAGGCGGTCAGTTCGTACGAGGGGAACTTGTCACCAACAGTGAGCACGCGCTCTCCTTGCGAGGGAGGAAAGTACCTTTTGGGGCTTTCCAAGGGGGGTTGGGCGTTCACTGATGGTTGCACATACAGTATTGATCACAGAAATAGCCAGACTCGGTCGTCGTGATCGGAGGTACCTATCAGTGGCCGTCGTACCGGCCCCCCAGCGGGGCAGACAGCCCAGCCTGGCCCAGTTGCGCGCCTTCACGGCCGTCGCCGAACACCTTCACTTCCGCGACGCCGCCGCCGCGATCGGCATGAGCCAGCCAGCGCTCTCCGGCGCCGTCTCGGCGCTGGAGGAGGTGCTCGGCGTCCAGCTCGTCGAGCGTACGACCCGTAAGGTGCTGCTCTCCCCGGCGGGTGAACGGCTCGCGGAACGTGCCGCGGCCGTGCTGCGGGCGGTGGGCGCGCTGCTGGACGAGGCGGAGGCCGTACGGGCCCCCTTCACCGGGATACTGCGGCTCGGGGTGATCCCCACCGTGGCGCCGTACCTGCTGCCCGCCGTGCTCCGGCTGGCGCAGGAGCGCTACCCGGAGCTGGACCTCCAGGTGCACGAGGAGCAGACCGCGTCCCTGCTGGACGGGCTGGCCGCGGGCCGGCTGGACCTGCTGCTGCTCGCCGTGCCGCTCGGCCAGCCCGCCGTCACCGAACTGCCCCTCTTCGACGAGGACTTCGTGCTCGTCACGCAGGACGGCCACCCGCTGGCGGGCCGCCGTGACCTGCCCCGCGACGCGCTGCGCGAGCTGCCGCTCCTGCTCCTCGACGAGGGCCACTGCCTGCGCGACCAGGCCCTCGACATCTGCCGGGAGGCGGGGCGCACCGACGGCATCCCCGCGACGACCACCGCGGCGGGCCTCTCCACCCTGGTCCAACTCGTCGCGGGCGGCCTGGGGGTGACCCTCCTGCCCCGTACGGCCGTCCGCGTCGAGACCGACCGCGGCGGCCGGCTGGCCACGGCCCGCTTCGAGGCGCCGGCCCCGTCCCGCCGTATCGCCCTGGCCATGCGCACCGGCGCGGCCCGCGGCGAGGAGTTCGCGGCGTTCGCCCAGGCGCTCCGGGAGGCGCTGGGGGACCTTCCGGTACGGGTGGCGGCGCCCCGGTCCGCGCCCGTGCCCCGGGCCGTGCCCAGGCCGCGCGCGCCCCGGCCCGGGGCGGACGCCGTCACTCGTCGCGCGGGGCCTCCGGCCGGGTGAGCCGCCACAGCGCCGGCAGGGTGGCCGCCGTCACCAGGAGGACGGTTCCCGCGCCCGCCCCGGCGAAGGGCAGCGGCGCCCACCAGTCGGTGTACGGCTTGCCGAGCAGCCTCAGCATGAGGAGGCCCAGGGCCAGCCCGCCCGCCGCCGCCAGCACGGTGCCGATCACCACCGGGACGGCCGTCTGCCAGAGCACCGACCGGGCGAGCGTGGACCGGCGGGTGCCGAAGGCGGTCAGGACCGACAGCAGGTGTCTGCGCTCGCGCAGTTGCTCGATCTGGGCGACCAGCATGCTCAGGGCGATCACCGCCAGTGTGGCCGTACCGGCGACGAGCAGGCCCGTCCGGGCGCTGTCGAACGCCTTCTCGCGCTCGACCACCGTGGCGCCCGACACCCGGAGCGACAGGTCCACCCGGGCGGCGGCGTCCCTGACCCGCTCCTCGGCGGCGGGGCTCCGGTCGGTCATCCGGAGGATCGCGGTGGTCCACCCGCCGGTCAGCAGCGCCGGGCGGACCGCCGCAGGGGTGGCGAGGATGCCGATGTCCGGGGCGCCGTGCGGGCCGGGCAGGGCCCGGACCGTACGGGCCGACGCGGGCAGGGTCCACAGCAGCGGCTTCGCACCGTCCTCCCCGGACCGGGGGTCGAGATCGACCGGCCTGCCGGGGCGGGCGGTCTCGTCGACCCAGTCGTTCTGCTCCCCGTTCCCGGGGATGTGCGTGACGAAGGTGTCCCCGTCGCGGCAGGACGGCAGCGCCGCCAGCTCGCGCAGGGCGGCGCAGGAGGCGACCGTCAGGCTGGTGGTCGGCCGGATCGCGCCCTCCGTCAGGGGGCCCGGCCTGACCACGTACGTCTCGGTCGTGGCGAGGACCGTCCCGACCCCGGGCAGGGGCCCGAGGCGGCCGGTCAGCCGGGCGGCCAGCGCCGGATCGCCGTACGCCGCCTCGACCCGCAGCTGCGCACCGGCCGCGTCCTTGCGGAGGGTGCGGAAGTCCTGCTGGACGCCCGCGAACAGCATCTGCAGGGCGATGGCGCCCGCGACCGCGACGGTGATCCCGCTCACCGCGCGCGTCGCCGCGCCGCCGCTGAACTGGAGCGCGCGCACGGCGAGCTGCCAGGAGACGGGGCCGCCGCGGAGCCGGGCCACCGCGGCCTCCACCAGCCAGGGCAGCAGTGTGGTCAGTCCGACGAGCAGCAGGGCGGCCCCGGCCGCGATCGGCCAGGGACCGACGTACGGGCCACCGCCCCAGGGCAGCCGCGCTCCATCGCCGACGGTGCGGAGCCTGATCAGCAGGGCGAGACCGGCGGCGAGGCAGAGCAGCCGCCACCCGAGCCGCCGCCCGCGGGGCGCGCCGTCCCGTACGACACCCAGCGGTTCGATGGTGACCGCGCGCAGCGCGACGAGCGTCACGGCGACGGCCAGCGCCGGTACGGCCACCACGATCAGCGCGGCGACCGCCGGCTCGGGCACGAGATCGGCGGGGAAGGCGCTGAGGTTCCACACCTGGATCCCGCCCGCGAGCGGCCGCAGCGCGAGGAAGAGCGCGCCGCCGGCCAGCAGCCCGAGGACCGCGCCGCACAGGGCCTCCCCGGCGGCGATCCACCGCGTGGCCCGGATGTCCGCGCCCACCAGCCGCAGCGCGGCGAGCCTGCGGTCCCGGCGCTCGCCGCCGAAGCGCACGGCGGTGGCGATGAAGACGGTCACCGGCACCAGCAGGACGACACAGATCAGGGTGACCAGCGCCACCAGCACCGGGTCCAGCCACTCCGTGGGGGAGTCATGGCCGTAACCGGCGGTCCGGTTGCCGCCCCTGGCCGGGGTGAGGGTGTCGCTGCCCGCGTAGAAGGCGAGTTCGGCCGGGTCGCTCAGGCCGCGGTCGCCGATGGTCCCGACGACCCGGTGGCCGAGCCGCTCCTTCAGCCGTGCCCCGCCGGGCGAGCCGAGGAGTTCCCGCAGGGCGGGGGAGACCACCATCTCGCCGGGGCCCGGCAGTTCGGCGACGCCGGGCGGTCGCGGCGGGCGGTCCCCGTCAGGGCGGAGCAGTTCGCCGCGGACGGTGTCGCCCGCGTACTCGGTGGAGACGCCGAGGCGGACGAGGGTCGTGTCCGAGCGCGGGACCGGGTCGGCGGCCGGGGCGTCGGCGGTGGTGCGCGCCGCCTCGCGCTCCGCCCGCGCGCCGATCACCTGCGGCACGGACGCGGCGAAGAGGAGCAGGGCGACCCCGAGGCCGACGCCGAGCGCGGTGAGGACCGTACGGGTCCACCCCTCGCGGCCGCCCGCCGTGGCGAACCGTACGCCCAGCGCGAGGTCGCGCGCCCGCCGGGCGAGGCGGCCGGGCGGGCGCACGGGCACGGCGGACGGGGCGCCCGGGGGCGCGGCGGGGGCGGCGGTCCCGGCGGGGGCGGAGGGCTTCACCGGGCCGGTGCCTTCCTGGGACGGGGCCTTCACCGGGCCGGGACCAGGCCGTTGCCCGCCGCCTGTTCGCCGTGTTCCGGGTCATGTTCCGGGTCCCGTGCCCGGCCGTCGCGTACGACGACCTCGCGGTCCGAGTACGCCGCCACCCGCGGCTCGTGCGTGACCAGGACGACGGCCGCGCCGGTGGACCGCGCCGTCTCGCTCAGCAGCTCCATCACCCGCTCGCCGTTGAGGGAGTCCAGGGCGCCGGTCGGCTCGTCCGCGAAGATCACCCGGGGCGAGGTGACCAGGGAGCGGGCGACCGCGACGCGCTGGCCCTGCCCGCCGGAGACCTCGCCGGGCCGCTTCGCCGCCAGGTCCGCGACCTCCAGCCGCTCCAGCCACTCCAGCGCGGCGCGCTCCGCGGCCTTCCGCCGGGCACCGGCCAGCCGCAGCGGCAGCGCCACGTTCTCCACGCAGGTCAGCTCCGGCACGAGCCGGCCGAACTGGAACACGAAGCCGAACTCGGTACGGCGCAGGGCGGAGCGCTCGGCGTCCGGCAGCGCGGTCAGGTCCCGGCCCCGGTAGGTGAGTGTGCCCGCGTCGGGCCGGACGATCCCGGCGAGGCAGTGCAGCAGGGTCGACTTGCCGGAGCCCGACGGGCCCAGGACGGCGACGACCTCCCCGGCGCGCAGCGAGAACGCCGCGCCGTCGAGGGCGCGGGTGGAGCCGTACGCCTTGTGCAGGCCGCGGGCGAGGAGCAGGGGGCCCGCGGGGGCGGGCGTCACGGGCGGACCTCCGTGGCGAGCCGGTCCAGCCGTGCCGTGACCAGTTCGAGCCAGCGCAGATCGGCTTCGAGGTGGAAGAGCGCGTGGTCGCAGATGAGCTGGTCGGCGAAGTCGCCGTCGCGCTTGCGGGCGGTCAGGTCGCGCATCGTCCGCAGATGCTCGGCGCGCTGGGTGTCGAGCAGGCTCTCGGCGCTCCGTCCGGTGAGCAGCGCGATGACGACCTTCGTGTAGAGGGTCGACTGGAGGTACGGCTGCGGGCTCTCCGGCTGGGCGAGCCACGCCTCGACATCGGTGACGCCGGCGTCGGTGATCGCGTACCGCTTGCGCTCGGGGCCGCCCCCGCTCTCGACGCCGTCGACGGCGACAAGGCCGTTCTTCAGCAGCCGGGACATGGTCGAGTAGACCTGTCCGTAGTGGAGGGGGCGGTCCTGGCCGAACTGGTCGTCGAAGGCGCGCTTCAGGTCGTAACCGTGGCGCGGGCCCGACTCCAGGAGCCCGAGGAGCGTGTGACCGATGGACATGGACCGCACTCTACTTGCTGTGTATAGAGCGGTTCGCCGGGTACGGCGAACCGCTCATGGCGCGGTACGGCACGCTCCTCGGGGCCCCCAGGGGCTCGGCGTCTCTACTCGGGGTCTCCCGGCTCCTGCCGGGCCTTGGGCGGCCGGCCCCGGCGCGGGATGGGGGCCGCGTTGCCCGGGAGCCGGCCCGCGTCGCCCAGGGCGCGGCGGAGCAGGAACTCGATCTGCGCGTTGGCGCTGCGCAGTTCGTCGGAGGCCCAGCGCGCGAGCGCGTCGTACACCGTCGGGTCCAGCCGGAGCAGCACCTGCTTCCGCTCCGCCCGGCCGCCGCCCGGCCGCAGGCCCGGCGCGTGGCCGGGTGCGGGGCCCGGCGGACGGCCCTGCTCGGATCCCTGCCCGGGTCCCGGTCCGGGGCCCTGCCCGGGTCCCTGCTCGGCCCCGGTCACTGGTAGAGCGTGCCCGTGTTCACGACCGGCTGCGCGGCGCGGTCCCCGCAGAGCACGACCAGGAGATTGCTCACCATCGCCGCCTTGCGCTCCGGGTCCAGCTCGACGATGTCCTGTTCGGTGAGCCGGTTCAGGGCCGCCTCGACCATGCCGACCGCACCGTCCACGATCAGCCGCCGGGCCGCGACGACGGCGCCCGCCTGCTGGCGCTGGAGCATCGCCGAGGCGATCTCGGGCGCGTACGCGAGATGCGTGAAGCGGGACTCGATGATCTGGACACCGGCCGCCTCCACCCGGGCGTGCAGTTCGACGGCGAGCTTCTCGGTGATCTCCTCGGCGTTGCCGCGCAGCGAGAGCCCGGCCTCCTCGTGGGCGTCGTACGGGTACTCGATGGCGATGTGGCGTACGGCCGCCTCGGTCTGGGTGGAGACGAACTCCAGGAAGTTGTCCACCTCGAAGGTGGCCCGCGCGGTGTCCTCGACCTTCCAGACCACGACCGCCGCCAGCTCGATCGGGTTGCCGTACGCGTCGTTGACCTTGAGGACGGCCGTCTCGTGGTTCCGTACCCGCGTCGAGATCTCGGTGCGCGAGGTCAGCGGGTTCACCCAGCGCAGTCCGTCCGTACGGATCGTGCCGCGGTAGCGCCCGAAGAGCTGGACGACCCGGGCCTCGCCCGGCGCGACCATGTTCAGCCCGCTCATCGCGAAGAACGCGGCGATCGCGACCAGCACGCCGAGGACGATCAGCAGCGCCTTCGCCCCGCCGGAGCCGACCGCGGCGCCCACGACGACGAGGGCCGCGCCGGCGACGACGCCGAGCAGTCCGAGGAGGAGCGCGAGCCCGCCGCCGATGCTGTGCGCCGCGAACTCCCGTACCTGTGGCTCGGGAATCTCCGGTGCGCCGTCGACGGCGGCCGCGGTGTCCCGCGCGCCGGTTGTGCCGGTACTTGTGCTGGTGGAGGCCATATTCGTTCCCCGTTTCCGATCCGTCCCGCCGAGCGGCGGTAGCTATCAATGTGATTACACATTATCTGATGTGGCAACCCTTTGGCACTCCGGAGAGTCGGTTCCATTGGGGTAGGTGCTGATTGTCACGCCCCAAAAGACCTGATCGGTTGGCCTTTGTCACAGGTGCCGGTGTTAGCTTTCGGACCGACCCGACGGGCGACCTGACACGAGAGCGGAGCGACACGGCGATGGGCCGAGCGGACGAGAGACGAGCCCGGCGGCAGGACGCGCGACGGACGGGCCGGAAGGGCGGCATACGCCGGCTCTTCACGGTGAAGAAGCTCCTCGGCACCTTCTTCGTCCTCTGCCTGCTCGGCATGGGCGGGCTGTTCGTGCTCTATCTGGTGGTCCCGGTGCCGAACGCCAACGCGCAGGCCGAGATGCAGAGCAACGTCTACAAGTACAGCGACGGCACGATCCTCGCCCGTACGGGGCAGGTCAACCGCGAGATCGTCGGCCTGGACAAGATCCCCAAGCAGGTCCAGCACACCTTCGTCGCCGCCGAGAACAAGTCCTTCTACCAGGACAACGGCATCGACCTGAAGGGCACGGCCCGCGGCGTCGTCAACACGCTCCGCGGCAAGGGCAAGCAGGGCGGCTCGACCATCACCCAGCAGTACGTCAAGAACTACTACCTCAACCAGGACCAGACGATCACCCGCAAGCTCAAGGAACTGGTGATCTCCCTGAAGGTGGACCGGCAGAAGGAGAAGGACGAGATCCTCGCCGGCTACATCAACACCAGTTACTACGGGCGCGACGCGTACGGCATCCAGGCCGCGGCCCAGGCGTACTACGGCGTCGACGCGTCGAAGCTGAACGTGGCGCAGGGCGCGTACCTCGCCGCGCTGCTCCAGGCCCCCAGCCAGTACAACTGGTCCGAGGCCACCGAGAAGGGCAAGCGGCTCGTCACCCAGCGGTGGAACTACGTACTCGACAACATGGTCGAGCAGCGCTGGCTGGACGCCTCCGAGCGCGCCGGACTGAAGTTCCCCGTACCGCGGGAGCCCAAGGCGGCCCCGGGCATGGAGGGGCAGACCGGGTATCTCGTCGAGGCGGCGCAGGACGAACTGGCGCGCCAGGGCGTCGACAAGGCGGAGATCGCCCAGGGCGGCTGGACGATCACCCTCAACATCGACAGGAAGCGGCAGCAGTCCCTCGTCAAGGCGGTCGACCGGGAGCTGGAGTCCAAGATCGACCGCAAGAAGAACACCACGGACGCGACGGTCCAGGCCGGCGCGACCTCCGTCGACCCGAAGACCGGGCACGTGGTGGCGCTCTACGGCGGCGTGGGCGCCACCGAGCACTGGATATCCAACGCCACCCGCTCCGACTACCAGCCGGCCTCGACGTTCAAGCCGATCGTGTTCGCCTCCGCGCTGGAGAACGGCTCGGAGACCCAGGACGGCCGGAAGATCGACACGGCCACCCGGTACGACGGCACCAGCAAGCGGCCGGTCGTGGGCAGCGACACCCCGTTCGCCCCGGAGAACGAGGACGACCGGAGCTACGGGGACATCAGCGTCCAGACGGCGATGGACAAGTCCGTCAACTCGGTCTTCGCGCAGATGGTCGTGGACGTCGGGCCCGCCGCCGTCAAGCAGACCGCGCTGTCGATGGGCATGCGGGACAAGGGCTTCCCGGAACGGCCCGCGATCACCCTCGGCACGATGAACGCCTCCACCTGGGACATGGCCGGGGTGTACGCGACCCTCGACAACCACGGCAAGAAGATCACGCCGTCGATCGTGAAGTCGGCCGAGCACAAGGACCGTACGGCCGAGATCGCCGACCCGGTCGGCACCCAGGTCGTCGCCCGCGAGACGGCCGACACCGTCACCCATGTCCTCCAGGACGTGGTCGACAACGGTTCGGGACGCGAGGCCGACACCACGGACTACGACGCGGCGGGCAAGACCGGCACCTCCGAGAACAACAAGTCCGCGTGGTTCGCCGGATACACGCCCCAGCTCACCACGGTCGTGGCGCTCTTCGGCGAGTCCACCAAGGACGGCGGCGGCCAGGTCACCCTCACCGGCACCGCCAACTCGGGCCGGGCCAACGGCGGCGGCTTCCCCGCCAGGATCTGGGCGGACTACACGCGCGGCGCGCTGAACGGCGGCTCCGACGCGCAGTTCGACCTGGACGTCACGGAGCCCGTCAAGCCGACGCCGACGGTCGAGCCGACCACCCCGACGCCGACTCCCACACCGAGCACGGAGCCCTCGGAGTCCGAGACCACCTCGCCGGATCCCGAGCCGTCCGACACGACGAGCGAGCCGGGGACCCCGGACCCGCCCACCACCTCACCGATCATCCCGGAGCCCAGCGACGACGTGACCCCCACCGACGGGGGCGAGCCGAGCAGCGGCTTCCCGGGTGACGGTCCGACCACTTCGAGACGTCCGCTGCTGGGGCAGTAGCGGCTGTCCGCGGGCGAGGGGCGGACACCAGGAGGTGTCCGCCCCTCGCCCGTGCTCCCGCGTACGGTCAGCCGCCGTTCACCTTCTTGGCGATCCGGTCGCCGATCTTCTTGTCGATGTTCCGCCAGTACTGCACCGCCCGGTCCACCACCGGCCGCGACACCCCCTGCGCGAGATGTCCGCTGACGTTCCCCACCAGCCGGTCGCGCTGCGCGTCGTCGAACACCTGGCGCACCATCGTGCCGGGCTGGCCCCAGTCGTCGTCCTCGGCGTGGAGCTTGTACGCCTCGCGCACCATCTCGCCCGCCGAGGCCCACCCGGCCGGGTCGCCGTACCGGGTCACGTCGGCCGCCGGGCCGCCGTACGAGTTCGGCGCGTACGGCATGGCCGCGCTGGACGGCTCGTACCGCATCGGACCGTCCTTGGCGTACGAGTGCACCGGCGCGTGCGCCCGGTTGGGCGGCAGCTGGCTGTAGTTGGGGCCGATCCGGTAGCGGTGCGTGTCCGGGTACGAGAAGAGCCGCCCGAGGAGCATCTTGTCCGGGGACGGGCCGATGCCGGGCACCAGGTTGGACGGCTCGAACGCGGCCTGCTCGATGTGGACGAAGAAGTTGTCCGGGTTCCGGTCGAGGGTCATCCGGCCGACGTCGATCAGCGGGTAGTCGCCGTGCGGCCACACCTTCGTCAGGTCGAACGGGTTGAAGCGGTAGTCGGCCGCGTCCTCGAACGGCATGATCTGGACCTTGAGGCTCCAGGTCGGCGCGTTTCCCGACGCGATCGACTCGTGCAGGTCCCTGCGGTGGTGGTCGCCGTCCGAGCCGGCCATCGCGTCCGCCTCGGCCTGCGGGAGGTAGTCGATGCCCTGGTCGGTCTTGAAGTGGTACTTCACCCAGAACCGCTCGCCCGCCCCGTTCACCCACATATAGGTGTGCGAGCTGTAGCCGTTCATGTGCCGGAACGACTTCGGGATGCCCCGGTCGCCCATCAGCCAGGTCACCTGGTGCGCGGACTCGGGGGAGAGCGTCCAGAAGTCCCACTGCATGTCGTTGCTGCGCAGCCCGGTCGCCGGGTGGCGCTTCTGCGAGCGGATGAAGTCCTGGAACTTGATCGGGTCGCGTACGAAGAAGACCGGCGTGTTGTTGCCGACCATGTCGTAATTGCCGTGCTCGGTATAGAACTTCAGCGCGAAACCGCGCGGGTCGCGCCAGGTGTCGGGCGATCCCAGCTCACCGGCGACGGTGGAGAAGCGGGCCAGCATCTCCGTACGCCGGCCGGGCTGGAAGAGGTCGGCCTTGGTGAACTGGCTGACATCGTTCGTCACTTCGAAGAAGCCGTACGCGCCGGCGCCCTTGGCGTGCACCACCCGCTCGGGGACCCGTTCGCGGTTGAACTGGGCCATCTTCTCGATGAGGTAGTGGTCCTGGAGCAGGATGGGACCGTCGGGACTGATGGTGAGCGAGTGCTCGTCGCTCTCCACCGGAATGCCGGCGTTGTTGGTCGTGTACGGCGTCCTGGGGGATGAGGCGGCCACGAGATGTCCTCCCGTCGGGGGTCGGGGAGCCGAGGCCCGGGGAAGTCCGGAAAGACCCCGATGTCCCGGGCCGGGGCAGCGGTCACTACGGGCCGCGTGCCCCAGCTAAACCCGCCGACACATGGTCGGCAACATTTACGCGGCCGGACCGCCGCCCGCTCCGGCTCGGCCCGGCCCGCGCCTCACGCCCTCGTGGGGATCTCGAACCAGACGACCTTCCCGGTCGAGAGCCGGGTGGCCCCCCACCGCCGGGCCAGCCGGTTGACCAGGAAGAGTCCCCGGCCGCCCTCGTCCGTGTCCCGCGCCCGCCGCTGCCGCGGAAGCTGCGGCGAATCGTCGCCCACCTCGCAGCGCAGTACGTCCGTACGGAGCAGCCGCAGCGTCACCGGCCGCTCCGCGTACCGCACCGCGTTCGTCACGACCTCGCTGATCAGCAGCTCGACCGCGTCGCTCAGGTCCTCCAGGTCCCAGCGGGAGAGCGCCCGCCGGGCCAGCCGCCTGGCCCGCCCCGGAGCGGCATCCTCCGGTTCCAGGAACCAGTACGCCACGTCGCTCGGCGCGATCCCGTCGAAGCGGGCGGCGAGCAGCGCGATGTCGTCGTCGCGGTCGCCCGGGCCGAGGACGTCGAGGACGTCGTCGCAGAGCGCCTCCAGCGGTGGCGAGTGATCGGGCCCGGTAAGCTGCGCGGTGGCCGCCAGCCGCTCCCGGAGCTGCTCGATGCCGGTCCACACGTCCCGCAGCCGCGACTCGACCAGACCGTCCGTGTAGAGCAGCAGCGTCGCCCCGGCCGGCGCGTCCAGCTCCACGGCCTCGAAGTCCACACCGCCGACCCCGATCGGGGCCCCGGGCGGCACCCGGAGCACCTCGGCCCGGCCGCCGAGGTGGAGGAGTATGGGCGGCGGATGACCGGCGTTGGCGATCGTGATGCGGTGCGCGACCGGGTCGTACACCGCGTAGAGGCAGGTGGCCATCCGGTCCGTGCCGAGCCGCTGCGCCTGCTCGTCGAGGTGGTGCAGCACCTCCTGCGGCGGCAGATCGAGACCGGCCAGGGTCTGCGCCGTCGTCCGCAGCTGGCCCATGATCGCCGCGGAGGTCATGGAGTGGCCCATGACATCGCCCACGACCAGGGCTACCCGGCTGCCGGGCAGCGGGATCGCGTCGTACCAGTCGCCGCCGACCCGGGCGGTCTCGGCGGCCGGCAGATAGCGCGAGGCCAGCCGCACGCCCGTGGGCTGGGGCAGGTTCTCCGGCAGCATCGTGCGCTGGAGCTCGTCCGCGATGTACGCCTCGCGGCCGTACAGCACCGCCTTGTCGATGCCCAGCGCGGTGTGCGTGGCGAGCTGCGCCGCGACCAGCAGATCGTTGGGCTCGAAGGCCGCGCGGTCGGGGCGGCGCAGGAAGACGGCCGCGCCGATGACCCGGCGCCGGCCGCGCAGGGGCGCGAGGATCGCGCGGTGCCCGGTCGGTACGGTCCGGTCGGCGCCGAGCAGTTCGGGCAGCGCGGCGCGGGCCGCCGCCGAGTCGCCGAAGACCGGCCGCACCCCGCGCAGCACCTCGGAGAGCGCACCGCCGGAGAAGACCTCGCACAGCTCGGCGGCGGGCATCGCGTCGGAGTGCGGGTCGAGGAGCGGCAGCCGCGCGCCCTCGCCGAGCTGCGGCACAGGACCGATGCTCACCGGGTTCTCCGGATCCTCGTCGGTCAGCCGCAGCCGGTCCGTCCGGCGCAGCCGCAGCACGAACGGCGACACGGGACGCTCGTCGCCGACGGGCAGCGGATCGCGCAGATAGACGAGTATGGCGTCCGAGAACGTGGGTACGGTCGCCCGGCACAGGCCCAGCACGATCTCGTCCAGGTCTATGCCGCGGGCGATCCGCCGGGTGGCGGCCCCCACGAAGCGCAGCCGGTCGCCCTCGCGTCTGGCCGCCCCGGCGGGATCCGGCGCCGGCCCCGCGGGCTGCGGCACGGCGGTGGCGGACTCCTGCCGCGGGCGCGTGCGTTCCTGCTGCCGGGCAACCAGGGGCTGCCGGCCTTCGTGGGAGGGGGGATGCTCCGTCACGCGTGGGATTCCGTCCGTCCGGGCCGGGGGTGCGGTGCGCTCTCTTCGTCCGGCTCACAGCCCTGGCGCACGGCTCCACTCCCCTCGTAGCGAGTCACTGTCGTTGTGACGTGCGGTCGTAGCGGTCAACAGTGTTGCGTGTGTTGCGTGTCGCGTGGTGACTGGTGGTCAGGCCAGTTGCCGGTCAACCCCGTTGACCGGAGCGGTCGGCCGCGACCGGTTGTGTTGTTCTTCCGGAGGACGATCCTACGTTTGCACCCTGGGGGCACATCAAGGATCTCATGAGGAAGTATGCGCCGGGGCGGATACCCCGACCCGAATCCTTCACCCCCTCGCTCACCTCACCAGCCATCTCATCAGCCGCCTCGTCCGCTCCCGGTGTGCTGTCCTGGTGAAATGTTCGAAGGGGGCGGAGCGCCCCCTCGGCGGACCACGGCCCTGCCTAGGTGGCGAGCCGGGCCGGGGTGCGGTCCCAGCCCTCCGGGAGTGTGGGCACCGGCCAGCGGGGGTCGGGGCGCCAGTGTTCCCAGCCGTCGCGGAACGGGGCACCCCACGCGTCGATGAGTTCGACCGCCGCGCGCCCGGCCGCCTCGACCCGGCGGGCCTGCGCCGGCGGCATCAGG
Organism: Streptomyces sp. NPDC056987; assembly: GCF_042673865.1. Taxonomy (NCBI): domain Bacteria; kingdom Bacillati; phylum Actinomycetota; class Actinomycetes; order Kitasatosporales; family Streptomycetaceae; genus Streptomyces; species Streptomyces sp. NPDC056987. The sequence continues at coordinate 197,917 of NZ_JBHURV010000013.1, forward strand.
CCGTCGCGCTGGGCCTGGGCGAACTCGTCCTCGTCGCGCCACCGCCAGCTCCGGTCCGGGTAGACGTCGATGTCGAGGAAATGGTCCTCGGAGTCGACGCCCCCGGCCCAGCGGGCGCGGGGCTCCTCCAGGTTCACGTACCAGTTCTGGAAGCGCCAGCCGCGCTCCCACCACAGCCAGACCGACCACGGTTCGCCGGGCCGCGCGAGCTTCAGCACCCCCATCCCGTACCACCGGTCGCGCACCACCGTCCGCGGCACGGTGTAACGGGTCGCCAGCGGCTCGCGGTGCACCGGGGCGCCGTCGGCGCGGGCCGGCCGGACACACGGGGTGTCCGGCGCCAGCCACACCGCGAGCAGTTCGTCGGTGTCCCGCACCACCGTGACGGGGCGGCAGATGTGGACGCGGTCCCCGGCGTTCTCCCGGTACCGCCACAGGATCTGGGTGCCTGCCGCCCAGTGTTCGTTCGCCGCCGTCTCCTTCATGCGGGGATCTTAGGCCGTGTACGCCGCCCGTGCCGGGGCGCTGCGGGCAGTACCACGTGGAGACCGCACGGATTTACGGGTGCGTCATGCGCAGGACATCCAGGGCCTCGTCGAGCTGCTCCACCGTCAGCTCCCCGCGCTCCACGTACCCGAGCGCCAGGACCGTCTCGCGGATCGTCGCGTGGTCCGCCAGGGACTTCTTGGCGACCTTCGCGGCGGCCTCGTACCCGAGGTACTTGTTCAGCGGGGTGACGACGGACGGCGAGGACTCGGCGTACGCGCGGGCCCGCTCGGTGTCGGCGGTGATCCCGTCGACCGTACGATCCGCCAGCAGCCGCGAGACGTTCGTGAGCAGCCGTACCGACTCCAGGAGGTTCTTCGCGATCACCGGGAGCATCACGTTCAGCTCGAAGTTCCCGGCGGCGCCGGCCGCGGCGATCGTCGCGTCCGCGCCGGTGACCTGCGCGGCGACCATCAGGACGGCCTCCGGGATCACCGGGTTGACCTTGCCGGGCATGATCGAGGACCCGGGCTGGAGGTCGGGCAGGGCGATCTCGGCGAGGCCGGTGCGGGGGCCCGACGCCATCCAGCGCAGATCGTTGGAGATCTTGGTCAGCGACACGGCGAGCGTACGGAGCTGGCCGGACGTCTCCACGAGCCCGTCCCGCGCGCCCTGCGCCTCGAAGTGGTTGCGGGCCTCCGTGAGCGGCAGCCCGGTCGCGCGCGCGACCTCGGCGATCACGGCGGCGGAGAAGCCCGGCGGGGTGTTGATCCCGGTGCCCACCGCCGTACCGCCCAGCGGCAGCTCGGCGAGGCGCGGCAGCGAGGCGTTCAGCCGCTCCACCGCGTACCGGATCTGCGCCGCGTAACCGCCGAACTCCTGGCCGAGGGTGACGGGCGTGGCGTCCATGAGGTGCGTACGGCCCGCCTTCACGACGTCCGCGAACTCGGCCTCCTTGCGCTCCAGGGAGGCGGCGAGATGCTCCAGCGCGGGGATCAGACCGCCGGTGACGGCGGCGGTCGCGGCGATGTGGATGCTGGACGGGAAGACGTCGTTGGAGCTCTGCGAGGCGTTGACGTGGTCGTTGGGGTGGACGTCCCGGCCCAGCCGCTCGGTGGCGAGCGTGGCCAGCACCTCATTCGTGTTCATGTTCGAGGAGGTACCGGAGCCCGTCTGGAAGACGTCGACCGGGAACTGGTCGTCCCAGCGGCCCGCCACGACCTCGGCGGCGGCCTCCTGGATGGCGTCCGCGACATCCTGGCCGATCACCCCGAGCCCGGCGTTCACCTTGGCGGCGGCGGCCTTGATCCGGGCCAGCGCCTCGATGTGGGTACGCTCCAGCCGCTGCCCCGAGATGGGGAAGTTCTCGACCGCGCGCTGCGTCTGCGCGCGCCACTTGGCGTGCGCGGGGACCCGTACCTCACCCATCGAGTCGTGCTCGGTCCGGTACTGGTTCTCGTCGGTCGTCATCGTCGTCGTACCTCCTGTGAGGGTGAGCGTCCGGCCGATCCGATGTGTTCCCGCGCGACCCGTCCCCGCACATGACCGTGCCCTCCCGGAGTCCGGCTCCGGGAGGGCACGGCGGACGGTGGTGCGGCGGGACTCAGCCGAGACCGGGCCCGCGGACCGGGATGCTGGTGAAGGTGGGCGCCGGGGCGGGCTCCGTGAAGAAGTCGTTGCCCTTGTCGTCCACGACGACGAACGCCGGGAAGTCCTCCACCTCGATCCGCCAGACGGCCTCCATGCCCAGCTCCTCGTACTCGACGACCTCGACCTTCTTGATGCAGTCCTGGGCGAGCCGGGCCGCCGGGCCGCCGATCGAGCCGAGGTAGAAGCCGCCGTGCGCGTCGCACGCGTCGGTGACCTGCTTCGAGCGGTTGCCCTTGGCGAGCATGACCTTCGAGCCGCCCGCCGCCTGGAACTGCGCGACGTAGCTGTCCATCCGGCCGGCCGTGGTCGGGCCGAAGGAGCCGGAGGCGTACCCCTCGGGGGTCTTCGCCGGGCCCGCGTAGTAGACCGGGTGGTCCTTCAGGTACTGCGGCATCTCCTCGCCCGCGTCCAGCCGCTCCTTGATCTTGGCGTGCGCGATGTCGCGGGCGACCACCAGCGGGCCGGTGAGCGAGAGCCGGGTCTTGACCGGGTACTTCGTCAGCTCGGCGAGGATCTCGTCCATCGGGCGGCGCAGGTCGATCCGTACGACGTCGCCGCCCGCGTTCTCGCCCTCGCCCAGGTGCTCGTCCGTGGTGTCCGGCAGGAAGCGGGCCGGGTCCTTCTCCAGCTCCTCCAGGAAGACACCCTCGGCGGTGATCTTCGCGACGGCCTGGCGGTCGGCCGAGCAGGAGACGGCGATCGCGACCGGCAGCGAGGCGCCGTGCCGCGGCAGCCGCACCACCCGCACGTCGTGGCAGAAGTACTTGCCGCCGAACTGCGCGCCGATCCCGATCCGCTGCGTCAGCTCGAAGACCTTCTCCTCCAGCTCCTTGTCACGGAAGCCGTGGCCCGTGGGGGAGCCCTCGGCGGGCAGCTCGTCCAGGTAGTGCGCGGAGGCGTACTTCGCGGTCTTGAGGGCGAACTCCGCCGACGTGCCGCCGACGACGATCGCGAGGTGGTACGGCGGGCACGCGGCCGTGCCCAGCGAACGGATCTTCTCCTCCAGGAACTTCATCATGGAGGTCTCGTTCAGCACCGCCTTCGTCTCCTGGTACAGGAACGACTTGTTCGCGGAGCCGCCGCCCTTCGCCATGAAAAGGAACTTGTACGCGCCGCCGTCGGTCGCGTACAGCTCGATCTGCGCGGGCAGGTTCGAGCCGGTGTTCTTCTCCTCCCACATGGTGAGCGGGGCCATCTGCGAATAGCGCAGATTCAGCTTCGTGTACGCGTCGTAGATTCCGTGCGAAAGGGCTTCCTCGTCGCCGCCCTCCGTCAGCACCTGCTGTCCGCGCTTGCCCATGACGATCGCCGTGCCGGTGTCCTGGCACATGGGGAGAACGCCGGCCGCCGCGATATTCGCGTTCTTCAGGAGATCGAGCGCCACGAACTTGTCGTTCGAGGACGCCTCGGGGTCGTCCACGATCCGGCGGAGCTGCGCGAGATGGGCCGGGCGCAGGTAGTGCGAGATGTCGTGCATCGCCTCGGCGGCGAGCGTGCGCAGCGCCTCGGGGGTGACCTTGAGGAACGTACGCCCGTCGGCCTCGAAGGTGGAGACACCGTCGGCGGTCACCAGGCGGTAGGGCGTGGTGTCCTCCCCCAGCGGAAGCAGATCGGAGTACGCAAATTCCGGCATTACGGCCATTCCTCACTCGACAGACGGCGGCGCGGCCCCCTTTGGCTGCGGCATCCTCCAGCGTAGGCCGCGCCGGCGGGACCGGACCTGTGAGGTAAGGCTCAGTAGGGGTGCCGGTGGGGAGGTCCCCCGGGTCCCGAGAGATCTCCCCGGGGATTCCCTTCAGGATGTCCGGCGTGGCATCGCGTCGGCCACTAGTCGCGATCTATCGCGTTTCGCTACGCTGGGGACGTGGACCTCGAAAAGCAGCCTCAGCAGCCTCAGCAGCCGGCCGAGCGGAAGCCCGTCGCGTCGGCGGAGCCCGCGCCCGCCGGTCTCCGTGCCTCCGACGCCGACCGGGACAGGACCGCTGACATCCTCAGGGAGGCGCTCGCGGAGGGCCGCCTGGACGCCGAGGAGCACGCCGAGCGGATCGACTCCGTCTACCGGGCGAAGACCGTCGGCGAACTGGAGCCTTTGGTACGGGACTTGCCCGCCCCCGGCACTGATGCCCGCATCACGGGGCAGACGCGCGGCGCGGCGGGCGGATATCCGTACGGTCCCGTGGATCCGTCGGCCCCGGCCGAGAACATGATCGCGGTCTTCAGCAGTTCGACGCGGAAGGGGCGTTGGCGTATCGGCGCCAAGGTCAACGCGTTCGCGCTCTTCGGCAATGTCGAGATCGATCTGACGGAGGCACTCTTCGGCCAGCGGGTCACCGTGATCAACGCGACCGCCATTTTCGGCAATGTGGAGATCACGGTCCCGGAGAACATCACGCTGCGCGGCAACGGCCACGGTGTCCTCGGCAATTTCGAGATCCGTACGCTGGAAGCCTCCGACCAGGACGCGCCGACGGTCGTGGTGAACGGCTACTCGGTGTTCGGCAATGTCGAGGCCAAGCCGAAGCGCGGCAAGTGGATCGCGAACCTCGTCAACGACGTCCTCCGCAAGCACCTCGGCCACTAAGGTCCGATGCGGACGACGGGCCCTGGTGACCTCGGGCATCTCGCGCATCTCGCGCACCTCGTGCGCCCTCGTGCGCTGATTTCCGGCCACATACGGGCCGGTTGGGCCGAGGTGTCCGGAATTCCGCACGGCGTTCCGAACTCCGGAACTGGGTGCCACTCAGTGCATAGGCGCGCGCACAGCGGGTAGGGAAAGCTGCATCGTCTCTCGCTCGCGAAGCCGTCGTCAGGAGTAGACCGTGCTGCAACTGCCGCATCAGCCCCTCCAGGTGGCCGCCCTTCCGACCCAGCGGAGTCCCGCTCGGGAGGACCAGGCCGGACCCTGGCATTCGGAGGCTGTATGCCGTCGGGACGAAGCCGGATTGTTCTTCGCCCCCTCCAAGGAGCCGACAGCCGCCAGGCTGGCGCGGGAGGAGGCCGCGAAGCGGGTCTGTGCCCGGTGTCCGGTGATGCTCGAATGCCAGGAACACGCGCTGCTCCAGCCCGAGCCCTACGGAGTGTGGGGCGGACTGACGGCGGCCGAGCGCCGGGTGGTGCTGGCGCGCCGCAGGCGGCGCGAGGTGGAGCTGAGGAAGGCGGCGGCGGGCGACCGGATCGCGGCGGCGGGCTGACGCGACGCTCGACGGGGACGTGAACGGAGGGAGGGGGCGCCCCACCGCACGGGGCGCCCCCTCCGCCGGGTTCCGGCCCGCACGCGCCGGACCCTCGGGCGGACTTACTCGGCCGGGCGGACTTACTGGGCCGGGCGGTCCTACTTGGCGCGGTCGAAGTCGATCGTGCTGTAGGCGCGCAGCTTCGACAGCCGGTGGGTCGAGTCGATCTGCCGGATCGTTCCGGACTTGGAGCGCATCACCAGGGACTGGGTGGTCGCGGTCTCCGAGCGGTACCGCACGCCCCGGAGCAACTCGCCGTCGGTGATGCCGGTGGCCACGAAGAACACGTTCTCGCCGCTGACCAGGTCGTTGGTGGAGAGCACCCGGTCCAGGTCGTGCCCCGCGTCGACGGCGCGCTGCCGCTCCTGGTCGTCCTTCGGCCAGAGCTTGCCCTGGATGACACCGCCGAGGCACTTTATGGCGCACGCGGAGATGATGCCCTCGGGGGTGCCGCCGACGCCCATGAGTAGATCGACGCCGGTGCCCTCGCGAGCGGCCATGATCGAGCCGGCCACGTCGCCGTCCGAGATGAACTTGATCCGGGCGCCGGTCTCCCGGATCTCCTTGACGATGCCCTCGTGGCGGGGGCGGTCGAGAATGACGACCGTCACATCCTCGGGCGAGGAGCGCTTCGCCTTGGCGACCCGGCGGATGTTGACCGCCACGGGCGCGTCGATGTCGACGAAGTCGGCGGCCTCGGGCCCCGTGACCAGCTTGTCCATGTAGAAGACCGCGGACGGGTCGAACATCGTGCCGCGGTCGGCGGCGGCGAGCACGGCGATGGCGTTCGGCATCCCCTTGGCGTTCAGGGTGGTGCCGTCGATCGGGTCCACGGCGATGTCGACCTCGGCGCCGGTGCCGTCGCCGATCTCCTCGCCGTTGAACAGCATCGGGGCTTCGTCCTTCTCGCCCTCGCCGATGACGACGACACCGTTCATCGAGACGGTGGAGACGAGGGTGCGCATGGCGTTCACCGCCGCGCCGTCCGCGCCGTTCTTGTCGCCGCGCCCGACCCACCGGCCGGCCGCCATGGCGGCGGCCTCGGTGACCCTTACCAGCTCAAGGGCGAGGTTGCGGTCGGGGGCCTCGGGAGACACCTCAAGGGGGGACGGAAGATGATGTTCGGTCAACGGAGCGCACCTTTCTGTACGGCGACGACCGGAAAAGAGGGTGATACGACTCTATCCGCACATCGCCATATTGAGCAGAGGGGCCCACGTATGAGCGCGACCGGGTGATGCGACGATGGTCCCGTGGCAGGTATGCGAGGCAGACAGACGGTGCGGGACATGTTCCTGTCGATGGCGGTCATCGGGATCGTCGTCGCCGTGATCTACGTGTTCATCCCGCACGACGACACCCCGGCCCCGGTCAAGGTGGTCGACTACCGGGTCGAGCTGGTGACCGCGCGCCGCGCGGCGCCGTATCCGGTGCTCGCCCCGGCGGGGCTGGCGCAGACGTGGAAGGCGACATCGGTCTCGTACCAGCGGCAGAACGACAACGCCTGGCACCTCGGCTATCTGGACCCGGACGGCCAGTACGTCGCGGTCGAGCAGTCGACGGCGCCCGCGAAGAAGTTCGTGGCGGAGGTCAGCCACCAGGCCGAGGACACCGGCGAGACCCAGCAGGTGGCGGGGGAGGCCTGGCAGCGCTGGAAGGGGCCGAAGTACGACGCCCTGGCGCGCACCGAGGGTGACGCCACGACGGTCGTGACGGGCACCGCGTCCTACGAGCGGCTGGCGGAGATGGCCGAGGCGCTGGAGGCCGGCAAGGAGGTCGAGGCGGGGAGCGTGGCGGGGGCCGGAGCCGGAGCCGGAGCCGGAGCCGGGGCCGACGGCGGATCGGGCGCGCAGGGCTGACGCCGTGACGCGGGAACGTCCGTACGTTCCATGGGCGACAACGCGGCGCCGCGGCCCGTTCCGGGGACTCCGGAAC
>NZ_JBHURV010000014.1:0-192640 GCF_042673865.1 Streptomyces sp. NPDC056987
CCGCCGCGGCTTACGGCACATCCAGTACCGCAGCGACCTCATAGACGGCTGCCTCGCCGAGACCGGCCTGACCATCAGACCCACCTGAGCAACCCAGCGACATCACGAGTTCAACCTCAGTAACCGACCACGGCCACACCAGACGGGCCTGCACCGGGAGCGTCCGCCCCGAGTGCAGGCCCTCAGCGCTTCAGAGGACGCTGATCTGCGCGTCCGTGTTCCGCTGACCCGCTGTGCGGCTCCCGGCCGGAGGTGTCCGAGAGCTCCGTGGCCTGGGTACTCGGCAGGGTTCCGTACGCCGGCTGCTTCCGGCATGTGTGCAGCGATGCTTTCAGCAGCCCGACAGGACAGCCTCAGCCGTGACTGCCTGTGTCGCTGAGCGGCTCACGAGCGCAGGAAGACGAGGTTGAGTGCTGTGGCCTTGTCGACGGAGGCGTTGAGGTTGAACGGGATCCTGTCCCAGCCCTTCTCCAGCGAGTCGGTGGCCTTGATGACGTCGATGTCGATGATCTCGCTGTCACCCTCTTCGGCCTCCGTGGTGTACGCGAGGTAGAAGGGGACGGCGTGGCCACCGCCCACTTGCTGGGCGCCGTCGTTGAGATTCAGATCGGGTTGCTTGGACTCGTACACGCGTGACGGCTGTGCCCAGGCCAGGTGGAGGACCAGATTTGTCAGCGCGGCCCCCTCTTCCCGCATGTAGGCGAGATACCGGCCCGTCCCCTTCTCGTTCATGTTCAGGCCGCTGTGCACGAGGGTGTAGCCCGTAGGGACTTCACTGGCGGAGTCGAAGATCCAAAGACCGGTGATTCCTTTTTGCGCGTTCGTGGCCATGTGCTCCTCCTGGGTTTCAGGAACGGGGCTGGACGGTGAGGTGGATGTCTCTGCGCACGTCGGCACGGTCGGGCGAGGTGACCGTGACGGTGAAACTGTCCGGCGTGTCCCCGGCATACAGCGTTGTGGCAGGTGCCACACCGTTGTCATCGGTTCGGGAGGGGTACGTGGTCGCGCCGGTGCCGAACTCGGATCCGGTGGACCCATTGACGGTGAAGATGATGGGCAGCGTGCGCACAGCGACATCGTGGTCGGTGATGCGCACGTCGAGCTTGTGCGTGAATGAGCGGTCGGCCTGCGCTGCCTGATAGTCGGCATCTGAGTCCATCAGCTCCACCGACACCGTTGGAGAAGATGTCGGCACCGAGAAGTGGCGGGGGGTGGAGGCCGGTGAGGTCAGGCCGCTTCTGTGGGCGGTGGCGGTGAGGGTGTGCTGGCCCGGGGTCCAGTCGGAGCTTGGGGTGTAGGTCCAGGCGGTGCCGGTCACGGGCGCCTCAGTCGGCAAGGGCGTGTTCCCGTCGGCGAGGGTCACCTTCTCCACCTCAAGATCGGCCGTTCCGGTGACCTGCTGCCGCAACTCGGTCACCACCGCACCCTCCTCCGGAGAGATGATCACCGGAGCGGCCGGCGCCGACGACACCGAGAAGTGCCGGGGAGCTGAGGCCGGTGAGGTCAGGCCGCTTCTGTGGGCGGTGGCGGTGAGGGTGTGCTGGCCCGGGGCCCAGTCGGAGCTGGGGGTGTAGGTCCAGGCGGTGCCGGTCACGGGCGCCTCACCCGGCAAGGGCGTGTTCCCGTCGGCGAGGGTCACCTTCTTTGCCCAGGGATCGGCTGTGCCGGTGACCTGCTGCCGCAACTCGGTTGCCGCCGCACCCTCCGCCGGGGAGTCGATCACCGGAGCGGCCAGTACCGGTGGTATGACAACGTCGAAGGTCACGTAACTGGGTTTCGAATAAACGGGGCCATAGCCGTCATCGAACTGGGCGGTGTACCCAGCAGTGGCGGAGACGGTGTGGGAGCCTTCCGTCCAGTCCGTCGCCGGAGTGCACGTCCAGGTACCGCCGGAGACCGCATGGCTGCCGAGCGATTTGGCCCCATCCGTGAGGCTGACCCACTGGGCCGGGGAACCGGCCGTGCCGGTGACCGGTTCCCGTGGAGCGGTCGCCCTCGATTTCTCCTGTGGGGAATCGATCACCGCAGCGGGGGGATGAGGCGGGGTGTGCATCGCTTGCTCTTTCATGAGCGGTTTCCCTTGTCCGATGCTCCCGCGAGGGGAATGCGGCTGCGTTGGAGGTTGAGGCGCCTTCTGGGATTGAGCAGGGGTGCGCTGCCGTCGGTTCCGGCAGGTGGTCGCAAGGCGTGACCGCGGGCGTTGGTCCGGTCGCGGCGTCGTTCTCTACGCATCGCTGCCCGATGGATCGGCTCAGGTACAGGTCGCGGCCGGTCTGCAGGACGGTTCGGGAGTCGTCGCAGACCACGGCCCCGGCCGCGTGACACGGGGTGAGGAGGTCCCTCATCCCTGCGGGGACCTGGCAGGTCGCCTCGATGAATGAACAAGGCTCACGGTCAGGCCACTTCACATCACCCATGACCGCAAATCATAGGCGCGCGCACCCCAAGTCGCGGCGGAATCAAGGGGTTTGACGGATTTAGCTCCATGGCAGGCGCGTTTTGTGCGAACACCCGGCACCCGGAACTGGAGGCCGCCGTGAAGCTCGCCGGCTCCCTTCCGCCGTCCATGCCGAAAGCCTCCGGCCGACGCCGACGGGTGCGAGAGGGCCGTCGGCGCGATCGGTCCCTCGCACTTTCCCGCCCGCCTGACGCGCGACGACATCAATCCGGATCGCGCCACGCACGCCGACAACATCCGGGACAAACGAAGCGCACGACCCTGCCCCCACCTCGGTCAGCCCGATGCACGCGCCCGGTGGTGAGACACGGCGTACAGGGAAGCGCCCTTGCCCGCCCTGAGATTGATGCGAATGGCGATGATCACGCTGCCAAGACGTGAGCCAGCCGTGAGGCATCTTGTCGTTGAGACGGGTTGACAGACCGCATAATCCGTACGTCGGCCGCATCCAGGCCGGCACCGTCCAAGTCGGCGGCGATCTCCTCCAGAGACGTGATCACCGCCTCGCTCCACGTTCCGTACCCCGGGCCGCTGACGGGCCCGAAGTACGGGCCCGAAGTACGGGCCCGAAGTACGGGCCCCGCACATCGTGCACGGAGCGGGCGACGGCGCCCATCTGCCGGAAGAACACCGGCCACGCCGTACGCGGATAGGTTCCCAGGTCCTTAGGGGCCGGGACGCCGTCCAGGTGGGTCTGGATCATCCAGTCCCGGCCGATCACCTCGTGCGACCAGTCCAACGCGAGGACCTGCGGCATCAGCGGCGCGGTCACCGCTAGCCACGGCTGACTCGCGTACTCGTTACGCATCAGATGGCGCTCGCTGCGGAACTGGCGGGCCTCCTTCCGGTGCGACCCGCAGGATTACCGGTCGGTCCTGTCCGGCCAGGACCACGCGGTACACGTTGTTGTACCACTCGATGGTGGTGCCGATGAGGCTGGCGGCGACGATGCGCTTCAGATTGGCGGGTGTCGGGGGAGCAGATGCTGCGGAGGCCATGTGCGCCACTTCCTCGTGTGAGGTGGGGACGGGTACGTGTCGGCACACGGTAGAAACACGCAGGTCAGGCGCACATATGGCGGGGCAGCATAGTTCGAGGGTCAGCTATGCGTGCATGCAGCCACCATGACGGCTCAGGGAAGGGCGGTTCAGGGGCTCGAAGGCGGTCGAAACGAGTGCTGTCCGGGACGCGTAGTTCGGGCCGATTTGGCGGTGCGGTGCTGACTCTCGTGCTGACTTGGTGCTGACTACGCTCCGTTGAAGTAGGACCCCTTGGGGCTGATCGGCTCACGGCCCTTGCGTGGTGGCGACCTGGCCACGAGGCCGACCCGGCTTTGCCGGTCGGCTCCGCGGCACGGGCCGGAGAGCACTTGGCCATCCTCTTCACCACGAAACTCGAGCCCGCTGCACTGGACACCCTCCGGGAGTGGGTCGGCGAGTCGCGGATCACGTCGCTGCGGTTTGACGGGGAACCCCGGCGGGTGGCGAATGAAGGGACAAGGCAGGCCGGTCGGATCACCGGTTCTGCCCCGACAAAAGAAGTCCTCTATTGCTGGTCGCCCAGAAACCGGACAAGATCGGTTCGCGCCATGACGCTGGTCGCGTACGCGTGATTGTCACTCGGCGATGTCAACTCCGTACCTGGTCGGCTACTGCTTCGTCGGCGTGGCCCCTCTGTCGTGAGGTCGCAGCCGTTCGTGACAGGGCGGCTGGTGACTGGGCGGCGAGTCGACGTCACCGCGTACGGCGGCCGCCCGTCGATCTTGATCCGTACCGAAGCCCGGGGCCACGGGATCCCGTCCCGGCCTTCGGCCTGGATGTAGCCGCCGAACTCCTGGCTCTCCCCGCCGCTTCCTTCCGCGCCAGGACGTGCAGGTCGGGTCCGTACGCGGTGAGCGTTGCTCCGTTCCCGAAGCGCAGGTGCGTGCGCGCCGGACGACACCGAGGCTGTGATGCGGGATTGGCGGGGAGGTCGGCTCGGAAGGTGACGCTCAACAGCGGGGTTCGCTCGCGGTGGGCTCGCCCGGTCACCAGGACGACGCCCGGGCGATGACGGCAACCAGTTCGTTCTTGGCCGCTGCCGCCAGGAGCGCGTCGGGGTCCGATAAGGACACCTGCCCGCACAGCAGTACGTGGGAGGCGACAACGGGCAGCCCCAACCGCTTACCGGGCATTTTGGTCTCGCCCCGCCACGCCCTGATGTCGTCCCAGCCCTCGATGCCGCGCGGCTCGAACGCGATCAGGGGTGGCGGGCGCCCGTCGGGCATCTCCACGAACCCCAGGTGCGGCCTGTAGGCGCCCCCGCCCGCACCCTCGGTACCGGCGAGCGGGTCGGCGTAGATGGACACGGCGAGGGCTTTGACGCCTTCGCCGCTCCCCCCGTGTGTCGGCCGGTGTGCCTTGCGGCCGAGTTTGGAGGTGCTGAGGGTGGTGACGAGGAACACGTAACGGAGGTGGAGTTCCGGTTCCGTTTCAGGGGTAGGGTTCCGTTGTGCGTAGCGATGAGCCGTCACGGGACGGAGGGCCTCGATGGTCGAATCCGGACGTCAGACCTCATGTCAGGGCACCTTCGCCGTACCGGCGGCGGGCGCGAGCGCTGATGCGGTACTGGTCAGCGGCCGGGGCGAGTCGCGGTGAAGTCGGGCGATAACATCATCGGCTACAGGCCGGAGTAGGGGACGATCTTGCGTAGGGATGCATTCCGTAACCAGGAGCTCATTCTTCGGGCTGCCCGGGAAGTTCTCTCGACGCGAGGGGCGGACGCGGGGATGGATCTCATCGCTGCGGAGGCGGGTGTCGGAATCGGTACGCTGTACCGGCATTTCCCCAATCGCGATGCCATTCTCGATGCTCTGGTCAGGGCGATGTTCGACGATCTGCTGGTGGCTGCGGAGGACGCCCTCGCCAGAGGCGATGGAACTGGTCTTGAGATCTTTCTGCGTGCCATGTGCCAGTCCATGGCGGACCGGCACGGATATGCGGACCGGTTCGCCAAAAGCATCACGTCGGAAGTCGTTCCCAAGTTCTACCGTGCCATCGATGAACTCCTGGAGCAGGCGAAGGCCGCGCACCGCATCAGTCCCGATGTGACGTTGGCGGACCTGCGGGTGCTGATCTTCGGCATCCGTGGTGTCGTCGCGGCGACGGGGTCCTTCGTGCCGCAGGCCTGGGAACGGCATCTGGACATCCATCTCGCGGGTCTCCGGATGGAACCGGTACCCAGCCGCCACCCCAGTCTCACCGCGGAGCAACTCGCGGCGATCTTCGCCGAAGAAACCGCGTAGGGCGAAATCGTGCGGCCGGCAGGCGCACGGAGCTCATTCCTCTTGCGGCCGAACTTCCGCTGCGACCTGTGCCGTCCGTCAGCTCGGAACGGCGAAAGCTGAAGCAAGCACGCATCCGTAAATTCGAAGTATCTCCGCATTCACGCCTCCCGTCGGGCCGTCGCGGACCGTTCCGGTATTTTCCCTGGAGTATCAGCCATGGCAATTCCACCCCATGCGTCTTCCGATCAGCCATCGGAATCCATGAGCTCCACCGATGTGCGGGCTCCTGTCCACCCGGCGGAGTCGACCCCTTCCCGGCCCGGGAGCGGCAGGATCACCGCGGTCCTCGCCTTCGCCGGCATTGCCGTGTCGATGATGCAGACCATGTTGGTTCCCGTTCTCTCCCGCCTTCCCCAACTTCTGGACACCAGCGCGTCCAATGCGACCTGGGTGATGACCTCCACACTGCTGGCCGCCGCCGTGGCCAACCCGATCTTGGGCCGACTCGGCGACCTCTACGGCAAGCGCAAGATGCTGCTGGTCAGTCTTGCCATGATGGTGATCGGCTCGCTGATCTGCGCCACCACGTCCGAACTGGCGGTCATGGTGGCCGGCCGCACACTGCAGGGCTTCGCAGTGGGCGCCATCCCGCTTGGTATCAGTGTCATGCGGGACGAGCTGCCTCCCGAGCGCCTCGGATCTTCGATGGCGCTGATGAGCTCGTCCCTCGGGATCGGTGGCGCGGTCGGGCTGCCACTGGGTGCTCTGGTCGCCCAGTACACGAACTGGCACGTCCTCTTCTACGGTGCGGCCGGCACCAGCGCCCTCGCCATACTGCTGGTCCTCTTCACCGTGGCGGAATCGGCGTACCGGGCACCCGGTCGCTTCGATGTCCTTGGCTCGGTCGGACTCTCCGGCGGCCTGATCGCCTTGCTGCTGCCGCTTTCCAAGGGCAGCGTCTGGGGCTGGTCCAGCGCGACCACCCTGGGGCTGTTCGGTGCCGCCGTAGTGATCTTGTTGGTGTGGGGGTTGCTGGAACTGAGGCTGAGTGACCCCCTGGTTGACTTGCGCACCACCGTGCGCCGTCAGGTGCTACTCACCAACCTCGTCTCGGTCGTGGCCGGAGGTGCCCTTTTCGTCATATCCCTGACGCTGCCGACATTGCTGCAGATCCCCGCCGCCACCGGCTATGGACTGGGGCAGTCGATGGTCTCGGCCGGAGTTGCCATCATGCCGATGGGTATCGCCATGATGCTGATTTCTCCGTTCGCTGCCCGGCTGACCGCGGCTCGCAGCGCGAAGGCCACACTGATCCTCGGCCTCTGCGTGATCGTTCTTGGCTATGGTGCGGGCCTCGGTCTGATGAACACGGTGTGGCAGGTGGCACTGATCTCGGCGATCGTAGGCGCCGGTGTCGGCGCCGTCTACTCCTCCCTGCCAACCTTGATCATCGGGGCAGTGGATCCTTCTGAGACCGGAGCGGCCAACGGGCTGAACGCCCTGATGCGGTCGATCGGCACCGCAATCGCCAGCGCAGTGGTCGGCATGGTGCTGGCGAACCGGACGACGGTTTTCGAGGGGCATGCGCTGCCGAGCATGACGGGTTTCCACATCTCGTTCGCGATTGCGGCTGTCGCGGCGGTCCTCAGCCTTCCGCTCGCTGCTTTCCTTCCAGGTCGTCGTTCGAGGACAATAAAGCCGACCGTGATCGCCTGAAACGCGTCTGACGGTGCACTCGCCCATGCGGAAGGCGCACTACCGGGCTCAGATATGGCCGTAGTCGGCCAGTGTCGGCGGTGTTGTCTCGGCCTGACCCTTGCCCTGTAAGCGGCGCCGTCGGTCGGCAACGGGGAGTGTCGACACGCATGGCCGGCCCGGATGACCTCCGAGAGCGACGCGCCCTTCGGCGACTTGCGGAGCGGCGGCGCGACAGGCAGGCGGACGATCCCCCATACGGATGTCCGGTGGATTACTTGACCGCGCCGAAGAGGAGCCCCCTGACAAGGCTGCGCTGGCAGAGCCAGCCGAGGATCACGACGGGGATGCTGACGACGGTGGCCACGGCCGCGACCTGGGCGGTGTAGAGCTCTCCGAAGGAGAGAAACTTCTGCATGAACAGGGGGAGCGTGGAGGTGGTGGTGGTGAGGTTCACCGCGTAGAAGTACTCGTTCCACGAGAACACGCAGCACAGCAGGGCTGTCGACCACAGTCCGGGGCTGACCAGGGGCAGCACGATGCTGCGCATGACGCGCAGTCGGCCGGCGCCGTCCATGGAGGCGGCCTCCAGCACTTCCTGGGGCACTTCCTGGAGGAAGGAGCGGATCATCCAGACGGCCAGGGGGAGGTTCATCCCCAGGTGCAGGATGATCAGCACGCTGATGGTGTTGAGCATGTTCAGGTGCTGGGCGGCGATGTAGAGGGGGATGATGCCCGCGGCGACCGGCATCATCTTGGTGCTGATGAAGAAGAACAGCGCGTCCTGGGCCTTGCGGACCGGGCGGACGGACAGCGCGTAGGCCGCGGGGACCGCGAGCAGCAGGACGAGCAGGGTCGAGACCGCGGCGACCGCGAACGAGTTGCCCGCGTAGGCCCAGAAGCCGGCTCCGAACACGCCCTCGTAGTGCGCGAGGGTCGGCTTGAAGATCAGCTTGGGCGTGGGGGACGCCGCGTCGGTCTCCGTCTGGAAGCTCTTGAGGAGCATGTAGGCGATCGGGGAGAACAGCAGCAGGGACCCCAGCCAGCCGAGCACGGCCACCGGCCGGCGGGCTGTCTCCTTGTCCCGCTGCCGCGGCCTCCGGCGCACGGGGGCGGTCTCCACCGGAGCGGGTGCGGGCTTGCGGAGTGCGGTGGGCGTGGTGGTCATCGCCGTCCCTCCTGCTGGAAGATGCCGGACAGCAGACGCAGGGCCGGCAGGGCGAGCGCGATGGTCAGGGCCAGCGCGACCAGCCCGTAGGCCGAGGCGGTGCCGAAGTCGAAGGCGGTGAACGCCCGCACGTACACGTAGTACGTGATGTTGGTGGTGCCGTAGGCGGGGCCGCCCGCGGTGAGCAGGGCGATCTCGCCGAAGGTCTGGATGATGTTCATGCTCAGCAGCAGAGCCGTGAGTTCCAGGAAAGGCCTGAGGTGGGGCAGGATCACGGCCGTGAACTGCTGCCACCAGCCGGCGCCGTCGACCCGCGCCGCCTCCAACTGCTCCTCCGGCAGCGCCTGGAGCCCGGCGAGCAGGACGAGCATGGCGAACGGTGCCCACCGCCAGGACGTGATCATGCTGACGGACAGCATCGACTGCTCGCTGAGCCAGCTGACCCGCGGCAGTCCGACGAGGTCGGTGAGCCAGCCGAGCAGTCCGAACGACGGGTCGAACATGGCGCTGCGCCAGAACAGCGCGGCGGCCACCGGCATGATGAAGAACGGGGTGATGGCGAGCGTCCGGGCGATACCCCGTCCGGGGAACTTCTTCTGGAGCAGGATCGCGAGCAGCAGGCCGACGAAAATGCTGGCGAGGGTCGCTCCGCCGGTGAGGACGACGGTGTTCCAGATGGCCTTCCAGAACGTGCCGTCGGTGAACGTGGCCCGGTAGTTGCCGATCCCGGCGAAGCCTTCGCTGCCGGGGCTGAGCAGGTTCCAGTGCCGCAGTGAGTACCAGATCGTCATGACGAACGGGATCTGGGTGAGGGCGAGGGTGACCACGAGGGCGGGCAGCAGGGGGGCGCGCCGGCTCCACGACCCGCTCCGGGCCTTCGGACGGGCCGGGGCGGCCGGGTGGGTGAGGGCGGTCATGGGCCGCCTCCTTGTGAGGGTGTCGGAGAAGGGTTCGGACGGTGGGTTCCCGGGCGGTGCCACGGCGGTGGCCGCGGCACCGCCCGGAGCGGGCTACTTGAGGTATCCGGCCTTCTTGACCACGTCCTCGGTGTAGGCCTGGGACTTCTTCAGCGCCTGTTCCACGGTCTGGTCACCGCTGATGGCGCCCGCGACCTGCTGTGAGACGTAGTCGCCTATGTCGGTGAACTCGGGGATCTGGACGTACTGCACCCCGGTGTAGGGCACCTTGTCGACGGTCGGCTGCTGCGGGTTGGCAGCGTTGATCGACTTCAGTGTGAGGTCCGCGTAGGAGGAAGCGGCCTTCTGGTAGCCGGGGAGGGCGTAGGTCGAGGTACGCGAGCCGGGCGGGACGGAGTCCCAGCCGGACTTGGCCCCGGAGAGTCTGACGTACTCCTTGCTCGTCGCCCAGGAGATGAACTTCCAGGCGGCGTCCTTGTGCTTGCTGGAGCTGGTGATGCCCAGACCCCACGACCACAGCCAGCCCGAGGCATCCGTCCTGTTCACGGGTGCCGGCGCGAAGCCGAGGTTGTCCTTGACCTCGGCCGTGGCGTCCTGCAGCGCCGATCCGGCGAAGACCGTGTCGTCGTACCACATCGCGGTCTTGCCTTGGGTGATCTGCTGGAGGCAGCCCTCCCAGCCGTCCTTGGCGGCATCCTGCTGGCCGTGCGTACGCAGCAGGTCGACGTAGAACTTGACCGCTTCGGTGGTCCGGGGGGAGGTGAGCTGCGGCTTCCAGTTCTCGTCGAACCAGCGTCCGCCGAAGGTGTTGATGACCGTGGTCAGAGAAGCCAGGTTCTGGCCCCAACCGGGCAGCCCGCGCAGGCAGATGCCGGAGACCCCGGACTTCTTGTCGTCCATCTTCGCGGCGGCCGCCGCCACCTGATCCCAGGTCGGCTTCTCGGGGATGGTGACGCCGGCCTTCTGGGCGAGATCCTTGCGGTAGAAGAGGAAGGAGCTCGAACCGTAGAACGGTGCGGCGTAGAGCTTTCCGTCCGCCGAGACGATCTGCTTGATGGGCTTGAGCACGTCGCCCTCGTCCCAGGCGGTGTCCTTGGCGACGTAGTCGCCGAGCGGGACGATCCAGCCGTTCTTCGCCCAGATCGGCACCTCGTAGCTGCCGATCATGGCGACGTCGTACTGGCCGGCCTTGGTGGCGACGTCCTTGGTGACGGCCGGTCGCAGGTCGTTCTCGGGAAGAGTGGTGAACTTGACCTTGATTCCGGGGTTCTTCTTCTCGAAGTCGGAGATGAGGCTCTCGGCGGTCTTCATCTGAGGGTTCGCCGCGAGCGCCACGGTGATGGTGGTGTTGCCCGAGGCGTCCGTCCCGGCCGAGGGGTCGGAACAGGCGGCGACCGAGGTCAGCGCCCCGGCGGCGACGAGGGCCGTGATGACGTGTCTGGTGCGGTCCATGAAGTGCTCCCCGGAAATGGGCAGGGCTGGATGGGTGCGGATGTCCTCGGAGGGATCACGGGCTGGTCCCGGCGGACGGTCAGGGGAGGTGTCGAGTGCTGCCGGAGCGCCGAGCCTGAACGTCGACGTGTGCGGCGACGCCTTGTGTGATCACCGCGTGGTGAGCGGTTGGAGCCTGTGGATCTCGGTCGTGGCGAGTCCCGTGTGTTCCGAAGTGCTCGCGCGGGGCCGGCGGCGCGCCTCCCGGGGCGGGCCGGTGCCTCTGTCGTCGGTTGTGCTCATGGAGGCTCCATAAGGCGATCTCAGAGGCTTTGTACGTACAGGACGGTCAGTCCGAACAGGGTGGACTGTAGGCACTGGGTTTCCGGCACGTCAATAGGTCGTGACGGGGGTGCGAAACCGTGATGTGGCCGGGGTCGGGGGCCGGTTGGCGGCTCCTGTGCAAGGTGCCGCACGGGTCGGCTGCCACCGGTTGGCCCGATGTCGGACCTGTTGTCGACCGGTCTCGCCGTCATGGGCGACTCCATCAAGCCGAACCGGTGCCATCGCGAACGCGTACGGAACGACTGTCGCGAGCCAAAAAGATTGTACGTACAGTCCGGAATGTATGGACACAACGAGGAGGGCGGCTTACGGTGCTGGTTACGCCGGTGTGGGGACACCACCGGCGATCTGTCCGGCTGAGCCTCCTCGCTCAGCCCGAGCCGGTGAGAGGACGCGACGATGCGTGCTGTTGTTCTGGACGGTCGGAGATCCGCGGAGGTCCGACAGGTGCCCGATCCCGATCCGGGGCCCTGTGATCTGGTGATCGCGCCCGAGGTGGTGGGCATCTGCGGAACCGATCTCCACCTGGCCGTCGGCGACTACCCCACCGGCCGGTTCCCGGTCGTACCCGGGCACGAGTTCGCTGGGACCGTGGTGTCGGTGGGGTCCGCGGTCGCGGGGTTCGCGGTCGGCGACCGCGTCTGCGTGGACCCGAACGTCTCGTGCGGGGTGTGCGAGCAGTGTCGCGTCGGCGCCGTCAACCTGTGCCCCGACCTGGTGCCGATCGGGGTGAGCGTCGACGGGGCCTGCGCCGAACTGGTGCGGGTGCCCGCCAAGGTCACCTACCACCTGCCGGACGGGCTGGACTTCGCCACCGGCGCGCTGATCGAGCCCCTGGCCTGCGTGCTGCACGCGGCGTCGCGCGTTCGCCCGATGAAGGACCAGCGCGTGCTGGTCTACGGAGCCGGCTCGATCGGCCTGCTGGCCGTGACCTACGCCACGGCACAGGGCGCGCGGTCGGTCGGTGTGGTCGAGCCCAGCGCGGTGCGGCGGGGCGCGGCGGTGGAGTTCGGGGCGGATGCCGTGCATGCTCCTGGAGAGCGTTCCGGTCGGCACGATGTCGACCTGGTGATCGAGGCGAGCGGGCACCCGTCCGCGGTCGCGGACGCGCTGGACCGGTTGGCGAAGCGGGGCACGCTGCTGCAGATGGGCGTGGTCAGCCCGGAGGTCGCGATCGACCTCTTCGCCTACGACCTTTTCGACCGCGAGCTGTCCCTGGTCGGCTCGCAGTCCCTGGCGAACGCCTACCCGGACGCCGTCGAGGCGGTCGCGCGGCTGCCTCGGCTGGCCGAGCGCATGGTCACCCACACGTTCGGGCTGGAGGAGTACGGGGCGGCGCTGGAAGCGGCCCGCTCCGACACCGCCCGTAAAGTCCATCTCCTGCCCCAGCAGTGACACCGCACATCTCTCGATTGGCACCACAGATGTCCGCAACCACTACCACGGCCCCCGCCCGGCAGGACCTGATCGACCGACTCGGCCTGCCGCGGCCCCTGTTGTGGGGCTTCGTCGGCCTGCTGCTGTTCATGATCGGCGACGGTGTCGAGTCCGGCTACATCGCCCCCTACCTGCGTGACCATGGCGCGGACACGGCGACCAGAGCCGCTGTGGTCATCACCGTCTACGGCGCGGTGGTCACCGCCGGGTCGTGGCTGTCGGGCGCGCTGTCGGACGTGTGGGGCCCGCGCCGGGTCATGATGCTGGGCCTGGGCGTATGGGGCGCCATGGAGGTCGTCTTCCTGGCTGTCGCCCTTCCCTCCCAGAACTACCCGCTGATGCTGGTGGCGTACGGGCTGCGCGGCTTCGGGTACCCGTTCTTCGCCTACGGCTTCCTGGTGTGGGTCCTGGCCGGCAGTCCCGCACACCGGCTCGGGTCGGCGGTGGGCTGGTTCTACTTCGCCTTCACCGGAGGTCTGCCCACCCTGGGCTCGCTCCTGGCCAGCGGCAGTGAACCTCTCATCGGCGAGTACGCGACCCTGTGGCTCTCCCTCGTCCTCGTGGTGCTCGGCGGTGTCCTCGCTCTGGCCGGCATTCGCCGTGCCTCGGGCGGTGAACGCCTCGCGCCGCCGGAGGTGTCCACCCGGCGCAGCGTCGTCAACAGCGTCGCCATCATCTTCTCCCAGCCACGCATTGCGGTCGGCTGCCTGGTCCGGATCGTCAATACGGCACCGCAGTTCGGGTTCCTGGTCTTCCTGCCCGAAGTGTTCTCCGACGACCTGGGCTTCGGTACCGCGGGCTGGCTCCAGCTGGTGTTCGTGCTGGGTGCGGCGAACATCTTCGCCAACCTCTTCTTCGGTGTGCTCAGCGACCGCCTCGGCTGGCATCGCACCCTGCGCTGGTTCGGCTGCGTCGCGTCGGCCGTCAGTTCTCTATGCCTGTACTTCGTGCCCGCCCACGTCAGCGGCCAGTACGGGGTCGCGGTGCTCTGCGCGGCCCTGTACGGCGTCACCCTGGCCGGGTTCACGCCGATCTCCGTACTGATGTCGCTGATGGCCCCGGGACAGAAGGGCAACGCCATCGCGGTGCTCAACCTCGGCGCCGGGGCCGCGACCTTTGTCGGCCCACTGATCGTCGCGCTCTTCCTCGGGGCGATCGGCCCCGGCGGCGTCACCGTGGTCTTCGCCGTCCTCTATGTCCTGGCGGGTGTGGCCGTGCGCTGGCTGACGATCCCCGAAGAGTCCCAGCAGGCCGTCGCGGAGGGCAGGACGCTCCAGGACGCCATGGGTTCCACGCCCGGAACCTGACCCCCGAGCCCCGACCGGGGAACGCAGGCGACCGCCGTGCACAGAGCACGGCGGCCGCCTGCGCGTCGTCACCCGCGACAAGAGCGTGACCGGTCGGTCACGGGTTTCCGGTGGCGTCGACGTTGACCTCCAGGGGCACGATGTTGCTGCGCACCCAGGTGTCGTAGACATCGAAACGCTGCCCCGACGGAGTCCAGGAGGTGGAGCGGATGTGCAGGGTGGGCGTGGTCCGCTTGATGTCGAGCGCCGCGGCGATGTCGGCGGAGGGCGCGACGGCCCGTACGGAGCGGTGGGCGCCGCCCAGGGTGTAACCGGCGGCCGCGAGAGCCTGGCTGAGGGATGCCTGTCCGTCGAGGACCTCCGTGCTGGAGGCGAGGACGGGAACGAGGGCGGGTGGGCTGTAGTTGATGCTGTACAGGGCCGGTACACCGTTCAGGGCGCGTAGCCGGACGAGCTCGTAGCCGGGGGTGTTCTCGGCGATCTCAAGCGCGTGGCAGGCGAAGTCCGGCAGGATGGCGGGACCATGCCTGAGCACTCCGGTCGTGACGGAGTTGTTCTGGTGGCTGAGGGCGTTCTCCAGGAAGCCCTCGGGCTGCTGGATGGTCCAGCCCTCGTCCGCGGCGGGCGGCCGGGTGGCGAAGACCCCCCGGTTGGCGATCTTGGTCACCAGCCCCTGCGACTCCATCACCTGCAGCGCCTGACGGACCGTGGCCCGCGACAGGCCGAACTCCTTGCACAGGTCGTTCTCACTGGGCAGGCGCTGACCCTGGGGGATGTCACCATTGGCCAGACGCTGCTCCAGTGCGTCGACGAGCTGTTGGTAGTAAGGCGTCGACGACTGCCGGTCGATGCTCTTCAATGGCGTCACGTTAACGCTCCCTCCGCGTCACCCCGGCTGCGGCGGCCCGCAGGGGCTCCATCCTATCCGTCGTACGTACTGTCCGTACCGCGACGTCGATCTGCGGGAAAGATGGGTGGGGTACGGCTGTGCAGCCGTACCCCACCCATCTTTCCGGTGTCAGGCGCTGACCCAAGCGGTGTCCAGGGAACCGGTCGCGCCGGACTGGGCGGCTGAGGCGGCTTGCAGCACGATGGCCGCCGCAGCGGCGCCGGGGTCGAGCACACCGCGCGCCACTTCACCTACATAGCTGGCCCGGCCCCGCTTGGCGATCAGCCCGGCGGTGCCGCGTGCCCCCTCCACGGCGGCGTCGGCGGTGCGGGCCAGGGCGTCGGCGGCGTCGGTGTCCAGTGGCAGCAGGGATTCCAGGGTTCGGGCGGCCGGTACGAGCGCGTCGATCATCGTCTTGTGGCCGACCTCGGCCCCGCCGTACCGCTGGACGGTGGCCACGCCCACGCTCAAACCGGCCGAGAACTCGGCCAGGGTGGGTTCACCGGCACCGGAGCAGCGGGCGAGATCCCGGAAGAACATGCCGTACAACGGGCCGCTCGTGCCACCGGTTCCCAGAAAGCCGTGCGAGACGGCGGTCAGCCATCCCCGGTAGTCCTCGGGCGTCCCGGTGTCCGTGGCCTGCTTGGCGCGGCCCAGGGCGGAGGCGATGTTGTTGCCGAAGTCGCCGTCACCGGCGAGCCGGTCGAGACGGCCGAGGTCGTCGGCGCGGCCGCCTAGAAAGGCGTCGAAGAGGATCGCGGTCCAGCGGCTGCCGAAGCCGTCGGCCAGCGGGGTGTCGATACGGGTGTCGGTCATGGCGGGTCCTTTTCTTGTCGGCTCGTCACCAGGTCAGGGCGGGAGTGCGCACGGGGGCGTCCCACAGGGGCAGCAGGCTGTCGTCGGCGGGCAGCAGGGTCACGGACACACCGTGCATGTCGAGGGAGGTCACGTAGGATCCGGCCAGGGACCGGGCCACGGTGATGCCGAGGTCCTTCAGGCGGTGATGGGCGGCACGTGCGGCGACGGAGAGCTCCAGCGGGCTGGTTCCGCCGAGGCCGTTGACGATGGCGATCACCGAAGACCCGCGTGACAGACCCAGGGCCGACACCACGGGGTCGACGAGCCGCGCGACGAGGGTGTCGGCGTCGGCGAAGGGGATGCGACCGGTGCCTCGCTCGCCGTGGATGCCCACGCCGAGCTCAATCTCACCGTCCGGCAGGACGAACGCGGGCTCGTCCGCACCCGGGTGGGTGCCGGCTCGAAGCGCGAGGCTGAGCGTACGGGCGCGGCCCGCGACCCGGCGGCCCAGGGCGGCGACCTCCGCCAGATCGGCGCCGGCTTCGGCGGCCGCTCCGCAGATTTTCTCCACGGCCAGCACGGCCGCCGTGCCCCGCCTGCCCGGTCCGCCGTCGGCGCCGTCGGTGGCCAGATCGTCGTCGACGAGCACCACCTCCGTCTTCACGGACTCGTCCTCGGCGAGTTCTCCCGCGATCCGGAAGTTCAGCACGTCACCGGTGTAGTTCTTCACGATCTGCACCACGCCCCGGCCGGAGTCGGCCGCGATCGTCCCCAGGTGGACCTGGAGCGCCGTCGGGCTGGCGAACAGGGCGCCGGGCACCGCGACGTCGAGCATGCCGGCGCCGACGAACCCGGCATGCAGGGGCTCATGACCGGAGCCACCGCCGGAGACCAGGCCGACCTTGTCCCGGGCGGGCCTGCTGCGCGTGACGATGCCTGCCCGCGGGTCGTACGCGACCAGGTCGGGGTGGGTGAGGACGAGTCCTTCGAGGGCTTCCGCGGCCGCTTTTCCAGGGGTGTTGACGATGTGCCGGTGCATGGCGCCGTGCTCCTTCGCTCGGGTCTTGACCGGCCACACGCTAACGCTTACCGTTCGGACAGTACAGACTGTACGTACAATTTCTTGGCGTGCGGCAGCACCCCGTTTCACCAGGAAGAACTCACGCGTCACACGACGAGAGGGACCAGACAGCCATGTCCATGGAATATCGGATGCGCCGCACGCTCCCCAGCGACCGGGTCGCCATCATCATGCCCGTCGACCACGGCCTGATCTTCAACCGGATCGAGGGCCTGGAGACCCCCTCGGCGCCCTTCGCCACCTGGGGCGACAAGGACGTCACCGGCTTTATGATGACCCCGGGCCAGGTCAAGCAGACCGAAGGCTTCTTCGCCCGCAACCCGCACCTGACCCGGGTGCTCACCATCGACACCTACTACGACTACGCACAGCTCGACGGCGGCGGCTCCCACAGCCTGATCACCACCGTCGAAGAGGCTGTCCGCATGGGCGTAGACGCCGTCAAGATGCTCTTCCCCTGGAACATCTCCCGCGCCGAACAGGCCGCCCTCGCCAAGCGGGTCGGCGAAGTCGTCACCGCATGTGACGCCTGGGACATCCCCCTGGTCCTCGAACCGGTCCTCATGGGTGCCCCCCGCACCGAGGAGACCATCGTCGAGGAGGAGAAGATCGCCCGCATCGCCTATGACCTCGGCGCCCACATCATCAAGATCGCCTTCCCCGGCGAGGAGCGCACCCGGCGCCTCGTCGAGGAACTGAAGGTCCCCCTGGTCATCGCCGGCGGCCCGCTCACCGGCGAGCCCACCGAGACGGTCGACGACATCGCCCAGACCATCCGGGCCGGCGCTCGCGGCGTCATCGTCGGCCGCAACATCTGGCAGCGTGAGCCCGATGCCGCCGAGAAGGTCCTCTCCGAGGTCTCCGCCCTCACCCGCAGCGTCAGCTTCGACGACTGACGTCCTGACACCAGGGACATGAGCCGCAGCGTCGATCGAAGGAGATGAAAACCGTGGGACCCTCGTCGCAACGGGTGGATGCCGTCCTCGGCATCGACATCGGCAGCACGAACGTCAAGGTGGTGGCGCTCGACGCGGCCGGCCACGTGGTGGCCCGTGTGCGCCGCGCCACCCCCCGGCCCGCCGAGGACCCTTCGATCGACGCGGCACTGCTGTTCGACACCATCGAAGAGATGGCCCTGGCCGCCTGCGGTGACCACTACACCGTTACGGCGGCCTGCGCGGCGGGTGTGGGCGAGGACGGCGTCCTCGTCGACACCGCGCTCACCCCGCTCACCCGGGCCCTGGCCTGGTTCGACCCCCGCCGCACCGAACTCCTCCAGGCCCTGCGACCGGGTCTCGGGCCGGACGACGGCATCGGCACCTCCACCGACGCCGCCCGCACCATGATCGGCTGGGCCTGGGCCCGCAGCCTGCCCGGTACCGAGCGGGCGGCGTCGTGGGTCGCCCTCACCGACTACGTCGCCTGCCGCTGGAGCGACACCGCCTTCCTCAGCGACACCCTCGCCGCCCGTACCGGCGCCTGGCGCCCGCTGGCCCGCACCTGGCTCGACGCGCGCGTCGAGGCGACGCTCGGGTCCCTCGACCTGCTGCCCCCCGTCCTGCCCACCGGCACGACCGTCGGCGAACTCAGCTCCCGGCGTCTCACCGAGGCCGGTGTGCTGGCCCACGGAGCACTCGTCGTGGCGGGCGGGCACGACCACCCCGTCGGAGGCTGGGGAGTGGACCGACTCCACCCCGGAGCCGTCCTCGACTCCATGGGAACCGCCGAAGTCGTCGTGGCCCAGACCCCCGCGGCCCCCACCCCCGAGACCCAGGCCGTCGACGTCTCGCCCGGCATCCACAACCCCACGGGAGCAACCGTGCTCCGTGTGGAGGAACTCGCCCGCAACATCCAATGGGCCTCCCGCGACCCCGATGTCGCCCACGCCGTCAACCGGCTCATCTCCGGCAGCGCCGCCCCCGACAGCTGCCTGCACTCCCACGCCTTCCACCCCGGCGCTGCCGGCGGCCGACCGCCCAGTTACGCCCCCGACGCCCCGACCGAACCCCTCTCCCGCGCCTCGGCCGTACTCGGCGCACTGGCTTCACTCGGAGAGAACGCCATCACCGCAGTCCAGGCCCTCACCACGGCCCACGCCCCGGTCTACACGGCCGGCGGCTGGGCCCGCTCCCAGGGCTGGATCGACATCAAACGGGCCGTCACCGGCAGGGAGCCCCAGGTCATCGCGGAACCAGAAGTGACCGCCGTCGGAGCGGCCCTGCTCGCCGCACACGCGCTCGGCTGGAAACCCGACACCGCACGGGCACTCGGTACAAGTCCGAAAACACCCGCGAACACCGCGAGCTGACCTGGCGCACCGGCCGGCAACACGCCGGCCCCCGACCGGCTGCCGCGTCACGCGCACATCCTCCTGACGGCCGGACAGAGCGTGACGCGGCAGCCCACCCTCCTCCGGCGCCACTGGGTGAGCAGCAGATCGCGATCCAGGAAGGAGACGAGACCGGCGCGCCGCTCATCCGCCGGCGCGAACGGTCAAGGGAGAAGATACGAGAAGACCACCACCATCTACCTGGCCGGACTCCACACTGCAGGCATCTACCTCTGGTCCGACCGGTGATCCAATGGGGACTACGATCTGGCGATCTCTTGCCGGAGCTGGTGGGTAAAGCGACGCAGGAGGTCCAACGTCTCTCGGAACTCGGCCCGGCGGTCGTCGTTGCCGTCGGTGGGCCGGGTGCTCCAGACCCGATGCGCGAGAGCATCGGCGAGGTCGACGGTGTCGCCGGCACAGAGCAGGTAGAGGGCTGAGCGTGCTTCCTGCATCCGGTTCGCCAACTCGTTGGCTCCGGGACCGTCGTCACCCAGCTGTGTTTCCTTCAGGCGGTCCAGTAGCTGAACTACGGCCGTGTTGAAGCCGATCCCGGCCTTGAGCTTCTGTTCGCGGAGCCACATGCGGTCCTGTCTGCGCGCGGTGAACCACGAGCCGAACACCGCTCCTATGAGGCCGATAGCGGCCCCGATGGCCACGGACCAAATGTTCTCCACGGTCAGCTCCCCCCCCGACGTACAGCGCCGCCAGGCTACAGAAGGCGCCGGAGGCGCCGCGGTCACCCGTTGGCCACGCGTCCAACCGTCGGCTCGGCCCCTGCGGGCTGCTGCACCAGAGGCTGACAACTCGCCGGTGCGGCGGCCCGTATGGGGGCCGAGGAGTACGTGATGCAGGACGGCGACGTGGTGGAGTTCCGCTTGGGTCCATGCAGGCCACTACGTCACTGACCTGGGCCGTGCCGAGGGGCCGTTTCCCTGGGTGGGCCATCGACGTCCGGTCGTCGAGCGCGGTGAAGCGACGGGCCGGGTTGGCCCGGGACATGCCGGTCCTCGCCGCCAGGGCGGGCACCGCGCGGCGCGAGAGCCGGCCGAAATCCGCGGCGGAGGGGTGCGGCTGGGACCTTGGTGTCAGCGGAGTCCGGTCACCAGGAGGACTTGGTCCCCCCGGGCAGGAAGCCGGCGTGCGCCTGCTCCCGGGCGCGGACACTGGAGAGGCCGAACTTGCGCAGGTAGCCGCGGGGCGGCCGTCCACGCTGTCGCGGTGGCGCACACGGGTGGCGCTGGCGGTGACGCTGGCGTGGCGCGGCCGCCGCCGCAGCTCCGTCAGTGCGGCCCGGCGTTCGTCGCCGGTCGACGAGGGGTGGCGGATGCTCTCCTTGAGTTCGGCCCGCCGGGCGGCGTACCGCTCGACGGTCTCCTTGCGCTTCTCGTTCTGCGCGATCTTGCTCTTCTTCGCTATCGGACCTTCCCCCCCCCGCGCCCGGATTCGTGCCACGGCCGCCTCGATGCCGATCACGTCCA
Organism: Streptomyces sp. NPDC056987; assembly: GCF_042673865.1. Classification (NCBI taxonomy): domain Bacteria; kingdom Bacillati; phylum Actinomycetota; class Actinomycetes; order Kitasatosporales; family Streptomycetaceae; genus Streptomyces; species Streptomyces sp. NPDC056987. Next base: position 20,602 of record NZ_JBHURV010000014.1, read on the forward strand.
CCGTCTTGATCGCCTTGGCGCTCAGAGTCAGGCGGACGTTGCGGCCCTCGCTCTGGACCGCCGAGAGGTCACAGCCGGGATGAACCCCTTCCGGCCGCAGGTGTCCTGGACGATGCAGGTGCCGCCGGGCCCGGTGTGCGGTGCCGGCAGCGTACGGAACCGGCACTGTGGTCCAGCGCGGGGGACGTGGCGTGGGCCGCCTGCGGAGTCGAGGACGTCCGACTCCGGGGTGATCAGTGCGAACTTCCTGTCGTCTCCGCGCCCGTGAGTGTCGCAGGCGAGCCCCGTGGGGGTGAGCGGATTCGCCGCGTCCGGGCGCGGCTTGGTGGCTGCGATGAGCTGGGCGACATCGACCAGTCCCGCAGTGGTGAGCGTGCCGTGGACACCCTGGTCCACGACACGCCTGCCGTCGGCGGTCACTCTGCTGCGGTGGGCCCGGTGCGGACGGTCCTTGATCTTCCCCAGCTCGGGCAGTTTGAGCTCGGCCCCGGAATGCGCGGGGAGGCCCTTACCCGCCTCGGCGCCGGGTCGGACAGGGCCCGCCGGTCGGCGGCGGTGAGCTTCGCGGCCGGTTATGGCTCGGCCGGACGACCTCTCCGGCTGAGAGTCACATGGTCGTTGACCGTCGTCTCACTGGCCCCGCGGTCGGCCGAGCGACATCGGCGGGGCGTTGTCTGCGCTCGCATCGGCGTCGGAGGCGGGGAGAGGGAGAAGAGAGGGCCCAAGCGCCGCTGCGAGGCCGTCGTCCTGCCCGTCGATCGGTACCGGCCACGTGCTGTGCGCCGAACGAGCGCCGCAACCGTCGGCGTAGCGGCGGGACCACTGGCCCTGGGCCCGGGCATGTCCTCGCCTGGGCCCAGGGACCGCCGTGCCGAGGGCGGCCGGATCAGCAGGCTCGGGGCAGGGGAGGCGGGTCAGCGGATGCAGACGGCGCGGCCGAGGAGGGCGACCGTGCCCGCGCTGGATTCGCCACCGGGTGGGATCACTTCGATGACCGGCCCCGAACAGGTGGTGTTCTGGTGGACGAGGGCGTACTCGTCGGTGAAGTTCCACACGCGGAACTTGTTCTTCTCCAGTGGCGCCTTCGGTGAAGGGCTACGGCGGCCCTCCGCTTCTGGCCCCCGAACTGCCCGCGACCCGGCTGAAGCCGAGGAGAAGGGCGTGCTGAGCTGCTCTTATATCGAGAACCTGGAGCAGTTGAGATACCTGTGCAGGCATTGCGTTTCGGGGCGGAGAGTAGTGGAACGGCTGCGAGCAGGAGGGCGCGGGTCCGCCGGGCAGCAGGCCTGTCGCCCGCCCCTCTCCGCGTCAGTTCCCCTCATCGGGAGCCTTGGAACGCGGAGTGTCTCTGCTGGCGCCGGGCGGCAGGCCCGTGACGCGCTTGTAGGCACGGCTGAAAGCCGCCTGAGAGGTGTAGCCGAGGCGTCGTGCCACCGACTGGATCGGCGACCTGTCCTCGGCCAGCCACTGGCCGGCGAGGAGCATCCGCAGCTCCGTGGCGTAACGGAGAGGCGGCATGCCGATCGTGGTGTGGAATCGGTCTGCGAAGACAGACCGGGAGACATTGCACTCGGCTGCCAGTTCCGCCACGGTCCAGTGATGCCCGGGCTGTCTGTGCAGGACCAGGATGGCGCGAGCCAGGCGGGGGTCACGCAACGCGGCCACGAGGCCGGAGGTGTTGTCGCATCCGCATTCGATCCAGCCCCGTACGATCATGGCCGCCGCCACCTCGGCCAGACGAGCGAGGATGCCGGCGAAGCCCACGCGTGCGGAGCAGAGTTCGCGCCTCATCGACGTGAGGATCGGCAGCAGCCCGGGGTAACGCTTCCCTCCGGCATCGACCAGCATGACGTGGGGCATCAGCCGGCTGAGGCCCTGCATTCCGCCGAGGTCGAACTCCATGGAGCCGGTGAAAAGGATCGTGCTGGGAGTCGGTTCGGTGCTCGGGCAGGCGTCCACGTCACTCACCGCGTTGCTGAGGGGAACCGCATCGAAGCTGTCCATGCCCAGGGCCGGTATGTCCGGACCGGAGAGCAGCTGATGGGACTCGCCGTGCGGCATGAATACGGCGTTGCCTGCCGAGAGCTCATGGAGAGTTCCGTCCTCCGTGCGCAGGACGGCGGAGCCGACGGCGAGGAAGTGGAAATAGGCACGGCCGGGCTCGGCTTCGAATCGGAGGCCGAACCGCGGGCCGACATGGACGCGACGATAGCGAACGCCGCGCAGCCGCATGCTGGTCAGCAGTTCGCTGATGAGGTCGGACGACAGGGCGAACTGCCCTGTGGCCCCACCCGGAGTCTCGGTCACATATTGCGGACTTTCTGTCATAGCTCATCCTGAAGTTCGCGTGCAGGCTTGACTCGAACGTCTCATGCGACTCAGGAGAAGTAAAAGTTGAGCAGCGATGTGTGCGGCACCGTGCCCGATACCAACCCCGGCGAAGCGGCCGATGCGGAACTGGTGCCGCCCGAGCAGGCCTCTTCGGCGTGGGCGGCGGTGTTCTCGCTGGCGATGGGTGTTTTCGGGCTGCTGACCGCGGAATATCTGCCGGCCAGCTTGTTGACTCCGATGGCCGCCGACCTAGGAGTGTCGGAAGCTTTGGCGGGGCAGGCGGTCACTGTCACGGCGGTGACAGCGATGCTTTCCGGGCTGTTGACGGCGAGCCTGACCCGGAGGCTCGACCGAAGGGTCGTGTTGCTCGGCTTTACCGTCCTGATGATCGTATCCAACCTGCTGGTGGCCGTAGCCGCCAACATGATGGTGCTGTTGCTGATGCGGATCCTGCTGGGTGTCGCACTCGGTGGCTTCTGGAGCATGGCGGCGGCGGTGGCGATGCGGCTGGTGCCCGCGGCTTTGGTTCCGCGTGCGGTATCGATCATCTTCAGTGGCATCGCGGTGGCGACCATCGTGGCGGTGCCGCTCGGCAGCTACCTCGGCGAGCTGTCCGGCTGGCGCAGCACCTTCCTCGCGGCAGCCGCACTCGGTGTGGTGACGTTGGTGTTCCAGTTGTTCGCGCTGCCCCGGATGGCGCCCCATGGCACGGCACGGCTGGGCACGTTGTGGGAGGTGCTGCGGCGCCCGGGCTTCGGGGTGGGCATCGCCGGGATGCTGCTGGTTCACATCGGGCATTACGCTCTTTTAACCTATATCAGGCCCGCTCTGGAGAATATGGTGAAAGTCGACGTCGACGAGTTGGCGCTGCTGTTGTTCGTCTTCGGAGTGGCGAACTTCGTGGGCACGCTGCTGGCCGGGTGGCTTCTGGAGATCAGCCTGCGGCTGACGCTGGCACTGATGCCGGCGCTGATGGGCGTTGCGGCACTGGGCCTGGCGCTGCTTCCCGCTGGGCGAGCCGGGTACGCGGTTCTGGTGGTCCTCTGGGGCCTGGCCTTTGGCGGTGTGTCGGTGGCATGGTCGAACTGGTCGACTCGCATGGTGCCTGACCAGGCGGAGAGCGCGGGCGGGCTCGTGGTGGTAGGTGTGCAGTCCGCTATCGCCGGCGGGGCTGCCGCGGGCGGTCTGATGTTCGGTATCGGCGGCGTCGTCACCGTATTCACCGTGTCCGGCGTCGTGTTGCTCGCCTCCGCGTTGCTGATCATGCTGCGGGTCGCAGCGCCCGGCAGCGCGCAGGGAGCTGATGCGTCGATGCGGTCCTGAGGGGTGCGGCCGACACGCGAGGACGCATGGCGGGGCCGCCGTCGTGCGCGGCCGATTCGGGGCGGGAACGGCTCACCGTTTTGACGCGGTGGGCAGCTACTCCTGCCGCTGGTCGGCCGACGTACCGGCGTAGGAGGCCAGGCCGTCGGCCATCCTGCGCGAAGCGCGTCAGGAACCACCACCACAAAGGCCTCGCAGCCCGGCCGCAGCAGCGACTGCGTCATCCAATCCGGACACCGTCGTATCCCGTCTGAGCCAGTGCCCCTCCCGGCAAGCTCTGCCCCGTCGCGCCGCCCAGCACGCACGCTCGCCGCGTTGGCCAAAAGCCCTGGTAGCTCCGCTGCAAGGTGGTCGTGCCGATGAGGCCGGCGGCGACAACGCGCTTGAACGAGCCGGGCGTTGGCGGAGCGGATGCCGAGGCAGTCAGGGTCACCACTTCCGGGCGGGGGTCGGGGACGATTTCGTGTCGCCGCACCGTAGAAATATGCAGGTCAGGATCGCCTGTGGTGGGACACCATAGTTCGTGGGTGAGGTTTGCGTGCAGGATCCATGTGAGCGGTCGTCGGACCGCGCAACCCGACGCCCGCACCGCAACTCCTGGGATGTGCCCAGGGAAACAGCATCCGTGGCGCTACGCTGCTGTGCCGTGCAGGAGACGCGTCTCGACACCGCTCGGATCCGGGCAGCCCGCCGGGTCATCGACCCGGTCTTTCTCGACACTCCGCTGTACCGCTGCGAGGCGCTGGAGCCCGGCCTCGGGTGCGCGGTGAGCATCAAGCTCGAAACGGCGAACCCGGTCCGCAGTTTCAAGGCCCGCGGCACCGAGGTGGTCGCGAGCCTGCTGGCCGGCGGTGCCTCGCGTGCCGTGGTGTGCGCGAGCGCGGGCAACCTGGGCCAGGCCCTCGCGTGGTCCGGTCGCGGCCGGGGGCTCGACGTCACCGTCGTGGCGTCCCGCTCCGCGACTCGGGCCAAGTTGGATCGTATCCGCGCCTGGGACGCCCGGCTGGAGCTGGTGGACGGCGACCACGAAACGGCTCGCGAGCGGGCCGCGGCCATCGCACGGTACGACGGCATCCGGCTGGTCGAGGACAGCCTGGACATCGAGACCTGCGAGGGCGCGGCGACCATCGGCCTGGAACTGGTGGACACCGCACCGTCGTTCGACACCGTCCTGATCGCTCTCGGTGGCGGGGCGCTGGCCACCGGCGTGGGGCATGTCGTGAAGGCCCTGGCGCCGGAGGTCGAGATGATCTGCGTCCAGCCGCTGGGCGCACCGGCGATGACCCACTCGTGGCGCCGACGACGTGTCGTCACCACCGACGCGACCGACACCATCGCCGACGGTGTGGCCGGCCGGTGTCCCATCCCCGCCGTCCTGGACAACCTCCTCCTGGTCGCCGATGACGCCGTGCTGGTCCAGGAGGCGTCGATCATCGCCGGTATGCGGATGCTCCTCGATCACGCCGGCCTCGTCGTCGAACCGTCGGCCGCGCTCGGTATCGCGGCGGTCCTCGAAGACCGTGACCGTTTCACCGGCCGGCATGTGGTCACCGTCGTGTGCGGCAGCAATGTCGACATGGACGCTTATCGCCGCTGGGTCGGCGCGGCTCCTGTCCCCAGGTCCTGACCATGGACGGCCAAGGTGGCGCCGCCGCCTCCACGGTGCCGATCGGGCAGACTGCCGTCGACACGGCGGAGGCAGGTCCCGACGCCGACCTGGGCATCGAGAGCGGGTAACCATGAGCAGCATCCCCCATGTGGGCTTCACCTTGGTGCAACTGCGCTATTTCGCCGCGGCGGCCGAACTCGGCAGCATGACCGCGGCGTCGCGGCAGCTCAATGTCTCCCAGTCGGCCGTGTCCACAGCCGTTGCCCAACTGGAGAAGGAACTCGGTGTCCAGCTGCTGCTGCGTCACCACGCCCGCGGCCTGACCCTGACCGCGGCCGGTGAGGACTTCCAGCGCGAGCTGCGCAGCTATCTGGAGCACACGGCCGAGCTGGTCGAGATGGCCAGAAACGCCGGCGAGGTGCTGACGGGCGACCTGTCGGTCGGTTGTTTCTCCACCCTGGGCCCCTTCGAACTGCCCCGCCTCGTCCGCGCGTGCGAGGCCCAGCATCCGGAGATCCGGATCTCGGTGATCGAGGCGGAGCACGCCGCCCTGAAGCAGAGCCTGCGCAGCGGAAAATGCGAGCTCGCCCTCATGTACGCCTACGACCTCGACGACGACATCGAGTATGTCGAGATCAAGTCGGTGGCCCCGTACGCGCTTGTCTCCGGCGGCCACCGGTTGGCCCGGCGTACCCGGATCTCGCTGCGGGAACTCGCGGACGAGCCGATGGTCCTGCTCGACCTCCCGCACAGCGGGAGGTACCTGGAACAACTCGTGCAGTCCGCGGGAGTCCGGCCGCAGGTACGGCACCGGAGCAGCGGGTTCGAGACGGTGCGCGCGATGGTCGGGAGCGGCATGGGCTGGTCGGTGCTCAACCAGCGGCCGGCCCACTCCCTGACGTACGACGGCGGGGAGGTGGTCACCCTCGAACTCGAAGAGCGCTTCGAGCCGCTGCCGATCGTCCTGGCGTCCGTGAAGGGCGTCCGGCTGACGCGTCGGGCGCGGGCCTTCATCGGTTCCGCGCGGCGGGCCGCACACGAGAGCCGCTGACCTCCCGAAACCACCGGTCGGGTGCCCGACACCCCGACCCCGGTCATCTGTGAAACAGATGACATGAAACGAAAACATCTGTTGGACAGGGGTTGTGGGCCTGTCCAAGGATGTCTCCTGCGATGCGAGGTCGACACGACACCGAGATGAACTGTCGCTGGAGTGGAGGCGTACATGCCGAGTGAAGAAACCGAAGTCGTCGTCGTCGGGGCGGGACAGGCCGGCGTGGCGATGAGCGAGCACCTGGGGTCCCACGGCGTACCCCACGTGGTCCTGGAGCGGCACCGCGTCGCGGAGCGCTGGCGTACGGAGCGGTGGGACTCCTTGGTCGCGAACGGGCCGGCGTGGCACGACCGGTTCCCCGGACTGGAGTTCCCCGACGTCGCCCCCGACGCCTTCGCCTCGAAGGAGCAGGTCGCCGACTACTTCGTCGCGTACGCCGAGAAGATCGGCGCCCCGGTCCGGTGCGGTGTCGAGGTGACCTCGGTACGCAAGCACGACGGCCGGCCCGGCTTCCGGGTCGAGACGTCGGAGGGCCCGATCGACGCGCGGTTCGTCGTGGCCGCGACCGGTCCGTTCCAGCGGCCCGTGTTCCCGCCCATCGTCCCGGACGGCGCCGTACCCGTGCAGACGCACTCCAGCGGCTACCGCAACCCGGACCAACTGCCCGGTGGCGCCGTCCTCGTGGTCGGCGCCGGCTCCTCGGGCGTCCAGATCGCCGACGAGCTGCGCCGCTCCGGTCGCCGGGTCCTCCTCTCCGTGGGGCCGCACGACCGTCCTCCCCGCCAGTACCGCGGACGCGACTTCTGCTGGTGGCTCGGTGTGCTCGGGCGCTGGGACGCGCAGACGCCCCCGCAGGGTGCCGAGCATGTCACCATCGCGGTCAGCGGCGCCCGTGGCGGCCACACCGTGGACTTCCGCGCCCTCGCCGCCGACGGCATCGAGCTGGTCGGCAGGACCACGTCCTACGACGACGGCATCCTGCGCTTCGCGCCGGATCTCGCCGCGAACATCGCGCTCGGCGACGAGAAGTACCTTGAGCTGCTGCGGGCGGCCGACGCGTACGTCGAGCGCAACGGGCTCGACCTCCCCGAGGAGCCGCAGGCCCATGTCCTCGGGGCGGCCCCGGAGTGTGTGACCGATCCGCGGCTGGAGCTCGATCTGGCCGGGGCCGGTGTCACCTCGATCGTCTGGGCGACCGGCTTCGCCGCCGACTACGGCTGGCTCGACGCCGACGTCTTCGACGAGGAGGGCCGGCCGGAGCAGCGGCGCGGGGTCTCCGCCGAGCCTGGCGTCTACTTCCTGGGGCTGCCCTGGCTGTCCCGCCGCGGGTCGAGCTTCATCTGGGGCGTGTGGCACGACGCCAGGTACGTCGCCGACCACATCGCGACGCAGCGTGGCTACCTCTCCTACACCGGTACCGACAACTGAGGAGCAGTTGATGATCTCCGCAAGCGAGGGCCGCGAGGTGAGGGCCCCGATCGTCGCCGGCGGGCACACCCGGGTCCGGCCGTTCAACACGCGTGACACCTATCCCGAGCAGAACCTTGACAACGACCTCTGCCAGGCCGTCGTCGCGGGCAGCACGGTGTACGTCCGGGGCCAGATCGGCCAGAACCTCGACACCAGCGAGTCGGTCGGCATCGGCGACGCCGGGGCGCAGGCCGAGCAGGCGATGGCGAACATCGCGATGCTGCTCGAAGAGGCGGGCAGCCGGATCGAGCACCTGGTCAAGCTCACCGTCTATCTGACCGATCCGCGCCACCGCGAGGTCGTGTACCGCACCATCGGCCGCTGGACCAAGGGCGTGCATCCCATCTCGACCGGCATCGTCGTCTCCGCCCTGGCCCGCCCGGAGTGGCTGTGCGAGATCGACGCGATCGCGGTGATCCCCGAGGAGGACCGGGCATGACGTTCTCCCTCGTCGTACGCGACGGCGACCGGTTCGGCATCGCCGTCAGCTCGTCCAGCCCCGCCGTCGCCGCCCGGGTGGCCCATCTGCGGCCCGGCGTGGGTGCCGCGGCCTCGCAGAACATCACCGACCCCACGCTCGGGACCAGGCTGCTGGAGCGGCTGGCCGAGCACGGTGACGCCGGACGGGCACTGAGCGAGGTCACCGAGGCGGCCGACACCATCGCGTACCGGCAGCTGACGGTGGTGGGCCGCACCGGCCCCGGGTTCGCCCACAGCGGCTCCCGTACGTTGGGCAAGCACGCCTCGGCCACGGCGGACGGCGCGGTGGCGGCGGGGAACATGCTGTGCGGCGAGCACATCCCCGGCGTCCTCCTCGATGCCTACGCGCAGGCCACGGGGGAGCTGGAGGAACGGCTGATCACCGCCCTGAAGGCCGCCGTCGACGCCGGTGGTGAGGAGGGCCCGGTGTTCTCCGCGGGCCTGGCGGTCGTCGCGGACGTGGGCTGGCGGGTGACCGACCTGCGGGTGGACTGGGCCGACGACCCCGTCGACCGGCTCGCCGAACTGCTCGGCGTGTGGCTGCCGCAGCGCGACGACTACGTGCGCCGCGGGCTCGATCCCTCCTCCGCACCGTCCTACGGCGTACCGGGCGACCTGTGACGGCGCCGCTGAAGGAGGCCGCCCGGCGCGAGATCGACCGGCATGCCGAGGAGCTGATCAGCCTCTCCGAGCGGCTGCACGCCGACCCGGAGACGGCATGGGAGGAGTACCGGGCGGCGGCGGCCGTACCGGAGCTGCTGGACCGGGCGGGGTTCGACGTCACGTCGTCCTACCTGGGCCTGGAGACGGCGTTCCTGGCCCGGTTCGGCAGCGGCCCCACCCGTATCGCCCTGTGCGCCGAGTACGACGCGCTGCCAGGCCTCGGGCACGCCTGCGGACACAACCTGATCGCGGCCTCCGCGGTGGGCGCCGCGCTCGGCCTGGCCGCCGTCGCCGACGACGCCGGCCTCACCGTCGAGGTGTACGGCACCCCCGCCGAGGAGGGCGGCGGAGGCAAGATCGAGATGCTGGACCGGGGCGCCTTCGCCGGCGTGGACCTGGCGATGATGGTGCACCCGGCGCCGGTCGACGTGGCGGAGGCCCGGCCGTTCGCGGTCAGCCACTCCAAGATCTCCTACACCGGGAAGTCCGCGCACGCCGCGGCCTACCCGGAGGCCGGGATCAACGCCGCCGACGCCTTCACGGTGGCCCAGGTCGCCATCGGGCTGCTGCGCCAGCAACTGCCGGCCTCGGCCCGGGTGCACGGTGTGGTGACCCACGCCGGGGACGCGCCCAACGCCATCCCGGAGCGCTCGACCGGCCGGTGGTACGTGCGGGCGGAGACGCTCGCCGAACTCGCCGAGCTGGAGCCGCGGGTCATGCGCGCCTTCGAGGCGGGCGCCCTGGCCACCGGGTGCGAACTGGCGGTCGAGCCGGAGAGCAGACCGTACGCGGAGTTCCGTACGGACGAGACCGCCCTCGGGCACTACCGGGCCAACGCCCTCGCCCTGGGCCGGGAGTTCGCGCCGCCCGGACAGGCGGCCCGCATGAACCGCGCCTCCACCGACATGGGCAACGTCTCCCAGGTGGTGCCGGCCATCCACCCCTACATCGGCATCGGCTCCCTGCCCGCCACCAACCACCAGCATGAGTTCGCGGCGTTCTGCGTGGGCGGCGGCGCCCGGCGCGCACTGCTCGACGGGGCGGTCGCACTGGCCTGGACCGGGGTGGACCGCGGCGCGCCGGCCGGGTAGGAGTAGTCCGCTCGGACATCTCGCCGCGGCCCTTTCGCCTCGGAAAGCAGCTCCGCAGCGCCATGCGGTGTGTTTTCTCCGAGAGGGCTTCGGTGTGATCCCTCTGCAATGCGATCCCTCTGCATCTGACAAACAGATGCCCATCATCGAAAAACTCGGCTTGATCGATTCTCGAATTCCCCTTTCAATGTTCCGAGAAGCGGACGTGACCCTTTGGCGAACGTGGGCCGAACGCACCGTCCTGGCACCGGGAGAAACCAATGAAGTACAGGAAACGAGGGGCGGCCACCGCCGCGCTCCTGGCGGTGATGCTTCTGCTGGCGGGATGCACGTCGGACGGAGCGGGGCGGGTACGCGATTCCTCGTCGCTGACCTTGGGCACGGTGGTGGACATCGCCTCCTACGACCCGGCGGAACTGCGGTTCGACGGCGAATTCCCTCAGCTGTGGTCTCCCGTGTACGACACATTGCTGCTGCGCCGTTCCGACAGTTCACTGGCGCCGAACCTGGCCACCGCGTGGTCGTACGACGCGAGGAAAACGACACTGTCCCTCACACTGCGTGACGGTGTGAAGTTCTCCGACGGCACGGTGTTCGACGCCGCCGCGGTGGCCGCCAACATCAAGCACTTCCGGGCGGGTACCGGCCACGACCACTACCTCTCCAATTCCATCGCCGAGGTGACCGCGGTCGACACCCGGCGCGTGGACATCCGGCTCAGCCGGCCCGACCCGACCCTGCTGAACAGCCTCAGCGGTTCGCTCGGCGCGATGGCCTCGCCGTCCGCCCTCGGCCGCGCCTCCCTCGCGACGGAGCCGGTCGGGACCGGCCCGTACCTGCTCGACCGCAGCCGCACGGTGCGCGGAGACCGGTACGTCTTCACCCGCAATCCCGACTACTGGAACGCGCGGGCGTGGCCCTACGACAAGATCGAGATGCGGGTCCTGTCCGACGTGAGCGCCCGGCTGAACGCGCTGACGACGGGGCAGATCGACGGCACCCGGCTGAACGTCGACGTGATGGACTACGCCGAGCGCAGCGGTGTCACGATCCATCCCAACCGGGTCGACTGGGTCGGACTGGCCATTCTGGACCGCAAGGGCCGCGTCGCGCCGGCGCTCGCCGACGTACGGGTCCGGCAGGCGATCAACATGGTCTTCGACCGGCAGGGCATGCTCGACGCGCTCGACCTGGGACAGGGCGCGGTCAGCGAACAGATCGTCGGAAGCAGGAGCCCGGCCTACGACCCGGCGCTCGACAACTCCTACCGCTACGACGTCGGGCGGGCACGGAAACTGATGGCGGAGGCCGGCTGGAGCAAGGGCTTCCGGATTCCGATGATGGACTACTCGCGCTACCGCATGTACCAGCCCTTCGTCGAACAGGCCCTGGCATCGATCAATATCGGCGTCGACTGGCACTCCCTGCCCGACGAGACGGCCGTCGACGCTCAATTCAGCGGCGAATACCCGATTCTCATCCTGGGACAGCAGGCGCCCACGTCGGCCTGGGACGGACTCGGCATCGCGTACGACAACGCGCTCAACGTCTTCAAGAGCTCCGATCCCGCGTTCAGCCGGCTCATGGAGAGCGCGCGTACGACGAGCGGGCAGCAGCAGGTGGCGGCGTTCAGGAAGGCCAACGCCTGGCTCGTCGAGAACGCGTGGTTCGCCCCCTGGTACCACCGCGACCTGATCTACGCCACGGCTCCGCGGACCACGGTCGAACCCGAGCCGGGTGTCGCCGGACCGCCGCTGCGTTCCTACGCCCCGGCGCGGTGAGCCGTCATGGCTCGACCGGTCACCCGAACGCAAGGACATGATCTGTGATCCGCTACCTCTGCAGGCGCCTCGCCTTCGGCGTCGCCCTGCTCGCGCTCGTCACGAGCGCCACGTTCTTCGCCGTGTTCGGCAGCAGCCACACGGTCGTCCGATCGCTGGTCGGTGAGCAGGCCACCGAACAGCAGATCGCCGCGCGCACCGCCGAGCTGGGCCTGGACCGGCCGGTGTGGGAGCAGTTCGGCGACTGGGTCGCGCATGCCGTCACCGGCGATCTCGGCACGTCGTACTTCACTTCCGAGCCGGTCACCCAGGCGATCGGCAACCGGCTGCCCGTCACGCTCACACTGATGATCTGCTCGATGGTGGTACTGGCCGTCGTGAGCGCGGTGCTGGGCGTCCTCGCCGCGGTCCGCCGGGGCGGTGTGGTGGACCGGACGCTGCAACTCGTCACCGAGACCCTGAGCGCCGTCCCGAAGTTCTGGCTCGCGCTGATGCTCGTCATCGCACTCGCCATCAACCTGAGGTTCTTCCCGGCCACCGGCTACGCTCCCCTCAGCGACGGCGTCGGCGCGTGGGCGCTCGGCATCGTCCTGCCGACCGCCGCCATCGTGCTGGGCGAACTCCGGATCACCTCGATGGTGCGCGGCGCCGTCTCCGACGAGCTGGAGAAACCCTACGTACGTACGCTGCGCTCGCGTGGGCTGTCCGAGGCCGAGGTCCTGTTCCGTCACGTACTGCGCAACGCGGCCCCGCCGTGGCTGTCGCTGCTCTCGATGAAGGTGGTGGCACTGTTCGGCGGCGTCGTCGTCATCGAGAAGGTCTTCGCCGTGCCCGGTGTCGGTTCGCTGGCGACCGCTGCGGCGACCAGCGGGGACATCCCCGTCCTCATGGGCGTGGTCGTCACGACCGTCGCCATCATCTTCGTCGTGTACCTGGTCTTCGACCTCGTACAGGCGTGGCTCAACCCGAAGGTTCGTCTGTCGTGAGCATCGAGACCACCGCGGCCACCACCGGGCAGCCCCGCCCCGGAGCGTTCCGCCGCTTCCTGTCCAATCCGCTGGGTGCCGGCAGCGCGATCGTGCTGCTCGCCGTCATCGCCGTGAGTGTGCTGGCTCCCTGGATCGCCCCCCACGATCCGACGACGCCCGCGCTCTCCCAGGTCAACTCCACACCGAACGCCACCTATCTGCTCGGCGGCGACAGCGCCGGCCGTGATGTGCTGAGCAGGCTGATCTGGGGCGGCCGGGCCACCCTGGCCGGCGCCGTCGTGGTCGTCGTGGTGGCCGCGCTCGTGGGCATCGTGACCGGTCTGCTGGCGGCCTACCTCGGGCGCTGGACGGACAGTCTGCTGACGTGGGTGTCCGAGACACTGCTGGCGATCCCGAGCCTGATCGTGCTGATCGCCCTGTACGGCGCGATCGGACCCAACGTGCCGGTCTCGATGACGGTGTTCGGGATCCTGATCTCGCCGTTCCTCTACCGCCTGGTGAGAGCCATGGCGCTGGAGGTGAAGAACGAGGCCTACGTCGAGGCCGCGCAGGTCTCCGGTGTCTCCCCGCTGCGCATCGTGTTCCGGCACATTCTCGTGGTCATCCGCGGCCCGATCATCGTGATGCTCGCCGACATCACGGCCACCGCGATCGGTATCCAGGCCAGCCTCGAATTCCTCGGACTCGGCAGTGTCAATTCCGTGACCTGGGGCTCCATGGTCCAGGACGCGTTCATCGAGATCTTCCGGACCCCGCTGAGCGTGGTCTGGCCGGGCCTGCTCCTCACCCTCACGGTCGGGTCCTTCGCCCTGCTGGGCAACGCCGTGCGCGACGCCCTCGTGCCGAGCGCCACGGTGTACCGGAAGAAGCGCGCCCGTGCTGTGTCCGCACCGACCGCCGCGACCGGCGAGACCGGCGGCGAAGCCGCCACCGAGCCGGTCGCCGACGCGCTCCTCGATGTCTCCGGGCTCACCGTCGCCTATCCGAACGGGGACGGGGTACGCACCGTCGTCGACGGTGTCTCGTTCGCGGTCCGGCGCGGCGAGGTGCTCGGTCTCGTGGGGGAGTCCGGATCGGGAAAGAGCCAGTGTGTGTTCTCCGTGCTCGGGCTGCTGCCGCCGCAGGCCGTCGTCAGCGCCGACCGGATCGCGTTCGACGGGAAGCGGACGACACCGGACACACTCGTCGGGCTGCGCGGACGGCGCATCGCCTACGTGCCGCAGGAGCCGATGAGCAACCTCGACCCGTTGTGCACCGTCGGTTCCCAGCTGACCGTACCCATGCGGCGGGTACTGGGCCTGAGCCGGGCACAGGCCCGCGAGCGGGCGCTGGAGCTGCTGGCACGGGTCGGCATCCCGGAGCCGGAGCGGGTGTTCACCCTGTATCCGCACCAGATATCGGGAGGCATGGCACAGCGTGTGCTCATCGCGGGCGCGGTGTCCACCGACCCGGATCTGATCGTCGCCGACGAGCCGACGACGGCGCTCGACGTCACCGTGCAGGCCGACATCCTGGACCTGCTGCGCGACCTGCGGCGCGAGCGCGACATGGGTCTGCTGCTGGTCACCCACAACTTCGGGGTCGTCGCCGACATCTGCGACCGGGTCGTCGTCATGCGCGGCGGAACCGTCGTCGAGCACGGCGACACACCGACCCTGTTCGCCGATCCGCAGCACGACTACACACGGGAGCTGCTCGACGCCTCCCTCGACGAGGCCGAGCCGCGCCACTACACGAGCCCGGTGACGCAGGCGGAAGGAGTGCGCTCGTGAACGGGACACAGCGGGACGGGGTGGTGGATGACGGGCTGCTCCTGGAGGTACGCGGGGCGACCGTCGAGTACCGGGTCCGCGGTGGCGGACGCCGCCCCACGCGCGTGCTCGACGACGTGTCCCTCACGGTCCGCCCCGGCGAGACCGTCGGGCTGGTGGGCGAGTCCGGCTCCGGCAAGTCCACCCTGGGGCGGGCCATTCTGGGGCTCGCTCCGCTCGCCGCGGGCGAGGTCCGGCTCGACGGCCGCGTGATCAGCGGCCTGACCGGCGCCGCCCGGCGCCGGCTCGCCGGTGACCTCCAGGTGGTGTTCCAGGACCCGCAAGGTTCGCTCAACCCGGCGATGACGGTCCGCGACATCGTGCTGGAGCCGGTCCTCGCCGCGGGCGCACGGCCGGCCGACGCCGAACGGGATCTCCGTACCCTCCTGGACCAGGTGAAGCTGCCCGCGGACGCCCTCGACCGCTATCCCGCGGAGTTCAGCGGCGGACAGCGCCAGCGCATCGCGATCGCCCGCGCGCTGGTCCGGCGGCCGAAGCTGATCGTCTGCGACGAGATCGTCAGCGCACTGGACCTCTCGACCCAGGCCCGGATCCTCGACCTGCTGGTGGAGATCCAGGAACAGACCGGTGTCGCGCTGCTGTTCACCTCGCACGACCTCGGCGTGATCCGCGCCGTCTCGCACCGGGTGGCCGTGCTCTTCCGCGGTCGCCTGCTCGAATTCGGCGACGTACGCGACGTGACCGGCGAGCCACGCGACCCTTACACCCGCCGTCTGCTCATGGCCGCCCCGGTCGCCGACCCGCAACGGCAGGGCGAGCGCCGCGCCGCCTACCGGGCCGAGTTCCCCCTCGTCACGCCGGGCCGGTGACCACTTCCCCTCCGGCCGGTCCCCCGGCCGGCGCACGACCTGTAGGAGACCCCGCAGTGCAGCCCGAGAACCAGCCCGTGCCGACGACCGACGAGCGGCTCGCCGCGCTCACCGAGGACGAGAAGATCCAGCTCGTCTCGGGCAACGGCATGTGGCGCACGAACTCCGTCCCGCGACTCGACGTGGCCTCGATCGTCATGGCCGACGGCCCCAACGGGCTGCGGTACTCCCGGGAGCAGGCGGCGGACGGACCCGGAGCGGGGGCCGACTTCGCCGACTTCATCAGCCTGGTCACGCGCCGCGGCGAAGCGGCTCCCGTCCAGCGCGGCCCCGAGCCCGCCACGTGCTTCCCGACCGCGTCCACGGTGGGCACGTCCTGGGACCCGCGGCTGGCGCGGGAACTCGGCAACGCGTTCGCCGCCGAGTGCCGCTCGTTCGGGGTCGGAGTCCTGCTCGGACCCGGCATGAACATCCGCAGGACACCGCTGGCGGGCCGGACATCCGAGTACTACTCCGAGGATCCGCTGCTCACCGGCGCCATGGTCACCGGTGTGACGCGGGGACTGCAGGAGCGTGGTGTCGGGGCGTGCATCAAACACTTCGCCGCCAACAACTCCGAGATCGAGCGCACCTCGATGGACTCCGTGATCGACGAGCGCGCCCTGCGCGACATCTACCTGCGGGCGTTCGAACGGGTGGTACGCGACGCCGAGCCGTGGATGGTGATGAGTTCCTACAACCGGCTGAACGGCCTGCAGGCGGCCCAGCATCCGTGGCTGCTCACCCAGGTGCTGCGGGACGAGTGGGGCTACGACGGCCTCGTCGTGTCGGACTGGCACGGCATCACCGACCGGCCCGCCTCCGTGCTCGCCGGCAACGACCTCGACATGCCGGAGAGCGCCCAGCGCATCGCCCGCCTGCGCGCGGCCGTGGAGTCCGGGGCGGTGCCCGGCGCCGCCCTCGACCGCTCCGCGGGCCGGGTCCTGCGACTCGTCGACCGGGTCACCGCCCACGCCGGCGAGCCGGCCCCGTTCGACACCGACGCCCACCACGCACTCGCCACCCGTATCGCACGCGCCGGCACCGTGCTGCTCGCCAACAACGGCGTGCTGCCTCTCGACGCCGACGCCACCACGGACGCGCTGGTCCTCGGTACGGGAGCGACCGAGCCCGTGATCCAGGGCTTCGGCAGCGCCCGTATGACGCCGACCCGGGTGGACGTCCCGCTGACGGAGATCGGACGGCGGACCGGCGGCCCCGTCCGCCACCTCGCCGGGGTCCCGGCCGGTGAGCACACCGGGACCGAACGACAGGCCGCGCTGGACGAGGCCACCGCGGCGGCGAAGACGTGCGGTGTCGCCATCGTGTTCGCCCACACCCCGCAGAACTCCGACGGCGAGAACGCGGACCGTGCCGACCTCGCGCTGGAGGCGGGCTACGACGAGCTCATCGCGGCGGTGGCGGCGGTCGCGCCGCGTACCGTCGTCGTCCTCACCGTCCCGGACGCCGTCACCATGCCCTGGCTCCCCGACGTCGACGCGGTCCTCGTCCCGTTCTACGCCGGGCAGGGGATGGGCTCGGCGGTGGCGTCGCTGCTCTACGGCGAGCACGCGCCCGCCGGCAAGCTCACGACGACCTTCCCGCGGCGGATCGCCGACATCCCCGCGTTCCTCGGCTATCCCGGCGAGGGCGGACGGCACGTCTACGTCGAAGGCTCCCTCGTCGGCTACCGGGGCTATGACGAGCGGGACATCGCTCCGCTGTTCCCCTTCGGCTTCGGGCTGTCGTACACGACGTTCGCGCTGTCGGACGTCACCGCCGACCGGGCCACGCTCTCGGACGGGGATTCCGTCGCCGTGTCCGTGCGGGTGCGCAACACCGGATCCCGCACCGGCGCCGAGGTGGTGCAGATCTACGCCCAGGCCGAGCACCCCCGGGTGCGGTCGGGCCCGCGGGAACTCGTCGGATTCGCCCGCGTCGAACTCTCCCCGGGCGAAGAACGTACGGTCACGATCCCCGTCGCCGCCGACGACCTCGCCCACTGGGACGTCACCCGGGCCCGCCGCGTACTGTCCGACGGCCCGGTGCGCCTCCTCGTCGGTACGTCCTCGCGGGACCTGCCGCACGCCGTCACCGTGCTGGCCCGCACCGACGTGCCCCGGTGGAAGCCGCTGCGCCGCGACACCGCTCCCGCCGCCGCCCTCGGCAATCCGGTCGCGCGCCGGGCCGTCGCCGGTCTGCTGGCCGGCCGTCTCGATGTCGACGCGGAGACGGCCGACGGGCTGCTGCAGGAGTGCCGGCGCTCGTTCGTGAACGTGTTCGACACCCTGGCGAACCGGTTCCGGCTGGTGCTGGACGAGGCGGAGATCGCCCAGGTGATCGCCGAGGTCGCGGACGAGGAGGCCGGCCGGGCCGGACGTTGATCCACACCACCTGTGTGTACGGCCGGGAGGCAGTACACACAGGTGGTGCCGGCCGCTGCCGTACCGCCACCTCCGCCGCGAGATCCTGTACGGGCCACGCATCGGCGTCCGGTGCGGTGGCGACACGTGACGGGGGCGGGAGGAGTACGGCGGTGGATGGTCAGGGAAGCGCGGGACGGCTCGACGAGCTGTTGCGCGAGGTGCGACGCCAGATGACCCGGGGAACCGGGCTGGAGCCGCGCGCGGTCGTGGACTGGCTCGGCCGGCAGACCCGTACGGAGGTCGCGCTGGTGGCGGGCACGGGCGTGGTGCAGGCCTCCACCGAGGGCTTCCCGCGCGGGCTGCCGGGCTCGATCGAGCCGCTGCTCGCGCGGCTCTCCGGAGGGCGGGCGGCCGCTGCCGCCACCGAGAGCGGATCGCTTCACATACGTCTCGAAGCACTCGGGACGCGGAGCCCGCGCCCCGTGCTGGTGGTGGCCGGCACCTCCGCGCCGACGCGGGACGCGGCGTCGCTGATCTCGCACGCGGCGAGCGTCATCACCCTGCTGGGCCAGGCGCGGGACGCCGACACGACGTTCCACGGCTACCAGTACAAGGCGCGTCAGCTGCGATTCGCGGTGCTCAGCGCCCTGTTGGCGGGAGACCTCACCCTGGCCCGCCGCATGACGACCGGTGCGGTCCCGGCACTTCTGGACGCCGACCGGCTGCGCGTCTACCTGCTGCACTGTCCGACGGAGGACCGGGACCGGCTCGTCCAGCTCCATCAGGACCGCTCGGGCTATCACGGTACGGGCCTGATGGCGCACTGCCCCGCGTTCAAGGAGCACCTCATCTGCCTGGTCACCGAGGACGCGGAGACCGGCGGTCCACACGACCAGGGCACCGTGCTGCGCCGGCTGGTGCGCGAGAACTCCGGGTACGCGCTGGGCATCAGCGGCCCGTACCCGCTCGACTCGACGGCCGAGGCGTACGGCCAGGCCCTGCATGCCCTGGCCGCCGCGCGTACCACGCCCGAGCGGGTGGCCGCCTACCTCGGCCAGGCGCACCTGGTGCGGCTGCTGCCCCGTCAGGCCGCCCTCGCCTGGGCGAGTACCTTCCTGCTGCCACTGGACTCCGTGCCGAAGCCGACCCTCGACATCACGCGTCTCGCCGTGACCTTCCCGCGCTCCGCCGTGGCCCGGCTGCTGGACATCAGCCGCAACACGGTCACCAGCCACCTCAAGCGGGTGGAGACAACTCTCGGGCTGGACCTGGGGGATGTCCGCACCCGTGCCGTACTCGACCTGGCCTTCGCCCTGACCGGTACGCGGTCCGCCGGTGAGAGCGCCGACCGGGAACCGCTTCCGGCCCCGGCGCTGGACGACGTGCTCGGCACTCACCCGGCGCGCACCTGGGCGCGGGCCTTCCTGCACCCCCTTCAGGACACCTCCCGCCGGGACCTGCGCACCACCGTGCGGACCTGGATCGACGCGAACACCGACGCCCAGCGCACCGCCGGGCGCCTCGGTGTCAGCCGCAACACGGTCAGGGCCCATCTGCGGGCCGCCGAGGGCCTGCTCGGCCGCGACCTGCTCACCACCGGTTCGGGCATCCATGACGTCGTCCACGCCCTGCACATCACCCGGGCCCACCCCGCGGACTGATTGAGCACCGTGCACACCCCGGGGCCGGCCTTGCGCACCGTGCACCGTTGCCGCAGGGATATGACGCTTCTAGCGTTGTCCACGCCGCGGTTCAGCGCCGCTGGTCACCGGTCGGCCGGGGGGAACGCCGGGAGCGACGGGTCCGGCGCGACGACGGCCTGCATCACAGGGGAATGCAGGCCGTCGTCGTCCTACGGAGACGCGTGGCGGGCCAGCTCGGCGGCCAGGCGCCGCAGGACCGTGCGGTTGGCGCGCCGCGTCGCGGCCCGGACGACGGGCGCCGGCAGACGGTCGGCGAGAGGGGCGCGCGTTCAGGCGTACGTGAACGACACCTGGCTGCCCGCCGAGCGCACCTTGCTGCCCGATGCGAGGTCAGGCGCGGCGTTCCTCGGCGACCAGGGCGAGTACACGCTCGCGCTCGTCGCGGCCCCAGGTCTCCTTGGTGGCGAGAATTCCGACGAGGCCGATCACGGCGGCGCCGAGGTAGAGCAGGGCGGCGCCCGGCCAGCCGAAGGCGCCCACCAGGGCGGCGGCGAGGAGTGGCGCGAAGCCGCCGACGGCTGCGGCGAGTTGGTAGCCGAGCGAGGCTCCCGAGGTGCGGGTGGCGGTGCGGAACTGCTCGGTCAGCAGGGAACCCTGTGTCCCCGTGAGCGAGGCGTGGATGAGCCCGATTCCGATGATGAACACGGCCACGACCGCTATTGGTTGGCCGGTGTTGGTGAGCAGATACATCGGGAACGCGAAGAGGATCGCTGCCGTGCAGCCCGCGATGTAGAGGGGGCGCCGTCCGATGCGGTCGGTGAGCGTGCCGGCGAGGAAGGTGACCGCGATGGCCAGGATACTGGCGGCGGTGATGGCGCCGAGAGCGACGGGGCGCAGATCGGGGTCGCGTTCGGTGAGGTAGTTGAGCAGGTAGGTCGCGGTGGAGTAGTACGCGAAGGATTCGACGACGCGCAGGGCGATCACCCGCAGGATGCTCCGCCAGTCGTTGCGGAGGGTCGCGAGGAGGGGGTTCTTCTCGGTCGTGCCGCTGGCCTGGGCTTCCTGGAACTCGGGGGATTCGGAGAGCCGGGAGCGCACGATCAGCGCGACGATGACGAGGACGGCGCTGAGCAGGAAGGGAGTTCGCCACTGCCAGTCGCCGTCGAGTGTGGCGCTCCAGGCGAATACGCCGCTGGCGAGGGCGATGCCCAGGGGGTTGCCGGACTGGGGGATCGCGGCGAACATCCCGCGGCGGTGCCACGGGGCGTGTTCGTAGGCCATGGTGATCGCCCCGCCCCATTCGGCGCCGAACGCCAGGCCCTGGATCATGCGGATCGCCACGAGCAGGATCGGTGCGACCACACCGGCCTGCTCGTAGGTCGGCAGCACACCGATGAGGAAGGTCGCGGCGCCCATGACGATCATGGCGGCGACCAGGACGGGCTTGCGGCCGAGCTTGTCGGCGAAGTAGCCGCCGATCGCGCCGCCGAGCGGGCGCATGACGAAGCCGACCGCGAGAGTGGCGAACGACAGGAGTGTGCCGACGAACCGGTCGCTCTCGGGGAAGAAGACGGCTCCGAAATAGAGCGCGGACGCGGTTCCGTAGGCGATGAAGTCGTAGTTCTCGACGCTGGTGCCGACGGCCGCGGCGACCGCGGTCTTGACGCGGTCCTTCGTGCCGAGCACGCTTCGCCGTCCGGCAACGGTGCTGGTGGACATGGGGATTCTCCTTGCGGGTGGTCTCCGGATCGCGGGTGTGTGATGCGGGAGTCCCGGGCCGGCAGGGCCGGGCTTCCTTTCCGGTGATTCCGGGTATGCCGGGGCGACGCACGGCGGCGTTCGGCGGCGTCGTACGGAGGGGATGCGCGGGAGCCGGCCCGCCGGCGGTGTCAGGCCGGCGGTGTCAGTGTGTCGAGCGCGTTGAGCTTGGTGACCCTGCGGCGGGTGTCCTCGTCGTCGTCGAAGGTGGCGGCGAGGAACTCGCGGACGATGTCCGGCACGAGCGCGTGCGGTACGAGCCAGGCGCCCATGGCGATGGCGTTGGCGTCGTCGTGCTCGACGGCCTGGTGGGCGGAGTAGGGCTCGTGGGCCAGACCGCAGCGGATGCCGGGCAGTTTGTTCGCGGCCATGACGGCGCCCTGACCGGTGCCGCACACGAGCACGGCCCGGTCCGCGGTTCCGGCGAGCACCGGGTCGCAGGTGGCCCGGGTGATGTCGGGGAAGTCGACGGGGTCGGAGCTGTCGGTGCCGCAGTCGACGATCTCGTGCCCGAGGTCCTCGATCGCCCGGCGCACGGCCGCTTTGAGCGGGTACCCGGCATGGTCTGCTCCGAGGGCTACCTTCATCGGCTGATCCTTTCGAAGGGGGTTTCGTCTCTGTCGGCGTCGTCCACGACGGTGCCGCGCGTGCTCATCGGACGCCTCCCCGTGACCGGTCGGCGAAGGAGGTGGCGACGCGTTGCCCGGATGCCGGGCGACCGGCGAGGAGGTCGACCAGTCCGCGCACGCCGAGGCGGCCGATCGACGACGCGTCGTTGCGGACCGCGCTGATGGGCGGCGCCGCGAACTCGAACCAGTCGAGGTCGTCGAAGGAGACGACCTCGACGCGGGCGGCCCCCTCCACACCGAGCCGCTCGCGCAGCGCGCGCACGGCCCCGAGGGTGGTCAGGCCGTTCGCGCCGAAGACGGCGGTGAAGGGGACGCCCCGGTCGATGACGCGGCCCATCGCCTCGGCCGCGCCCTCGGCCAGGAAGTCACCGGCGTCGAGCAGCCTGTCGTCGGTGCTGATCCCGTGCTTCTCACGTCCGGCGAGGTAGGCGGCGCGGCGTTCCGCGCCCGTGGAGATCGTGTCGGGGCCGCCGATGAACGCCACGTCGCGGTGGCCGCGCTGCCGCAGCCAGGCCAGGACATGGCCGACGCCCTCCGCGTTGTCGGTGCCGTACAGCGGGGCGTCGACGCCCTCGACCGTACGGTTGAGGAAGACGAGCGGCAGCCCGGAGGCAAGGGTGGCCGCGAGCTGCGGCGAGACCGTGCCCTGCGGGGAGAACAGCAGGCCGTCGATGCGCTGCGAGGCGAAGGTCCGCAGGTAGGCGTCGGCCTGTGCGGCGTCCTCGTTCGCGTTGGCCAGCAGCACGGTGTAGCCGTGCTGCCGCGCCTCCTGCTCCGCGGCGTGGGCGAGTTCGGAGAAGAACGGGTTGCGGATGTCCGATACGAGCAGCCCCAGCACATCGGTACGGGAACGCCGCAGCGACCGGGCGGGGCCGTTGGCGATGTAGCCCAGCTCGGCCGCGGCGGCGAGAACGCGGGACCGGGAGTCGGGCGAGGTCTGGCTGCTGCCGCTGAGCACCCGGGACGCGGTACCCAGCGAGACCCCGGCCCGTGCCGCGACGTCCTTGATCGTGGTCACCGGCTCCACCTCCTCGTGGAAACGTTTCCATAGCGGGAATGCCTCAAAGATCGCACACGGAACGTGAAAGGAGCAAGACCCGTACCCGTCCCGAGGCGGAAGCGCCGCGCGGGAGACGACGACGCCGATCCCCCTGCCTGCGGATCTCACCCGCAGGGGGATACGGAGCCGCTCCCGGCCGCTTTCCGAGACCTTTGCCGCTTCGGGTGGCCACCGGCTCCCCGGCGGCAGCACCATGGAAGAACGAGGGGGGCGCTTGGAGGGATCCCTCATGACGGCAATGATGGAAGTCAAGACGATCGACAAGGCAGATGAACGGCGAGACTTTCCGCGGGGCCACCTCGAAGTTCTCCACCTGACGGGGCTGGACTTCGCCGTGGCCACCTTCGAGCCCGGCTGGCACTGGACCGAGTCCCTGGGCCCGCTGGCCGGCACGGAGAGCTGCGAGGTCCAGCACAACGGCTTCGTGGTCCAGGGCAGGATGGGTCTCCGGATGAACGACGGCGCCGAGTGTGAAATCGGGCCCGGAGATGTCTTCGTCTGCCCGCCCGGTCACGATGCCTGGGTGGTCGGCGACGAACAGGTCATCCTGTACGACTTCGCGGGCCCCATGGCGCAGGAGTACGGCCGGGCGAAGCAGGGCTGAGGACTGCCGGGGCAGTCGGCAGTGACGTCAGGCCCGGCATCCGGCAACTGTCGGATGCCGGGCGCGCTGTGCGTGCGCACCCCGCTCCGGCGGGGAGTCGCGACGCGTTCAGCCGGCTGCCCGACGGCCGGGTGGTCACCCCGGTCAGGGATGGCGGGCGCGCGATGTACGCAGTGGATTATGCCCAGGACATCCCCTTCGTCCTCGACTGCGTCGAGGAGTGCGCCGCCGGGCGCAACCCCGACGCCGGGCGCCGCCCCGGTTCTGACGCCGCCCCAGGTCAGGGCCTCGGTGCCCCGGCGCGCAGGCCGTCCATGACCAGGTTCAGCAGGCGCTCGGCGGGGGACCGCCAGTCCTCGTGGGGGTTGAGCTGCCAGAGTCCGGCGATGGCGAGGATGAAGTCGTCCGCCGTCACACCGGGCCGGATGGTGCCCGCCTCCTCGGCGGCGCGGAGCAGGAGTCCGGCGGCTTCCGTCAGGGGAGTGGGGGACGGTTTCTGAGGACCGCCGGGGGTGCTGGTGGCGAGACGGATCGCGTCGGCCAGACCGGCCTTGGTCATCGCGAACTCGGCGAGCCGGTCCATCCAGGAGCGCAGGGCCTGATCGGGAGCGAGTTGTTCGAGCAACTCGGGCACGGCGTCGGCGACCTGACGCATCTCATGCCGGTAGATCTCCAGAACCAGGGACTCGCGATGGGGGAAGTTGCGGTAGAACGTGCCCTGTCCGACGCACGCCTTCCTGGCGATGACGCTGAGCGGTACGTCCGGGCGGAGCGTGAGTTCCGCGACGGCGACCTCCAGGATCCGTTCGCGGTTGCGCTGCGCGTCCGAGCGCAGAGGCGCGTCCTTCTTCTGTCCCACGGTCACTCCTCGCGAGCCGGTGGCCGAGCTCACCCCTTGTTAAGCGGACAGTTGTCCGTTACGTTTCCGGAGTAGCGGACAGCTGTCCGGACGCGTCCACCATAGCCGTGGGGACGGCTGTCCGGCAGCCACGCACCCGTGCCCTCGTGCCCGACTGTCCTGCCTGTCCTGCCTGTCCGCAGGACAGCTCCACCGAACCCGCCCCTGCCACCGACAGTGCACTCGTTCCATGCCCGGTCGGCCCGCCCGTCGGCGCTCCGACCGTCGCGGACCACGCGAAAGAAGCTGTTCATGGATTTACCGACGTCAAGTGTCATCAGTCTGAACGTCAACGGCGAGAAGCACACGCTGCCCGTCGACCACCGCACCACCCTGCTGGACGCCCTGCGCGAGCGTCTCGACCTGACCGGCACCAAGAAGGGCTGTGACCAGGGACAGTGTGGTGCCTGCACGGTCCTGGTCGACGGCCGCCGGACGGTGGCCTGCCTGCAACTCGCGGTCGCGGCCGAAGGGCGGGAGATCACCACGATCGAGGGCTTGGCCGACGGCGACCGACTGCACCCGGTGCAGCAGGCGTTCCTCGACCTCGACGGCTACCAGTGCGGGTACTGCACTCCGGGCCAGATCTGCGCCGCGATCGGTGTGCTGCGGGAACACGGCGACGGCTGGCCGAGCGCCGTCTCCCCGGACCTCCGGCCCGAGGCCGGGCCGCCACCGCTGACCGCCGAGGAGATCCGGGAGCGGATGAGCGGCAACCTGTGCCGGTGCGGCGCCTACAACTCGATCGTCGACGCCGTGGCCCGTGCCGCGCGGACGGCCCACGAAGCCCCGGTGGCCGCGGACACCGAGGGGGCCGCGGCATGAGGGAGTTCGGCTATCAGCGCGCCCTCGGCGTGCCGGACGCGGTCGCCCTCCTCGACGCCGATCCCGCCGCCCGTGTCCTCGCGGGCGGCACCAACCTGGTCGACCTGATGAAGAGCGGCGTCGAGCGGCCCGGCCGCCTCGTCGACGTACGCGAACTGCCCCTGGACCGCGTCGAGTCCACACCCGGCGGCGGTCTGCGGATCGGCGCCACCGTCACCAACAGCGACCTCGCCGCCCACCCCGACGTCCGGCTCCGCTATCCGGTGCTGGCCCAGGCGGTCCTCGCGGGCGCCTCGGGACAACTGCGCAACATGGCCACCGTCGGCGGCAACCTTCTCCAGCGCACCCGCTGCGCCTACTTCGCCGACACCACCATGCCGTGCAACAAGCGGGAACCCGGCAGCGGTTGCCCCGCGATCCGCGGTGAACACCACAACCACGCCGTGCTCGGCGCCTCCGCGCACTGTGTGGCCGTGCACCCGTCGGACCTGGCCGTCGCCCTGTCCGCCCTCGACGCCGTGGTGCACTACGAGACGGCCGCCGGACCGGGCGAGTCGCCGCTCGACCGGTTCTACCTCCCCGTCGACGACACCCCGCACCGTGAGACATCCCTGCCGGAGGGGGCACTGATCACCGGCGTCACACTGCCCCCGGCCCCGGTCGCCGCCCGCTCCCGCTACCGGAAGGTGCGCGAGCGTGCCTCGTTCGCCTTCGCCATCGGCTCCGTCGCCGCCGCTCTCGATGTCCGCGACGGCGTCGTGCGCGACGTGCGCCTCGCGTTCGGCGCGGTCGCCTCCCGCCCCTGGCGGGCCCGCGCGGCGGAACGGGTCCTCGCGGGCGCGCCCGCGGACGCCGAGACCTTCGCCGCCGCGGCGGACGCCGAACTGACCGCCGCCCGGCCCCTGCCGTACAACGAGTACAAGGTGACTCTGATGCGTAACCTCACCGTGGCCGTGCTGAGCGAACTGGCGCGGGAGGCCACCCGATGACCACTGCCACGAGGACCGGTTCCGTCGGCACCGGCCACATCCGCGTGGAAGGCCGCGACAAGGTCACCGGCGCGGCCCGCTACGCGGGCGAGATCCCCTTCGCCGGCCTGGCCCACGGCTGGCTGGTGCTGTCCACCGTCGCCCGCGGCCGCGTCCGGGACATCGTCACCGAACCCGTACTGCGCATGCCCGGCGTCCTCGCCGTACTGGACCACCGCAACGCCCCACGGCTCCACACCGACTACGCCGGTCTGCTCGGGACCAGCCCCGACCCCACCTGCGCCGTCTTCCAGCACGACCGGGTGCCGCACCGGGGCTGGCCGGTGGCGTTGGTGGTCGCTCGGACACCCGAGGAGGCACGGGAGGCGGCCGACGCCCTCGTCGTGCACTACGAACCGCAGCCGCACGACATCGACTTCGGCGCGGACCGACCGGACTCCCGTCCGGCGGAGGGCCGTACGCCCGCGGTGACGTCCAAGGGCGACCTGGAAGCCGAGCTCGCCGCCTCCGCCGTCGTCCTGGACGCCGAGTACACCACTCCGGAAGAGCATCACAACCCCATGGAGCCGCACGGCGTGACGGCGCGCTGGGACGGCGGCCGGCTCGACGTGGTCGACTCCAACCAGGGCGCCACCTGGGTCGTCGGGGAGCTGGCCGATCTCTTCTCCCTCGACCCGTCCATGGTGCGCGTACGCTCCGAGCACGTGGGCGGTGGCTTCGGCAGCAAGGGCGTCCGCGCCCACCAGGTGGCCGCCGTGATGGCCGCCTCCGTCCTGCGGCGTCCGGTACGCGTCGTCCTGACCCGGCGTCAGATGTTCACGCTGGCCGGACACCGCAGTCCCACCGTCCAGCGGATCAGGCTCGGAGCCGATGCCGACGGGCGGCTGCGCGCTCTGGAACACCGCTCCCTGAGCCGCACCTCCACGGTGCACGAGTTCGTCGAACCGAGCGCCGGGGTGGCCCGGGTGATGTACGACGCCGACGCCCACCGCACGGAGAACCGCGTCGTGGGCCTGGACGTCCCGAGCCCCACCTGGATGCGAGGCCCCGGCGAGGCGCCCGGCTCCTTCGCCCTGGAGTCCGCCCTGGACGAACTCGCCGAGAAGGCCGGCGTCGACCCCGTCCAACTGCGCCTGCGCAACGATACGGACAGGGGGCCCGTCTCCGGTCTGCCGTTCGCCGGGCGCAATCTGCGTGCCTGCTTCGAGGAAGGCGCCCGCCGCTTCGGCTGGGCGCTGCGTGACCCGAGGCCGGGACGGCGCCGGGACGGCCGCTGGCTGCTGGGCACGGGCACCGCGGCCGCCTCCTTCGGCGCGGGCGTCATGCCGTCGACGGCCGCGATCACCGCGCAGCCGGACGGGGGGTTCACCGTACGGATCTCCGCGGCGGACATCGGCACCGGCGCGCGGACCGCCCTCACCCTGGTCGCCGCGGACGCGCTGGACGTGGCGCCGGACCGGGTGCGGGTGCGGCTAGGCGACAGCGCGTTCGGACCGGCGATGATCGCGGGCGGCTCCATGGGCACCCGGTCCTGGTCCTGGGCCGTCACGGCGGCCGCCGCCGAGCTGCGGGAACGGCTCGTCCCGGGCATGGACATCCCGCCCGACGGCATCACCGTACGCTCCGACACCACGGAGGCCGTGGCCGCTCTCGCGCACAAGGAACGTCACTCCTTCGGCGCCCAGTTCGCCGAGGTCGCCGTCGACATCACGACCGGCGAGGTGCGGGTGCGGCGGATGCTCGGCGTCTTCGCGGCGGGACGCATCGTCAACCCGCTGACCGCGCGGGGGCAGTTGATCGGCGGCATGATCTGGGGCATCTCCATGGCCCTGCACGAGGAAGCGGTGCGGGACCCGGCGTCCGGCGGCCTCGTCGGTGCGGACCTGGCCGGTTACCACATCTCCGCCCACGCCGACGTGCCCCGCATCGAGGCGGACTGGGTGGACGATCCCGACCCCGACGACCCCGCCGGAGGCATCAAGGGCATCGGAGAGATCGGCATCGTGGGCGCCGCGGCGGCCCTCGCCAACGCGGTCCGGCACGCGACCGGAGTGCGCCACCGGAGCCTGCCGATCCGCCCGGACCGGGTTCTGCGGGCGGGCCGGGATGCTTGATCTCGCACCCGATCTGCTCGGCTGGCTGGAGGAGGGACGCGATGTCGCCGTGGCCACCGTGGTGGCCGTCGGCGGCAGCGCCCCGCGCGGCCCGGGCGCGGCCCTCGCCGTCGACTCCGCCGGCACCGTCATCGGCTCGGTCTCCGGCGGCTGCGTCGAGGGCGCGGTCTACGAGCTGTGCGAACAGGCCCTCAGAGACGGCGGGAGCGTGCTCGAACGCTTCGCCCACAGCGACGAGGACGCCTTCGCCGTGGGGCTGACCTGCGGCGGTGTCCTCGACGTGCTGATCACCCCGCTGACCTCCGATACGCCCGCCAGGACCCTCCTGCGATCGGCGCTGGACCTGGCGGCGGCCGGCGAGGCGGTGGCCCTGGCCCGTGTCGTGCGCGGTCCGGCCGGACTGCTCGGCGGCGCCCTGCTGGTACGGGCCGGCGGGGCCTGGGAGGGGGGACTCGGCGGGGGAGCGGAACTGGACCGTACGGCCGCGGCCGAGGCGGGGACGGCCCTGGACATGGGCCGCACCGGAACGGTAGAGCTCACGGAGGACGGTGCGCGCTGTCCGGGCGGTCTCACCCTGCTGATCGAGTCGAGCCTGCCACCGCCGCGCATGATCGTCTTCGGCGCGGTCGACTTCGCGGCGGCGCTGGTCGGCGCCGGCAAGTTCCTCGGCTACCACGTCACCGTGTGCGACGCCCGGCCCGTCTTCGCGACCCGGGCTCGCTTTCCGGGCGCCGACGAGATCGTCGTGGACTGGCCGCACCGTTATCTGCGGGGTACCCGGACGGACGCCCGGACCGTGCTGTGCGTGCTCACCCACGACGCCAAGTTCGACATACCTCTCCTGGAGGTCGCACTGCGGACACCGGCGGCGTTCGTCGGCGCGATGGGCTCACGGCGCACCCACCTGGACCGCGACCGCCGTCTGCGAGAAGCGGGCCTGAGCGACACGGAGTTGGCGCGCCTGCGGTCACCCATCGGTCTCGACCTCGGAGGCCGGACGCCCGAGGAGACGGCCCTGTCGATCGCGGCGGAGATCGTCGCCGCCCGCCGCGGTGGCACCGGTGTGCCCCTGACCGGCACGGTCGCCCCGATCCACCGCGAGCCGGCCGCACGGACGGCCTGACGGCCGGGGAGGCCGGTGGTCGGCCGGCGGGCGGGTTGGTCGGTGGGCGGAACAGCCCGCCGTCGTGCCGCCCGGGGCAGCCGGGGCGGGTGCTTCAGAGCAGGTGACGGATTCGGGTCAGCGTCGACGCGGTGAGTACGTGATCGGGGTGTCCTTGTGCGGTGAGGCGGCCGTCCTGGAGCAGGAGGCAGGTGTCCGCCGCGCGTGCGGCCGCCAGGTCGTGCGTGGCGTGTACGACCGTCACGCCGTCCGCGACGAGTGCCGTCAGGAGGGCGCTGATCCGTTCCCTCGCCTCCGGGTCCAGACCCGTGGTCGGTTCGTCGAGGAGCAGCAGGTCCGATTCCTGTGCCAGCCCCTGTGCGATGAGGGCGCGTTGACGCTGTCCGCCGGACAGTTCCCCCAGTTGACGTGGGGCGAGGTCACCGATGCCGAGCCGCTCCAGCGCGGCGTCCACGGTTGAGTGGTCCCGGCGGGTCAGCCGGCGCCACGGTCCGCGCTCGCCCCAGCGTCCCATCTCCACGGTCTGCCGAACGGTGAGCGGCAGGGTGTCACCGGAGGCTCCGCGCTGCGGTACGAACGCCGGTGGCCGTTCTCCGCTGTGCCGGATGTCGCCGGCTGTCGGACGGATCACACCGGCGAGAACGCCGAGCAGGGTCGACTTGCCGCTGCCGTTCGGTCCGACGAGCGCCGTCGTCCTCAACCTCGCTATTTCTGCGGTGAGTTGTCGCAGCACGGGGCGACCGGGGTAGCCGGCGCACAGATCGGTGAAGTGGACGCGAGAAGTCCGGTCCCGGGGCGAGGCGGGCGAGGAAGGCGGTTTGTTGAACATGGTTTTCATTGTAGTGTCCTCGCCATGGAATGGTTGACGGCCCCGTTCGAGGTGGCCTTTGTGCAGCGAGCCCTGTGGGGCGGCATCCTGGTGTCCGCGATCTGCGCGCCGGCGGGCACCTGGGTGGTTCTGCGGGGGATGGCCTTCCTCGGCGACGCCATGTCCCACGGCCTGCTGCCGGGGGTTGCGCTGGCCGCGCTGCTGGGCACGAACCTGCTGGTGGGCGCGGTGGTCAGCGCCGCCGTCATGACGGCCGGCGTCACGGCGCTCGGGCGCACCCCGAGGCTGTCCCAGGACACCGGCATCGGACTGCTCTTCGTCGGCATGCTCTCGCTCGGCGTGATCATCGTCTCCCGCTCGCAGTCGTTCGCGGTGGACCTGACCGGCTTCCTGTTCGGTGACGTCCTGGCCGTCCGCCGGCAGGACCTCTTTCTGCTCGCGGGAGCGTTGTCCGTGGCGCTGGCGGTGTCGGTCCTCGGCCACCGCTCCTTCCTGGCCCTGGCGTTCGACCCGGGCAAGGCCCGGACACTGGGACTGCGTCCGCGCCTGGCCAACGCCGTACTGCTCGGGCTGCTCGGCCTGGCGATCGTCGCCTCGTTCCACATCGTGGGAACGCTGCTGGTCCTCGGCCTGCTCATCGCTCCGCCGGCGGCGGCCCTGCCGTGGGCGCGCGGCGTCGGTGGGGTGATGGCGCTCGCCGCGCTCCTCGGTGTCGCCGCCACGTTCGGCGGCCTCCTGCTGTCCTGGCACCTGGGCACCGCCGCCGGCGCGACCGTCTCGGCCCTCGCGGTGAGCCTGTTCTTCCTCTCCCACCTGGCATCCGGCCTCCGTCACCGTCGTACGCGCCCTGCCCCCGCCCTCGAAGTCAACTGACAGAAGCCTGAGGCGAATGCCATGACCGTCCACAGAAATGTCACTCCGTGGGCTTCGGCCGCACTGGTGCTCACCGCGCTGCTCGCCACGGGCTGCGCGGGGGAGATGGAGCACGACCCACGCCCCCCGGCGAGTTCCTCGTCCGCCACTCCGCACGGGTATGTCGAGGGGGCGGACGAGGCCGCCGAGCAGCAGTCCCGTCTGCTCCTCAACGACCCGCACAGCGGCGACAGCAGGGTTCTCGACCTCACCACCGGCACGGTGCGCACGACGGCCCGGGTGCAAGGCGCCGTCCGGCTGGGCACGGACGGACGATTCGGCTATCTCCACACCTCCGGCGGCACCCACGTGCTCGACGGCGGCGCCTGGATGGTGGACCACGGGGACCACGTCCACTACTACAGCGCGGCATCACGTGATGTCGGCAAGCTGGCCGTGGGCCGCCGGGCGCAGGTGCGCAGCGACAGGGTCGTGACCGCGGTGACCGACGGGGACGGGCGGGCCGTCCTGTACGACCGGAGCAAGCTGGAGAAGGGCGAGATCGTCTCGTCCCGGACGCTCGCGGGCACGTACACCGGAGCCGTCCTGCCGTACGAGGAACACCTGCTGGCCTTCGCCGACGAGGCGGGCACCACCAAGCTCGTCGTGCTCGACCGGAAGGGCAGGCGCGTCGCCTCCCCGGAGGCGCCGTGCGAGGAACCACGAGGAGACGCCGTCACCCGGCGTGGCGTGGTCCTCGGCTGCTCCGGCGGAGCCCTGCTCGTCCGTAACGAGGACGGCGCCTTCACCGTCGAGGAGATCCCCTACGGCGAGGATGTCCCGACGACGGAACGCGCCACCTCCTTCCACCGGCGCCCCGGCAGCGACACCCTCACCGCACCGGCCGGAGACGACGCCGTATGGGTCCTGGACGTCACCGCACGGACCTGGACCCGGGTGGACACCGGGCCCGTCGTCGCCGCCAACACCGCCGGAGAGGGCTCCCCGCTGCTCGTCCTGGAGACCGACGGCTCACTGCACGGCTACGACATCGCCACCGGACGGCAGACCGCCCGGACCGGCCCGCTCCTCACCCGGGAAGAGCGGGCCGACACCGACCACAGCGCCCCCGTGATCGAGATCGACCGCAGCCGCGCCTATGTCAACGACCCTGAAGGCAAGCGGGTGTTCGAGATCGACTACAACGACGGTCTGCGCATCGCGCGCTCCTTCGACCTGGACATCGAGCCGGTCCTCATGGCGGAGACCGGCCGATGAGCCGGAGCGCGGCGAAGCGGCGCCTGCGGGTGGGCGTGGCACGGCTGCGCAGCCTGATCGTGGGCCTGCTCGCCCTCGTCACGGCCGCCGCCGCCTCCGCGTGCACCACCGGTGAGGACCGGCCCCGTATCGTCGTCACGACCAACATCCTCGGCGACATCACCCGGGAGATCGCCGGGGCGGAAGCCGACGTCACCGTCCTGATGAAGCCCGGCGCCGATCCGCACTCCTTCGGGCTGTCGGCGGTGCAGGCCGCCGAGTTGGAGCGCGCCGACCTCGTGGTCCACAACGGCCTGGGGCTGGAGGAGAACGTCCTGCGGCACGTGGACGCCGCCCGCGAGTCCGGCGTCGCCACCTTCGCGGCCGGCGAAGCGGCCGACCCGCTCACCTTCCGGACGGCGGCCGACGGCGGCGGCAAGACCTCGGGGACGGGCCCCGAGGAAGCGGAAGGACAACCCGACCCGCACTTCTGGACCGATCCCGACCGGGTGCGCAAGGTCGCCGGCCTGATAGCCGACCAGGTGATCAAGCATGTCGACGGGGTGGACGCGAGCGCGATACACGCACATGCCGACCGCTACGACGAGGAACTCACGGTCCTCACCGCCTGGATGGAGAAGTCCTTCGACCGGGTTCCCGAGGACAAGCGCGCCCTGGTGACCAACCACCACGTCTTCGGCTACCTCGCCGACCGCTTCGGCTTCGAGGTGATCGGCGCGGTGATCCCCAGCGGCACCACACTGGCCTCACCCAGCTCCTCCGACCTGCGTTCGCTCACCGAGGCGATGGCGGAGGCCGGCGTACGCACCGTGTTCGCCGACTCCTCCCGGCCCACCCGCCTCGCCGAGGTGCTGCGCGCGGAACTGGGCGGCCGGGTCCGGGTCGTGGAGCTCCACTCGGAGTCGCTGACCGCCCAGGGCGAGGGCGCCGACACCTACCTGCGGATGATGCGCGCCAACACCACGGCCATGACCGACGGCCTGACCGCCGCGACGAACGGCGACTGACCCCCCTCAACCCCCCCCGGACGGAAGCCGGTTCAGTCCCCGGACGGAAACCGGCTCAGTCCCCGGACGGACACCGGGCGACCGGACCGGACCCGTCACACCACTCGCCGCCACCGAGCGGCGCGGAAAGGAACACACCGATGAACAAGCCGATACGCGGCAGAGTCCTCACGGGGACGGCACTCGCCCTGGCGGTGTCCACCGTCCTGACGGCCTGCGCGGGGAACGATGCCTCCTCCGACGCCAAGGCCGAGGGCGCCGCGAACGCCACGCCCGCCGCCACGGTCAAGGACCCGCTGGTCGCCACCTTCGACGGCGGCCTGTACATCCTGGACGGTGAGAACCTCAAGCTGACCGGGACCATCGAGATGCCCGGTTTCAACCGGGTCAACCCCGCCGGTGACCAGGACCACGTCATCGTCTCCACCGGTACGGGCTTCCGCGTGCTGGACGCCACCGGGCAGGCCCTCACCGACATCGAGTACCAGGGGTCCAAGCCCGGCCACGTCGTACGGCACGCGGGCAGGACGGCGCTCTTCACCGACGGCACCGGAGAGGTCAACGTCTTCGACCCCGCCGATCTGAGCGACGGCAGGAAGCCGGAAGGACGTACCTACTCCTCCGCCGAGGCACACCACGGTGTCGCCATCGAACTGGCCAACGGCGAACTCCTCAGCACCCTGGGCACCGAGGAGAAGCGGACCGGCGCGCTGGTGCTGGACGAGAACAACATGGAGATCACCCGCAACGAGAAGTGCCCCGGTGTGCACGGCGAGGCCGCGGCCCGGAACGAGGCCGTCGCCGTCGGCTGCGAGGACGGCATCCTGATCTACCAGGACGGGAACTTCACCAAGGTCGACGCTCCCGACGACTACGGCCGCATCGGCAACCAGGCCGGCAGCGACGCCTCCCCGGTCCTGCTGGGTGACTACAAGACCGACCCGGAGGCCGAGCTGGAGCGGCCGACCCGCATCTCCCTCATCGACACGGAGAAGAAGAAGCTGCGCCTGGTCGACCTGGGCACCAGCTACTCCTTCCGCTCGCTGGCCCGAGGCCCGCGGGGCGAGGCCCTCGTCCTCGGCACCGACGGCGCCCTCCACGTCATCGACCAGAACAGCGGCGAAGTCGAGAAGAGGATCCCCGCCGTGGGCACGTGGCAGGAGCCGCTGGACTGGCAGCGGGCCCGGCCCACCCTGTTCGTCCGCGACGGCACCGCGTACGTCTCCGACCCCGGCGAGAAGGCCCTGCACGCCATCGACCTGGCGACCGGCAGGAAGACGGCCTCCGTCACCCTGCCGGAGAGCACCAACGAGCTGTCAGGCGTCGTCGAGGGACCACACTGACTGCGCGGCCCCCCCGCGGCCGTGACGGCCGCGGGGGGCTGTCCAGCCGGTCAACCTGGTCCGGAGGTGATCAGTCGCGATATCGGGGAGTCGCCGTTTCTCGCAGCTCAGGGGCGGTCGACGGGCGTCGTGGATTGCCGTCGGCCTCTTCCGCCTTGAGAATGGAATTCCGGCGGAACACCGTGGGACGCGACCGAGGAGGAGTCTCCCGGAAACAACGGCCCCCGGACGGGCCCGCCGGTCCACGGGTACGACTTCCGAGGAGCGCCGATGAAGGATACGTACCGAGCCGCGGAGGTGACCGCTCCGAACGGCACGCTCGAACTCACCGAGCGGAAGCTGAGGCAGACGGATTCCGGTCAGGTCAGGATTGCCGTGGAGGCATGCGGGATCTGTCATAGCGATGCCTTCTTCGTGAGCGGCGGACTGCCGGGAGTGTCTTTCCCCGTCGTGCCCGGGCACGAGATCGCCGGGCGCGTCGAGGAACTGGGCGATGGCGCCGGGGAGCAGGGCTGGCAGGTCGGTGACCGGGTCGCCGTCGGCTGGTTCGGCGGGAGCTGCGGACACTGCAGGCCGTGCAGACAGGGCGACTTCATCGTCTGCCGGAACCTGAAGGTTCCCGGGTGGACGTACGACGGGGGATTCGCCGAGAAGGTGATCGCCCCCGTCGACGCACTGGCCCGTATCCCCGACGGGCTGACGGCCTCCGACGCCGGGCCCCTCGCGTGCGCCGGTGTGACGGTCTTCAACGGGCTGCGGCGCAGTTCCGCCCGGCCCGGGGACCTGGTCGCGGTGCTCGGGCTCGGCGGCCTGGGGCACCTCGCCGTGCGGTACGCGGTCGCGATGGGGTTCGAGACCGTGGCGATCGCGCGCGGTCCGGAGAAGGCCGGCTTCGCCGAGCGACTCGGTGCTCATCACTACGTGGACAGCACGGCCGGCACCCCGGCTGCCGAGAGTCTGCGGTCCCTCGGCGGTGCCAAGGTCCTCCTGGCGACCGCCGCGAACTCCGGGGCCATCACCTCCGTCGTGAACGGCCTGGCGCCCCGGGGTGAACTCGTGGTCATCGGAGCCGACACCGCGCCGCTGGGCATCAACCCGTCCCAACTGCTCTCGGACGCCTATGTCATCAGGGGCCACCCCTCCGGCACCGCGCAGGACGTCGAGGACACCATGGCGTTCAGCACCCTGCACGACATCCGGCCCATGACCGAGCCCGTGCCGCTGGACCGCGCGGAGGAGGCATTCCAGAAGATGCTCGCCGGCAAGGCCCGCTTCCGGATGGTCCTCACGGTGGGGTGACCCGGTACGTTCGCGACCCGACGGCGCTGTTCCACGGGCCCGTACGGTTGCCCTGAGCCGCGGAGACCGCCGCCGCGCGCCCCACTCAGCCGGGGGAGTGGCGCGGGGTCTTCCGCGGGATACAGAAGAGCGCGAGGGCTGCGGCCGCCACGTACGCCGCCGCGCCGACGGCCATGCTGGTCCGCAGCCCGGCGGTGAAGCTGGCCGCGGCGGCCAGCAGGGAGCCTCCCAGCGCGACGCCCGCGGCACTGCCCACCTGGCGGGTGGTGTTGAACAGGGCGGAGGCGGTGCCCGAGTACGTGTCCGGGGCGGCCGACATCACGGTGGTGGTCGAGCCGGTGAGGGCGAAGGACGTCCCGAAGCCCGCCGCCATCATCGGCACCACGAGCAGTGGATAGGCCGGGTCGGATCCGGCCGCGGCCCAGCCCGCCAGGCCCGCCGCACCCAGGAGCATGCCGGTGACCACGAGCGGGCGGTGTCCGGTACGGCGTGCGAGTCGCCCGGACAGGACAGAGGCGAACATGGTCATGGCCACCGCGGGGAAGAGGGCGAACCCGGTGCGCAGCGCGGTCAGGCCCCGCTGGTGCTGGAAGTACAGGCTGGCGGTGAAGATCATGCCGTAGAAGGCGAAGTTGAACAGCAGGCCGATGGCCGCTCCGCCGCTCATCGGACGGGAGTGCAGCAGCCGCAGGGGCAGCATGGGCGTACGGGCCAGGTGCTCGCGCAGGACGAACACGGCGGCCGCGAGCAGGCACAGGCCCGCCCCGGTCAGAATCAGTGGGTCCGTCCAGCCACGTCGTCCGGCCTCGTTGAGGACGGCGGTGAGCAGGGCCACCACCGCGATGACCGCGCACTGGGCCGGCCAGTCCACGGGTCGGTCCGTGCGCCGGGCCGAGGCGGGTACGCGGCGCAGTGTGAGCAGCAGGCAGGCACATCCGACGGGCAGATTGATGAAGAACACCCAGCGCCAGCCCACGGTGGTGACCAGGAGCCCGCCCAGGAGGGGACCGGCGGAGGCGGCGATGCCCGCCATGGAGCCCCACAGGCCGAAGGCCCGGGAGCGCTCGGTGGGAGAAGGGAAGGCGTGTTGGAGGAGGGCGAGGGAGGCGGGCACGATCAGTGCCGCGCCCAGCCCTTCCAACAGCCGGGCGGCGACCAGGGTGCCGGTGCTCCAAGCCAGTCCGCAGCCGGCTGAGGCGACGGTGAACACCGCCACCCCGGTGCAGAAGATCCGGCGGTTGCCCAGCCGATCCCCCAGCGCACCGCCGGTGAGCAGCAGGCCGGCGAAGATCAGGGTGTACCCGTTGGTGATCCACTGGATCCCGGTGAGGGACGCCGACAGCTCCCGTCCCACCACCGGAACGGCGACGTTGATGACGGTCACGTCCAGGATGACCATGAAGTAGCCCGCGCAGACCGCGAGCAGCGGAGCGAGGGACCGGCCCGAAGGCGCGGACCCATCCTGCCCTTGGGTAGGGGGACCACCGGCGCGCACCATGCGAACACGGTATTTCACGAATTGCGCATTCCATGGCAGCCCGGCGCCGTGCCCCGAAGGGGTGCCCGAGGGGAAGGTCCGGGGACGTGGCGAAGGTCCGGACGCCCGTTCCGTACCGATGGTGAGGCGACGTCAGCGG
Source organism: Streptomyces sp. NPDC056987 (assembly GCF_042673865.1). Classification (NCBI taxonomy): domain Bacteria; kingdom Bacillati; phylum Actinomycetota; class Actinomycetes; order Kitasatosporales; family Streptomycetaceae; genus Streptomyces; species Streptomyces sp. NPDC056987. The sequence goes on from NZ_JBHURV010000014.1 coordinate 58,327, forward strand.
ATCACGCCTGAGTCCGTGTACCGCCGGTGTGGGTCAGGCCGGTGGCCGGACCGGCCGGACGGGTGTGGTGGTGGTCCGTGCAGCGCAGCTCGTGCATGGCGTTGGCCAGCGTCTGGTCGCCGAGCGTCGTGAGTACGGCCTGCTCGGCGCGCTCGGTCAGCTGGGCGAAGTACCCCGCGGTGTGCGCCGACACCTGGCAGGTGTGCTGGCCCTCGGGGCGGCATGTCCACAGTGGCTTGTCGCCGATGACGCTGACGTAGACCTCGGCGAGCGGGATGTCCTGCGGGGAGCGGGCCAGTCTCGCGCCGCCGGTGCGCCCCTTCACCGAGTCCACCAAGCCGTCCCTGACGAGGGGGGCCAGGAGCTTGCGGACCAGGCTCGGGTTGGTGTTCAGGTGCTCGGCGAGCTGGCTGGAACTCACCACCGCAATGCCCTCCTCGGCTGCGACGCCGAGGAACACCAACGTTGTCAGGGCGCTGGAGAACCGGACGTCCAACACGGGGCACCACCCTTTCTCCTCAAGTGCAGCCTATCGGACATCCCACCCAGGCCTTAAAGCGTACTCGTCACAGTTGCGCTTTGCTGCAAGATGTGTACCTTTGAAAAGTACATATAACTCGTCCCTAGGAGTACGCCCTCATGCCTTCGCCCGTAGCTCAGTACCTGGCCAGGCCTTTCACGCTGGGTTCCATGGAATTGCGGAACCGGATCGTGATGGCTCCGATGACCCGGGCCCAGTCCCCGGGCGGTGTGCCGGGGGAGAATGTCGCCGCCTACTACGCGCGGCGGGCCGCGGGCGGAACCGGATTGATCGTCACCGAGGGCACCTATGTCGATCACCCGAGCGCGGGCGACGTGGAGAGCGTGCCGCGTTTCCACGGCGAGGAGCAGCTCGCCGGCTGGCGCGGTGTCGTCGACGCCGTGCACGCCGAAGGCGGCCGGATCGTGCCCCAGTTGTGGCACGTCGGCATCACGCGGAAGGCGGGCAGCCCGCCGTTCGCCGACGCCCCGTCGGTCGGTCCGTCCGGCATCGCGCTCGACGGCACCCCCGGAGCGGGAAAGGAGCTGTCGCTCTCCGACATCGACGACATCATCGGGGCCTTCGGTGACGCCGCACGCGAAGCCGAAAGCATCGGGTTCGACGGTGTGGAACTGCACGGCGCGCACGGCTACCTCATCGACGAGTTCCTGTGGCAGCGGACCAACCGGCGTACCGACGCCTACGGCGGCAATGTTCTTTCGCGCGTGAAGTTCGCCGCCGACATCGTCGCCGCCGTCCGTGAACGGGTCTCGCCCGACTTCCCGGTGATCCTGCGCTTCTCCCAGTGGAAGGCGTACAACTACGATGCCCGGCTCGCCGCCGGTCCGGACGAACTCCAGGCGCTGCTGGAGCCGTTGGCCCAGGCCGGTGTCGACGCCTTCCACGCCTCGGGCCGCCGCTACTGGGAACCCGAGTTCCCCGAGACCGGGCTCGACCTGAACGTGGCGGGCTGGACGAGGAAGCTCACCGGCAAGCCCGTCATCACCGTCGGCTCGGTAGGGCTGGACGCCGTCTTCGACCCCAGCACCCTCGGGGCCGCGCGCGTCGGGGTGGACGGCGTCGAGCGCCTCCTGGAACGACTGGAGCGAGACGAATTCGACCTCGTGGCCGTCGGCCGGGCGCTGCTGGCGGACCCGCACTGGGCGAACAAGGTCCTCGACGGCAAGGAGTCCGAGCTTGTTGCCTTCGGCGCCGAAGCCCTCCAGACCCTGAACTAGCGGACGCCTGCGACTCGAAGACGTACTACAGCCCGCGGGCGCGTCGATCCCCCCAGGCCGTTGACGCGCTCGCCGAGACCCTGTTCAAGGGCAGCACCAACAGATTGACTCACCCGACTCACCCAACTCCCCTGACGGGATCCGGGGGCGGCCGACGCCATGTTCCGAGCGGCGGTACGGTGGCTGTCAGATCTGCGGTGGGGGTGGACGTGGCACGAATCTGGGTCGGGCTGGCCGTGGGCTTCGCGGCGCTCGCCGTCGGCAGCATCGCATCCAAAGATCCCGGTGTGCCGATTCGCGGCGGCGACCTGGTGACCACCGGGCTCCTGGCCTGTCTCGCCTGGGCCTGCTGGAGAGCCCGACGGTGACGGCACGGCCTTCCGGCGGACCGCGCGTCAACTCCTGATCGTAGAGAGGCCATCAGTACGTGGACCTGGGCATGATCGGACAGGCGGCCGGCCTGTTCGCCGTCACCAACATCGACGACATCCTGATCCTGTCCCTGTTCTTCGCCCAAGGCGCCGGACACCCCGGATCGGCCCGCCGGATCGTGCTCGGCCAGTACCTCGGCTTCGCCGCCATCCTCGCCGTAGCGGCAGTCGCGGCGTTCGGTGCGACCTTTCTTCCCGAGGCCGCCATTCCCTACCTCGGACTACTCCCTCTCGCTCTCGGTCTCAAGGCGGCTTGGCAGGCCTGGAAACAGCGGAGCGAGGAGAACGACGAGGAGAAGTCCCCGTCGGGCGGCGGCCCGGGCACGTTGGCGGTCGCCGCGGTCACCTTTGCCAACGGCGGCGACAACATCGGCGTCTACGTTCCCGTGTTCGCCACCGCCGGCGTCGGCGGCATGTCTGTCTACGCCATCGTCTTCCTCGTTCTGGTGGCGGTGTGGTGCTTCGCGGGACGGTTCTTCGCCACCCGCCCGGTCATCGCCGAGGCACTCAGCCGATGGGGCCACATCCTGCTCCCGCTGGTGCTCATCGCCATCGGCCTGCTCATCCTCGTCGAGGGAGGCGCCTTCGGCCTGTGAGCCGGAACCCGTACGCCACCCGCATCCGCGAACGCGCGCTTCGCGCCTGAGTGGGGGCCAGGAAGGGCCGGCCCGCGCGGGAGGAGAGGCGAACGCACGCCCCATCTCCGCCCAGGCCCGCCAACGCCATGCTGGCGGGGTGCCGCTGCGCCGTTCGGAGCGGTCCGGGGTCCGGCCGGTTCGCCGGTCGGACCCCCTCGTGTTCCCCGGTGGTCAGCAGTTGTCCCCGACCGCGTCGATCATCTTGCCGAAGCCAGTGCTGTAGTCGTTCGAGAAGTCGCCCTTGCGGACGTTGCGACAGTTCTTGACGCCGCCCTTCCAGTCGATGAACGCGCCGTTCCTGTTGGCCCGGAAGGAGAACGTGTGGTCGCGGAACTGGGAGGGAAGGTCGACGTACCCGGCCTTCCAGGTGAACAGTTGGCCACCGCCGTTCTTCTCCGTCCAGAGGCAGATCGCGTTGCTCGCGCACGTCGTCGCGGCGTGGGACGGGGTGGCGGTGGCGATCGTAGTCAGCGCGGCAGCCACGGCGACGAGCGCGGTGCGTGTGTGATGCGTCCTCATGGGTTCCCTTTCCATGACGTGAGGCGGATGCCATGAAAAGTGTTCCGCCAATGCCGACAAACCGGTAGATAGCTCTTTTGTTCGGCCATACCTGGTTCGAGGCGGTGTACCGGAAAACCCATCAGTCCGGAACGCGGTGCACCCGTCGCGCGCTCCACGGTTCGCTCAGACCGGCATCGGCCGCTTCGGCCAGATCTCCTGGCCGACGGTGTCCTCACCCACTGCTGAGTCTCCTTTCGATGTCCTGCGATTCCTCACGAGACACCCTCGGCATGCCGCACACGCTGTCGCTCACCGGCCGGCCAGAAGGCAACCCTCTTCCCACGTCGGCGGCGTGAGTGCGAATCCGTGTGTGGCTCCACCGCGAGAAGAACAGGATCTGCTTCAGGACCCATGGCCCGGCGGGTCGTCAAGAATGCACCGCCCGCGACATCGCCGCCCTCCTGCGTACCTGGCCCACAAGCTGACCACGCCCTGCGGACCGACTGCCCGCGCTCGCCGCCCACTCAGGCCGCGCGGCCGTCGGTGCGGCGCAGATAACCTGCGCGGATGAAGCGGATTCAGCGGGCAGCCGGCGTGATCGTCGGCTCAGCGGTGGGTGACGCCCTGGGCGGCCCCTTCGAGTTCGGTCCGCAGGGAGCGTTCTCCGCGCGGTTTCCCGTGCCTGGTGCCGGTGGCGAGATGTGCGGAGGCGGTGGCTGGGACCCTGGCGAGGCCACTGACGATACGCAGATGGCCGTCCTGGTCGCGGAGTCGCTGCTGGAGCGGGGCGGACTGGATCTGCCGGACATCTTCGCCCGCTTCCAGCGGTGGGCGGCATCGGAACCCAAGGACATCGGTTTGCAGACCGAGGACGTCCTGACCAACGGCATGCCCTGGGACCTCGCCGCCGTGACACATGTTCGGGTCAACCAGCGAGTAGCGGGAAACGGCGCCTTGATGCGGGCATCGACCTCCGCGGTCTCTTTCGCGGCCGCCGGTCAAGAGGCCACCATGGACGCGGCCCGCCGCATCGCTGCACTCACCCACGGTGACCGCGCGGCCTGGGAGGGTACCGCGATCTTCCACGAACTCGTCCGCGTCGCGTTCGAGGACACCGACCCTCTCACCGCGCTCCCGCACATCCTGGCTCTCGTCCACCCCGGCCACCGCGGCCGCTACGCCACCGTCCTCGCGCCCGACTGGCACCCCGATCAGGCGACCGAGTTCAACGGTGCCGTCTGGCCCTGCCTGGGCTCGGCCATCTGGGCCCTGCGGACCACCACCGGCTTCGAAGACGCGATACGCGCGGCGATCGACCTCGGCGGTGACACGGACACCGTCGCCGCGGTGACCGGAGGCCTCGCGGGCGCGTACTACGGGCTGGACGCAATCCCCGCCCACTGGACCCAGCCGCTCCATGTCCCCCTCCCGGGGTTCGACGGACGGGTGTTGCATCTGGCAGATCTGCTCCATCTCGCACACCGCCTCGCAGGCTGAACCGAGCCCTGTGAAGTTGCATCCCTGTGGAGCTGCGCCAAGCGGGAGATCAGAAGGCGGAAGTGTTTCCTGCGGTCGTGCGCACCGCGACGCCCGCCGGGCCGGGCACGACGAACGTCGCGGTCAGGGCCCGAGGAGCCGCCACCCACCCTCACCGGAGCCTCGGGAGTGGCCGGCGTCGCGGTTCGGTGCGGCCGGGTGGTGGGCCCGCGCGGTTGGTTGTTGCTGCGCTGCCCGGCCATTCCGGTATTCGGTCGGAGCCATCCGGTATCGGGTGCGGAGGCCACGTGCGAAAGCGGCGTGGTGGGCGGTGGCGATGGTCGCCGGGGCGTCCGAGGTACGCAAGGAACTGCTCTCCTGGGCAAGCCGGCGCAGAACCCGGCCAGCAGACGCCCTACGCCCTCTCGGCCCGACGGGGGCCGGGTCACGAGGCCATCGGCCTTGGTAGAGGGGAAAGGAAGCAGGGCCCGGGGAATCTCGAAGCACAGGGCGCGGAAGTCCGGGACGCCCATGCCCACAGCGGCTTCGAAGGGCCGCGAACTGTCTCCGACATGCATGTCGGTGGGGCGGGCACATGCCTTCCCGCCTCGCCTGCGAGAGTGCTTCGGAGCCGCGCAACATCAGGGTGAGGTTGTACGTCCCCCGATCCGTCTGCCGGATCAGGCTGGGGGACCGTCGCAGGAGAACCGGTGCCCCAGATACGCCGTACACCAAGCTGGCCCCCAGCGGCAGTACCACAGGCAAGCCGTGTAATCCGCAGCATGGTTGCTGACCACCTCTCCAGGGCACGTGCGCCATGGCCAGCTGCTCACGGAAGGCATCGAAGCGGTCCGCCGTGGGCAACTCATCTGTGGCGAAGGTCTGGAACACGGCGTCTCCCCGGTGCAGTGGCCGCGCCCTGCCCGGTTCGCGACGGTGACGTCGAGCAGGGCAAGGACCGCGTCCGCCGCAGGGTCGCTGTGAACCAGCCCACCCGCACTCTCCTCAATCCGGCTCAGCGACCTGTCCACGGCGTCGCGGATGTGGACCCAGCCACCACCGTGCTATTCCGCGTTGCGCGGCGGCAGCCGCCGGGTGATCCGGTTGAACAGATCCGTCAGCGGCTCGCCGATGTCCCGGCCGAACTCGGTCAGCCCGTAGGTGACCTGGGGCGGTGTCGTCGGCTCGACCTCCCGCCAGACCAGGCCGTCCTGGACCAGGGCGCGCAGGGTCTGAGCGAGCATCTTCTCGCTGATGCCTCGGATGCTCTCGCGCAGCTCGTAGAACCGGAGGTCGTTGTTCCGCAAGGAGATCAGCACCCAGATGCCCCACCTGCTGGTCACATGGTCGACCACATCGCGGGCGGGGCAGTCCGTGTGAAACACGTCATACCGCTCCGTCGCCTCAGCCTGGCTGTGCTGCACGCTTCCTGTCACGTCATCAGCTTACCTCTGGGTATGTCCTTACCAAGAGTTAGCCAAGGCTCCTAGCGTGAAGGCCACAGAAGACATCCGACAAGGAGCTGATCATGATCGCGGTGACCGGGGCTACCGGAAATATTGGCCGGCCGTTGACGCAGGCTCTGGCCGAGGCGGGCCAGCAGGTGACTGCGGTGTCACGGCGCACGGCCGTGGTGCCGAACGGCGTCCGCCATGTGGTGGCCGACCTGGCCGAGCCGGCCGGCCTCAAGCCCGCGCTGGAGGGGGCGAAGGCGCTGTTCCTGCTGTTGTCCGGCGACCTGCACGCCACGGGAGCCCGCCCTGCCGACATCATCGGCGAAGCCGCGGACAGTGGGGTCCACAGGGTCGTCCTGCTCTCCACTCTGGGTGTGGTGACCAGGCCCTTCGGGCCCACGCGGATGGCGATGCGCGCGCTGGAGGACATGCTGCGGGAGTCCGGCCTGGAGTGGGCCATCCTGCGGCCGGGCGGCTTCGCCTCCAACGCCCTGTGGTGGGCCGAGTCCGTCCGCACACAACGGGTCGTCGCCGCGCCCTTCGGTGACGTCGGTGTGCCGATCATCGACCCGGCGGACATCGCCGCGGTCGCGGCGGCCTGCCTGCTGGACGACCGGCACACCAGTGGTGTGTTCGAGCTGACCGGCCCGGAGGTGATCACTCCGCGTCAGCAGGCGGAGGCCATCGCCACCGTGCTGGGCTCGCCGGTGAGGTTCCACGAGCTCACCCGTGACGAGGCCAAGGCCGGCATGACCCAGAGCATGCCGGCAGAGCTCGCCGACGACACTCTGGACATCCTCGGTTCCCCGAACCCCGCCGAGGTGCGCGTCAGCCCGGACGTCCAACGGGTACTCGGCCGCGCTCCGCGCCCCTTCGTCGACTGGGCCGCCCGCCATGCCGCCGCGTTCCGCTGAGACCGGTCGGTGTCGCCGGAAGCGCTCTTCGCGGTCGGCGATCTGCTGCTGACAGTCGAGGAACCTGGCCCGAAGCCGACACTGCAGCCGCAGCTAAACGCCGTGCGGCCAGCCCTGTTGGCCCTTTGGACTCGCCATCGTTTGCCGACGGACGGCGGAAGCATCCACTGAGCCCGGACCATCCGAGGGGCGAGTTGGTGTCCATGGTGGAGTTCATGGGCGGTCGCCGCCCGGCCACCCCGGCCGGGCGGATCGACACGGTCCGCACCGCGTACGGGGGGCCGCCCCATCGCCGCCCTGGCCCGCGAACACGGCGTCAGTCGCGGCGCCATCCGCGCGGCGAACCGGGGCCGGCCGAGCGAGCCGACCTCGACCACGGCATGACCGTGCGGTGCGGTCAGGGTTATGCCCTGGCCGCGTCACCGCCGCCCCTCCAGGCACAGCGGACTCCCCGCTCACCGCCGGCCCCTCGACGGCAGCCAAGGCGCTCCGGCGGTCCCGGCCCGGCGCACGGCCCGTTGCGAGTACGGGAGCCGGGTCCCTCATCCCGACCTGACCAAGCGGGCCGCGGGTCCGCGCCGGACCTTCAACTGCGCCTGCCCGAGGGAAGGTCCGTGTCGCCCAAAGCGGCCCGCGCCGCCGACGTGAAGCTGCCGAGGGGCTCGGAGACCATGGTCACCTCGACAGCGTGACGCTCGACGAACTCCACGCTGCGATCCGGGGCGCCCGAGGAGTCGCGCCGGGCGAGAAGAGTCGTATGCATCGAGTGGAGCCCACACCGGACCAGCCTCGACCTGCCCGCCCGCAACCTTCTGCGACACGCTTCAGGAAGTGCCGAGCACCCAGATGAGAGCCACGGTGCCGACGAATCCGGCGGCGCCGAGGACGGTCCCCGCAACGGCGGTCCACAGACGGCCGATTCCGTGGAGGGCGTAGCGGATACCCGCCGCGCCGAGAGTGACGGCGAGGGCTCCGGCGATGACCGCCCAGGGGAACAGGAAGAGCGCAGGCACGCACACGCCCACCGTGGAGAGGGCGCCGAGAACAAGTGCGGTGGGCCCCAGGGCATCGGCGGGAGTATCCGTCCGGACGGGCGTGGTCGGCTCGGGCATGACCTGTTCCCCTTTTTGAACGGGTTCAAATTACCGGTCGATCGTACCGGCACAAGGAGTCGGCCGGAGCGGTGGGTGGTCCAGACGGCCGTCGACGAGGCGGGCCGGGTGTGGTGCCCCGGGCTGTGTACGTCAGGGCCCGCTCCTGCCGCGCCGGGCCGGGGGCAGCGGCAGCACGGCCTTCGGCACGTCCACACCGGTGGCCTCGATACGCTTGCCACGGATGTCCAGCCGAATCTCGAACGGCCGCGAGGACTCGCTGGTACGCATCCCCAACGGCCCGTAAAGACTGTCACCCCCGATCGATGGTCAGACCCACCGTGCCGAAGGAATCGGGCTTCGACACGTACACCGACACCCTGCCCAGCCCGAAGCACCGCTGGTACGCGCTGAGTTCCTCGCCGACGTGACAACTTGGTCGAAGGGGCCCTTGTCAGTGGCTGCCTGTTTACTTGGCACATGATCGACAAGACGAGTCACAGCGATGTCCGGCGCATCACGGATCCCGCAACCCACATGGCACTTGAAGGTGGTCAAATGCCGGCATGCCCGTCGAGGCGCCGGCTGAAGACAATCCAGGTCCGGCGGCCGGAGTCGACCATAGGCACCATCATCGTCGAGGCATGAAACTGCTGGTGAGCCTCTTCGGTCAACACCCTTCGCGGGGGCGCCGGTTCGTGAAGAACAACCGGCACCCTGTGCCGGCGGTCCCCCTCTCCGACAGGGCCGGAAAACCGGGGAGCGGTGGCGTTCCTTCCGTGTGATGATCCTTCAGGTGCGCCGGGTTCGCCGGCGCGTCAGTCGCGTGACGACACCCTTGGGGGGTAGCAATGAGACTGTTCTCCGCTGGACGCCCGGTACGTCTCAGATCCGGCGCCGCCGTGGCGGTGGCAGCCGGTCTGCTGACGGTCGGCCTCGCCGCGCCCGCGTTCGCTGACGACGACTCGCCGCAGACCGACCAGTTGTGGATCAACCAGCCGTACGAGCAGACGCTGCCGCTCGGAACCGACGGCGGTCAGCCTCAGTCCCGCACCCTCGGCGTGGGCATCTATCACGACAACGACAACTTCACGGTGACCGACGGCAGGCTCAGCGTCGACGTCTCCGACCTCGCCGGGGTCGCCGAGGTGACCTGGCCCGACAACTGCACGCCGAGCGGCACGAGCGCGGTGTGCGACGTCCCCGTGGTGCCCGTGATCGGGGGCGACTACGAGGACCAGGTGTTCCTGACGGTGCGCGCGGCCGACGGTGCCGAAGCCGGCGCGCGAGGCAGGATCACCTACGAGGCGACGGCCACCGGCGGCCCCGACGGCACGCTCACCGCGCCGCACGAGAGCTTCGACACCACGCTCACCGTCGGCGCCGGGCCCGACCTGGCCATCGAACCCGTCGCCGACATCGAGGACGGCCGGCCCGGCGACGTGCGGACGATCCCGTTCAAGGTCACCAACAACGGCAACCGGAGCGCGAACGGGTTCACCGTCGCGCTGTACGCCACGTACGGCCTGACGGATCTGACCCGGTACGACGCCTGCACCTACACCACGGCGGACGGCGACGACTCTGCCCTGTCGACCAAGGTTGACTGTGCATTCGACCAGGTGCTGGCGCCGGGCGACTCCTTCGAACTGCCCGAGCCGCTGACGGTGCGACTTGCCCCGCACGCGCTGAACGAGCGGCTGGACATCGACGTCGAACCGGGCGACGGCGCCCAGGACATCGACTCCCAGAACGACTACGTGGCCCTCCAGATCGGCGCGGAGAACACCGCGGACTTCTCGGTGACGGGCGACGCCATCTCCGGCGCGGCGGGCGAGACGGCCACGGCGGAGCTGACGTTCAAGAACAACGGCCCGGCCTGGTTCGGCAACATCGGCTCCGGCGACCCGGTCGCCCAGGTCCGCCTGATCGTGCCCGAGGGCACCACGGTCACCGGCGTGCCGTCCGGCTGCTACCCGAAGCGGACGGGCGCCCCGCGCTACGACTGCGACCTGCCGTACTGGGTGCTGGAGGACACACAGCGTACGTTCGCGTTCTCCGTGCGTGTCGACACCGTGGTGCCCGGCGCGACCGGTGCCGTGAGCATCCACCCCGCGTTCGGCGAGTTCGGCCAGTACCCCTTCGACTTCGACCCGGATCTCACGAACAACAGGGCGGTCCTGGCGGTCAACTGACCTGCCGGAGGGTTCGGAGCAGCCGTCCGAGCGCAGCTCCGAACCCTCACGCGGCTGCGGGTGCGCGTACCGCAGTTGTCACGGCGCCCTGGGCCGCGGACAGCCCACGGTCGCGGAGTTGGCCGAGGCCCTGAGCATCCTCGGAGCGGGCAGGCCGTGGATGCTCGGCTGCGCCGATGCGTGTGTACCGCGAACGGCGGTGCCGACGCTGGAGAAGGTGATCGGTGCGCGCAAGGCGGTCTTCGGCGTTCCGGAACGAGCAGGTGATGCGGCATCCGCCCAGACCGAACCGACCGCCTGACCAGAGCTGTGATCTCGCCGGTCGAGGCGGTGTTCCGACCCTGCTCCCGGGCTCCTTCGGGCGATCACGTTTCGTAGCCGGATGACGGAGGCTGCCGCTGTCGTGGTGCTGCGGATGACATGGCCCTGTCTGTCATGGCTCGACTGCTTTTCGGCGGGACCGACTGCTCCTGCCGGGGGCGGTCTTCTCAGGCGCCGGCCCCGCCGTCGACCGGGATGATCGCGCCGGTCACGTACGATGCCCGGTCGCTGAGCAGCCATGCGGCCGCCTCGGCGATCTGCCGTGGCTCGGCCATCCGGCCGAGCGGGATCGTCGCGGTCAGCCGCTCGACGGTGCCGGGCGTGGCCGCTTCCCAGGCGTCGATCATTTCCGTGGCGGTGCCACCGGGCGTGATGCCGTTCACCCGGATGTTGTCGTGGGCCCAGTTCACCGCGGCGGTTTCGGTGAGGCTGTTGAGCGCGCGTTTCATGGCCCCGTACGCGGGCAGGGCGGGATTCGCGCGGCGGCTGCCGATGCTGGAGGTGTTGACGATCGCTCCGCCGCCGCTTCGCCGCATGAGCGCGGCCTCGGCGGTCATGGCCGTCCAGTGCGAGCGGAAGTTCACGGTGAACTGCTCGTCGATGTCCTCGTCGCTGGTGGTGTCGACCGGGCCGGGCCGCTGGATCGCCGCGCCGTTGTTGAAGGCGCCGTCCAGCCGTCCGTGCAGCTCTTCGACGCGGTCGACCGCGGCGCGGATGCTCGCCCGATCGGCGAGGTCCAGAGGGACGGCGTCGGCGACACCGCCGTGGGCGCGGATCTCGGCGGTGATGCGGTCGAGGGCGTCCGTGCCGCGGGCGGAGAGCACGACGGCGGCGCCCTCGGAGGCGAAGAGCCGGGCCGCGGCCGCGCCGATGCCGCGGCTGGCGCCGGTGATGAACACGACCTTGCCGGTGAGCAGGCCGATGGGTGCGGTGGTGGTGTTTTCTGTCATGCCACCACCGTGGTTCCGGATCGGTACCGGATACAGGCACAGCCGGTACTACGATCCGCTGCCGGCCAAGGCGCACACTTCAGGTATGGACAAGCAGGAACTCGGGGCATTCCTCCGCAGCCGACGTGAGCGGCTCCGGCCGCAGGACGTCGGCCTCCCCTCAGGCCCGCGGCGCAGGACCCCGGGGCTTCGCCGCGAGGAGGTCGCGGTGCTCGCGCACATCTCCACGGAGTACTACGTCCGGCTCGAACAGGGCCGGGCACCGAGGCCGTCGGGCGAGGTTCTCGCCGGGATCGCGGGCGCGCTCCGGCTGACCGACGAAGAGGCCGACCACCTCCACGTCCTCGCGGGTACGGCGCCGATCCGTACCCGGCTGCACCGGCGCGACGTCCGCCCGAGCATCCTCACCCTCCTTGAACGGCTGCCGCAGACGGCCGCCTTCGTGATGTCCGCCGTGTTCGAGGTCCTCGCGTGGAACGACCTCGCAGCCGCGCTCATGGAGGACTTCGACGCGCTCGCCCCCAAGGACCGCAATCTCGCACGCAGGGCGTTCACCGGGGCGGAGATCACGGAGAGGCCGCTGTACGGGATTTCCGACGCTGCCGAGTTCCGCCACCGCGTGGTGGCGGAACTCCGGGTCGCTCTCGCCCGCTACCCCACGGATCCCGCGGTGACCGGCCTGGTCGACGAGTTGCGCGACGCCGGTCCCGAATTCGCCCGGCTCTGGGAGCGGCACGACGTGCAGTCCACACCGACGCTCACGAAGTCCTTCCGGCACCCGGTCGTCGGGGAAGTCACCGTCGACTGCGACACGCTCACCCTCACGGACCGCGACCAGCACCTCGTGCTCTACAGCGCGCCGCCCGGATCCCCGGGCGCCGAGGCTCTGGCTCTCCTGAACGTCCTTGGAGCCCAGGCCGGTGATTACCAGCGGTAGAACCGGGGGACCTGCGCGTACCGGGCCGGAGGTGTGGACTTCCGGCCGTGCCGCCGAGGCCGTGACACGAGAGGAGAACCGTGCCCGGCCCGCCCGACGTCCTTCTCCGGAACGGATCCGGAAATGTACAGAAGGCTTGCCCCATGCGCACACAGCACGACCGCCCGGTGCCATCGACGGGCGGAAGCCCGGAACGCGGCGTCACCGCCACGGCGTTCGCCGTCCTGCGGCGGCACCGGGGCACTCTGGCGGGTGCGACGGTACGCGTCGTCGGCCTGACCGGGCTGGCCGGGCTGCTGATGACGGCCGCGATATTCGCGCTCGCCTGGCCCCTCTTCACCCATATGCGGAACCAACGCATCTGGTACCGCTACATCGAGGACCCCTACTCCCACGACCACACCGACCTGGTACGGGTCGCCCTCTGCACGCTCCCGCTCTTCCTGGCCCTCCTCGGCGTCGGCAGCGCGGCCTTGCAGAGCGTCTGCTCCCGGGCCGTCGCGGCAGGGGCTGAAGGGCCCCCGCGAACGGACCGGTCACGTGCCGCGGTCCTCGCGCGGCTGCGACCGGTGTTCGCCGTGTATGCGCTGCGCGGCCTGATCGTATGGCCCCTGCCGCTGATCGTCGGAGCCGTGGCGAACAGTCTCACCGGCAACCATCTCGACACCCCGCTGCCCCTGGAACGGGGATCGTGGCCCTACACACTCGTCGCGGCCTCTCCCGCCGTCGCCGTGTTCGCCGCCGTGCTGCTGCGCCTCGCGCTCGCCCTCGCTCCGGCCGCCGCGGCCCGAGGCCTCGGCCCCCGCGCGGCCCTGCGCCGTTCCTGGTCGCTGACGTGGACGCGCGCCGGAATGACCCGTGTCCTCGCTCTCGCCCTGCCCTTGGCCGCGCTCGCCGCCGGGCTGGTCCGGCTGGTGACGCAGCTCGCCCTGCCGCTGCGCCCGCTGGTACGAGCCTTCCTCGAACAGGCCACGGGTAACTTCTTCGCCGCGTACTACGCCGGCATCCTCGCGCCCGTCATCGTCGGCATCCTGGTCACCGCGGCCGTGGCCCTCCCCGTCACCTGCACGGCTTTCGCGGCCCTCCACGACCACCTGCGGCCGCCCCGTACCTCACCGCGGCGTGCCGAGGACACAGCGGACGTCACCGTCTGACGCACACGAAGCCGGGACCCTGCCCAGCGGGACGGTCATCGAGCAGGAGACGCTGGGGGTGCTCATGGGGAGGGCCCTCGTCTGTCCTGGTGCACGGCGCCCGAGCGCGTTTGTGATGCCGGTCAGCTGTGCAGGGCGCGCAGCACCCGGTGGAAGGCGGCCTTGCTCTCGAAGCCGATGCCGGGGGTGTCGGTCAGGCCGACGCGGCTCTTCTCGACCACGGCGTCGTCGGCGAAGCCGCCGGTGGGCTGGAACTCGCCCGGGTAGGATTCGTTGCCGCCGAGCTTGAGGGCGGCGGCGATGTGCAGGGAGAACTGGTGCCCGCCGTGCGGGATGCAGCGGCGCGACGACCAGCCGTGCCGACGCAGCATCTCCTGGATGCGGAGGTACTCGACCAGCCCGTAGGAGAGCGCGGGATCGAACTGCAGGGTGTCGCGGTCGGGGCGCATGCCACCGTAGCGGATCAGGTTGCGGGCGTCCTGCAGGGAGAAGAGGTTCTCACCGGTGGCGATGGAGCCGCTGTAGTGCTCGGCGACCGTGGCGTTGAGGTGGTAGTCGAGCGGGTCGCCGATCTCCTCGTACCAGAACAGTCCGTACGGCTCGATGGCCCGGCCGTACTCCAGCGCCGTGTTGAGGTCGAAGCGGCCGTTGACGTCGACGGCGAGCCGGGAGCCGTCGCCGTCCAGGACCTCGATGACGGCCTCGATGCGCCGCAGGTCCTCGGCGAGGCCGGCGCCGCCGATCTTCATCTTGACGACGTCGTAGCCCAGGCCGAGGAAGCCGCGCATCTCGTCCTGGAGATCGGAGAGGGTCTTGCCGGGGGCGTAGTAGCCGCCCGCGGCGTAGACGAAGACGGAGTCGTCGGGCTGCCCGTCGCCGAAGCGTTCGGACAGGTACCGGTAGAGCGGCTTGTCCTCGACCTTGGCGGCCAGGTCGAACAGGGCCATGTCCACGACGCCGACCGCGACCGAGCGCTCTCCGTGGCCGCCGGGCTTCTCGTTGTTCATCATCACGTCCCACGCCTTGGCGTGGTCGAAGCGGCCCTCCTCGTCCAGGAGGCTGCCGGGCTCGGCCGCCGTCAGGCGGGGCAGGACGCGGCGGCGCAGGATCTCGCCGGCGCTGTAGCGGCCGTTGGAGTTGAAGCCGTAGCCGACGACCGGCTTGCCGTCGCGGATGACGTCGCTCTCGATCGCCACGATCGAGCAGTCCATGGAGCTGAAGTCGATCCAGGCGTTGCGGATCGAGGAGTTGATCGGGACGACGCCCTCGTACACGTTGGTGATCTTCATGGCTCCGCTTTCTAATATCTTATAAGATGCCTCGATGTTAGGGTGAGGTGACATCACGGGCAGTGTCAAGGGGGTGCGAGCACCCGGGAAGGATGCACAGGGCGCAATGGCCGGCACGAACCTGTTCGTCAGCAAGAGCGACCTCGCCTATGCGGAGCTCCGCAACCAGATCCTCACCGGCACCCTCTCCGCCGGCACCCGGCTCGCGCAGTACGCGCTCGCGGAGTCCCTCAACATGAGCATCACGCCCCTGCGCGAGGCGATCCGGCGCCTCAGCAGCGAGGGGCTGCTCACGGTCGAGACCCACCGCGACGTCCGGGTCTCCGTGATGAACTCCGTCGAGGCCCGCCAGCTGTTCGAGGTCCGCCTGTCCCTGGACCCGACCGCCGCCGAACTCGCGGCAGCGCGCCGCACGGCCGACGACCTCGCCACCATGCGGGCTGCCCTCGACAAGCTTCTGCCCGTCACCCGGCAGTGGGGGGAGGAGGCGCTCACCGCGCACCGGGCCTTCCACCAGGCGCTGTACCGTGCCTCGCACAACGACGTCCTCATCCGCCTCCTGGACGACCTGTGGGACAAGTCCGACCGCTACCGACGCCTCGGCCTCGAACTTCCGCCGGGCGACGGGCCCCGTACCCGCGATCTTCAGGAGCACCATCGGCTCGTCGCACTGATCGAGGACGGCCGCGTGGCCGAAGCGGCCCAGCTGATGCGCGACCACATCACCCACAGTCTGACCGCCACCGCCATCGGCGCCCTCGAAGACCGTGAAGGCGTTGCGGGCGGTGTGAGGCCCTGATGGACATGGCCGGCCGGCTTCGTCGCGACCGTCTACGCCGGCGGCTTCGACACCGCCTTCCGGACCTTGGCCGACGACCGCGATGGAACCTCCGGGCCGGGCAGCCGGGCGGCTCGCGATAGCCAGGTTCAGATCGCCGCCCACCGGGCGGGGCGCCCGGTGGCAATGACGTGCGGTGGCGATGACCGTGGCGCGGAAATTCCGTCGAGGCGTGCCCGGACGGGGATTCGGCTGTCGGCGGGACAAGCTCGCGGCAGGGCGAGGAGCCGGTCAGAGCTGCCGCTTGATGACAGCCACCGCTCGCTCCAGCAGCGCGGGGTCGGCCAGGGTGTCCGGGTGGCGGAGCATGAAGGAGACATTGTTGAAGGCCTGGGCGACCGTGCTGTCGCTCATGGCGGCGGTCATGATCTGTTCGAGGGCCCATCGCCGGCGGCGGACGTCCTCGGGCACGTCGGTTCCGTTCAGCGCGTCGAGGCGTGCCGTGTCGCCGCCGGCGGACACGGCCCACGCGGCGTCCACGACCACCTGCTGCAGATCGAAGAACGCGGTGGCGGGGGAGTCGAAACGGTGCCCGCCGACCAGGTACCGGGACAGGCACGAGGCGTGCAGCGCCGCCGAGGACATGCCCTGGCCGTAGATGGGGTTGAACGAGGCCACGGCGTCCCCCACAGCGACGAGCCGCGCCGGCAGACGGTTCGCGCCGACGAAGTCGCGTCGGCGGCTGTCGGCCTGTCGGTAGGTGACGACGTCGCGGGTGACGGCGCCCTTGGTGGCCTCGCGCCAGATCTGGGGCATACCCGCGCACACCTTGCGGAACTCGTCGGTGGTCGCACCGGGCCGGTCCTCGCCGAAGCCCACCAGCATGACGATCCACTGCTCGTCCTCCACCGCGGACACGGTGGCGATGGACACTCCGTCGGCTCCGTACTGCGGGGTGAAGGTCCCGAGTGCGGTCGACACCTCCAGATCGACCGCTCGCTCGGGACGCTCGAAGAGGGCGGTCGCATAGTTGATCGGGCTCTGCAGCCGCTCGACCGCCGGCTTGTCGAAACCGTCCTGCTCCAGCCACTTCGCCAGCCTGCTGCCGCGCCCCATCGCGTCGACGACGAAGTCCGCGGCGAGGACCCCGGGTTCGTCGCCGACGTACCGCACCGCGCTGACGGCGTCGTCACGGTACTCCAGCCCCGCCACCCTGGCGCGCAGGACGGACACGTTGGGCAGGGCCGTCACCGCCTCGCGCAGACGGGCTTCGAGGAAGGGCCGGCCGGCCGTGAGCAGGGAGTGCGCCACGGAGCCGCTCGGCCGGTAGGAGCCGTCGTGGGTGATGAGCACCTGAGCGGGAGCGCCCAGGACCGCGCCCTTGTCCTGGGCGTCCTGGGTGAATCCCGGCAGCCAGCGTTCGATCCACTGCAAGCCGGCCGGCACCAATGCGTGTACCTGCTGGACCTGCGGCACTCCCGCCCGTATCGCGACTGCGCCGTCGAGGTTATCGCGTTCCACGACGACCACCCGGCGTGCGTGGTCGGACAGGACCCGCGCGGCCAACAGCCCGGCGACGCTGCCGCCCAGGACACAGGCGGTGTCGAACAAGGGGGTACCGGCGTCCGGTGGACCGGCCGCGACGAGCTCGTCGAAGACAGATGTCACGGAGTCGACCATGAACGTACTCCTTGGTGATGCGCGCTCTCGTGCACCGCGGCCCGGCCACCGGAGCGGGCAGGTGGTCTGATCCGCGCCGTGCAGGGCACTGTCTGCGCGGGGAATGAAGAGATGGGTTTCAGCGAGAGGAGGGACGGTCCGCTGCGGTCAGTGGTATCCGCGTGCCGATGGCATGGCATCCGAGTGTCATGCCCTCCGTACGGGCGTCACGCCGGTGTGTTCGGCGCTCACGGCCAACTCTGCGGCGCCGCACGTTCGATACGTTCGATGTCTCGCCGAAGTGCTTCTTGTACGCCCCCACGAAATGGCCGGCGTCGGTCGGCACGAGCGAGGTCTCCTCGCCGGCGAACGCGCGGTACAGGGTGCGGACGGACACGTGCAGCATCGACGTGACCGTACGGGTGGCTGAGTTCCGCGTCGATGAGCAGCCGCTCCTCGATGCACATGGCGGCCTGCACGAGGGCGGGAGAGACCGTGTCGCTGAGGAGTCCCTCGGTCCCGGCCTCGGCGGCGGTGACGAACTCGCGTAGCTGCTCCCGCGAGGCATCACGCCTTTCCTTGCCGTCTTTTTCCCGACGGCAGTTGTGGGCGGGGAGGCCGGCAGCGGCACCGCGCGGCGAGTTCGTCCGGCTCGTCAGGCTGCCGGTGAGATCGCAGGTTGTCCGGGCCCGCCCGAAGACCGGCCCTGGTCCGGCTCGCGCTGTGTGCATAGGTGCGCTCCCTGGAAGTAGATGCTGCCGCAGCTTCTCCCAGGCGCCCTGACGCTCGCATCGGCGATTGCTGCCTAGTACAACTCGCCGCCGATGCCTACGGACCGGACGAATTCAGCCGACCGCGATTGCTCCACCCTTATGGATGCGGCCCAGCCTCGGCACCCGCTTTCCGACGCGCCGCCCCACCCTTCCAGGTTCCGCTTCGCCACCCGTGACGTGCCCGGCTCGTGCACGATCCACCTGGAGCCCGGCGGTGAGTTGAATGTCCTCGCAGTGGGCTGCGCACAGCTAGGGACCAAGGTTGCTTACGGCGACACGCGCCAGATTCTCGGCGGAACGGGCCAGGTGCGACAACGTCTTGTCTTCCTCCAGAGCCCGGACCATGTAGGTGATGATGAGGATGACGTTGTCGACGCGTACGACGTTGTTTACGATCAGGGCGGTTTCGGGCATGCCGGAGTCGCCGAAATAGATCACCGTGAAGGCTTCGTCTCCGAGCCCTTCCGGGTATCCGGTGTATTGGGGTTTGACAACATTAATGGAAAGCAGCGGGTCGTGCTTCTCCAGCCTCCCCTGCACCTGCGTTTGGAGGCGCTTCTCCGCGTGTTGCACTGCGCTGGCCCCGAGGTCAGGAACGAACACCCGGGCCTCGAGTATGACGTCCGCCTCTATGGGGATCGGTCGCTCGTTGGCCCACCAGCACTTGTCGCCGCCGTCCGGCTGGCTGACGATGTCCGGTTCGGGGAGTACGGTCGTGAGAGCTTTCCGGCCGAGCAGTTCACAGGCCGGCCGGATCAGCACATGCGGTCCGGGGGGTCCATCCGACAGCGCTATGGAGAGCACGGTGAAAACGGCCAGGAATGCAAGGGCCCCCAGGGCGAACCCGGCCATTCCTGCCCGTGTGCCGACAGCGGCCAGGAGCGGCCGACGGGGTCTCTGCGCTGGTGCGGGAGGGGTCGGAAAAGGCTGAGCCGCAGCACGGATGGCGAGCCTCTCCTGCAGCCGGGCATGCCGGAATTGGTAGTACGCGCCGGACTGCCGCAGGATTCCGTGGCGGTGGGCGGCCTCAAGGAAATCCATCAGTTTCCAGGGGGCCTGCCCGGCGAGCCATGGCAACACTCTGGCGGCTGTGAAGGTGCCCCAGGCGGAAACGCTCACCGCGAACACAGCCAGGGCGGCGATCGACGCACCGCTGGTGACGGCCCAGTCGACAGGGCTGACGGCGTCGCGGCCCGCGTTGGCCTTCCAGGCCATCAAGGCGACGACGGGCAACAGTATGGGCACGGCGGCCCTCGGACAGGGGCCGCCGCCCTCCCGCAGGTTCCCCAGTCCGAGGGAAGCGACCGAGATTTCCCTGCGACCCGAGCGCCACATCGGCCACCGACACGAGACTCATGAGCACTACCGGTACCCACACCGGCAGACCGAAGACTGAAGCCGGCGTATCGTCGAACGACCACCGCATGACGGTGACGGACACGGCGAGTGCCGACATCACCCCGAGCGTCCGCAGGACGCCCGCGGCTCGCCGACTGAGCTGCTTTCGCCGTTCCTCGGAGATCCAGCGAACCGGCAGCGGACTGGGATGCTGCACCTTGCGCAGCCTTTCCTCGGCTTCCCACTGCGGGCGCAGTGCGCTCGCGAGACGCTGCGCCGTGCGGTCCAGACTCACAAGCCCGCGATCAGCGATATCAGTGCCAGGGGGCAGCTATACAGATTCCTCGGATCGAACCGTCCCACCCCGACGAGCGCCGCGCATCCGCAGAGCAGGAGCAACGGGCCACTGAGCACCCGAAGAGCATCGGCCATTCCCTTGTGGCGGTCATGCTTGTCGTCGGCCACTGAGCCGGACTGCGTGACGTGGATATCCCTGCTCGATATGTAGACCTGGGCGCTGTCACCAGCTTGAGCCTCGATCCGGACGCCGGTCGGGTCCGGATCGCGGGCGGGTGTGCTCATGAGCGCGCGATGTGCTGGTCTCCGCCCGCCATATACACGCGGGAGTTGTCCCGCGCCTCGACCCTCATGACGACCGACCGGACCCCGGCCTGTTCATTCGCCGGGAGAGCCGGGGTGAGATGCTCGTCGAGCAGTTGTCGCAGGCCGGCGGCGATACTCGGATTGTCGCGCAGGAGTTCATGCAGCCGCAGCCGCCAGGCCCCGGCCAGCGCCTGTTCGGTGTCCGGGTCCCCGGCCTCCCGCACCGCGAGCACCTGAGCACGGAGTTCGTCGAGTTCGGCTCCGATGCCGTCGGCACGGCGGGCTGTATCCGACGCCACAGGTCGACCGTCGCGGTCCGGGCCTGCTGCCAGACGTCCGTGGCCATGGCGCCCATCCCGTCATCACTGTACGGCGGATGGCCGCAGGGTTTCTGAGCCTCAATCAGTTCGTGATGTGCCGACGAACGTCGCACGATCACGCCTCCTCCGACGGACGTGATCGGCGCATGCGGAAATCCGCCGAGGTAGCCCCCGTTCACCGTGGACCGGGCTACCGGGCGGCGACAGCGGAGGTGTGAAACCGAAGGTTACGGCGTGGGTGGCTGATCGGTCAGGAACGACTGCGGGGGGAGGAAGAACATCCCGCCTGTGACCGCTGTGGAGAAGTCGAGCAGCCGGTCGTGCGGGGCGTCGTCGGTGCCGAGGAACATGTTTCGCAGCATCTGTTCGGGTATCGCGGGGGAAGCGGCGTAGCCGATGAAGTAGGTGCCGTACTCGCCGCGTGCGTGGTGGAAGAACGGCATGCTGCGGCGCACGATCTTGAGTTCCTTGCCGTCGGCGTCGGTGATGACGTTCAGTGCGACATGCGAGTCGGCAGGCTTGGCCTCGTCGGGCAACTCGATGTCGTCGGCCTTGGTGCGTCCCACCGCCCTCTCCTGCTCGTTCACGGTGAGGGCATTCCAGCGGTCGCGGTCGTGCAGGTACTTCTGTACGAGGACATACGAGCCGCCGGGGAAGTCGGGCTCCTGCTCCGGTCCGGCGTACGCCCACGCCGCGGCTTCCTCTCCTTCCGGGTTCTCGGTGCCGTCGACGAAGCCGAGCAGGTCGCGTGAGTCGAAGTACCCGAAACCGTGGGTCTCGTCGACCGTCTTCACGTAAGGCCGCAGTCGCGCGAGGATCTTGTCGGCCAGTTCGAAGCACAGGTCCATGCGTTCCGCACGCAGATGCAGGAGCAGATCACCAGGGGTGGACGGGGCCGTGTGGACAGGGCCGCGCAAGGCGGTGAACGGGTGCAGGGAGGTCGGCCTCGGACCTGAGAACAGCCGGTCCCACGCGTCCGAGCCGATCCCGGCAACGCAGCTCAGGCTGTCCGGTTCGGTGCCGAGGGGTGCCACCGAACCGCGCAGTGCCGCGATGTCCGCCAGCGTCTCACGGCAGGTCTTCTCCCCTCCTTCCTGGAGGGTGAGCGTCAGGAAGACCGCAGCCTGGGTCGAGGGGCTGACGATGTTTTGCGTCATGGGCCGGAAAGAAACCATGGGGATACCTCCTGCATCAAGGGCGCGACAGGTACGCGTGTCGGTGGGGAGGGGAATTCCGGCGATGACCGCATTCGATGAACGGTTCGCCGTCGGTCGGAGCGTAGCACCGCTCCTCCGTGCGGCCGGTGTGTACTCGATTGCTCGTACTGGCGCCGTTGACCAGCGCATATACCCCCATAGGATGGTCGATTGGCATTCTGCATGACCGAATCGAATGCATCGATTTTCCTTACCGCGGGGGAGGGGGCACGATCCCATCAGCGGCCAGGAGTGGCACGTCGCTGTACGACGGACAAGTGCGAGGGGCGAGGACGGTTATTCTCCTCGCCCGGCCGGTCATACCTAGGAATTCCGGGTGTTCGCCGGGGACTTCCAGGTTCTCGGCGTCACCCCTCATCCAGGCGTGTTCCGCGGAGAGGCGAAATTGATCATGAAGGTGTTCCAGATCGGAGCCGCCGGAGGTGTCGGGGCCCGGCTCGCTGGGCTGCTCACCGCCCGCGGCGACCAGGTGACCGGAATGCACCGCGGCGCTGACCAGGCCGGCACGGTCCGTGCGTCGGGCGCCACCCCGGTGACCGGTGACCTGGTCCACGACACCGTCGAGGAGCTGGCGGCGAAACTCGCTGACCACGATGCGGTTGTCTTCTCCGCCGGTGCGCATGGCACCGGAATGGACAAGACGTCGCTGATCGACGGCAAGGGCCTGGAGAAGGCCGCCGACGCCGCCGCGCTGGCCGGGGTGTCGCGGTTCGTGCTGGTCTCGGTGTTCCCCGACGCCCTGCGCGACGGAGGGCACAGCGAGGGCTTCGAGCACTACATCAGGGTCAAGAAGACCGCCGACGTGTATCTGACCCGCACCGGTCTGCACTGGCTGATCATTCGCCCCGGCACGCTCCTGGACGCGCCCGGCACCGGCCGTGTGACGGCCGGCCCCGCGGTCGAATACGGCGACGTGCACCGCGACGACGTCGCCGCCTTCATCGGTGCCGCCTTGCACGAGCCCGGTCTCAGCCGCGTGATCGTCGAACTCACCTCCGGTGACACCCCTGTTGCCGATGCCGTCGCCGCCCTTACGGCAACGGCTCCCTGACCCCGGCCGGCCCCGGCATTACCGACAGGACCGCGCACCGCTCAGCGCGAGGAGCAATCACAGGTATGTGTCAGCAGGCGGGACGCCGCTTGTCTGGCGAGGTCCGCGGTGGTGGTGTCTCCGAGGCTGACGCGTGTGCAGACCGCCCCGTCGGCGAGTGTGAGGACGATGGCGGCCGCTCTCCCGGGGTCGTCCTCGTGTGCGGCGGTGGCGAGGCCGGTCAGGTAGCTGAGGATTTCACGTTTGTGGTCGCGGATGGCGACGCGGACGGGGTGGCCGGGGTCGGGGTATTCCGCGGCGACGTTCACCAGGTCGCTGCCACGGTAGGAAGGGTCGGCGAACTCCTCGCCGAGAAGGTCGAAGATCGCCAGGAGCCGGTCCTGCGAGGTGTGCGCCGCCGCGGCACGGTCGCGCAGGCGTGCGCACCACGCGTCGTTGCGGCTGCGCAGAACGGCGGCGACCAGTTCGTCCTTGGAACGGAAGTGCTGGTAGAGGGTCGATTTGGCGACCCCCGCGCTACGCCAGATCTCGTTGATGCCCACGGCGCGTACGCCGCTGCGGGTGAACAGGTCAGCCGCGGCTTCGACGATCTTCGTGCGGGTGGCTTCGGGGGCGGGCATCGGTACCTCCGGTGAGGGATGGGGTGGGGTGGGAATGGAGACGGCTGCGGCGCCGTTGCACCGAACAGACTAGTCGGTTCGATTGGAGGATTTCATGGTCACCCTGGATGTGTTCAGCGATCTGATCTGCCCGTGGTGCTACATCGGCGGCCGTCGGCTGGAGAAGGCTGTCGACATCGCTCGGGAGCGCACGGGACAGGACTTCCGTATCCGCCACCACGCCTTCGAGCTGAACGCGGAGATGCCGGCGGGCGGAATGGACCGCCGTGCCTACCGCAGCGAGAAGTTCGGCAGCTGGGAGCGGTCACAGCAGCTCGACGCGGGCACGGTGCTCGCCGGGCGCGAGGAGGGTGTCGCCTTCGACTACGCGGCGATCACCCGCACCCCGAACACCCGGGCGGGGCACCGCCTGATCGCGCTGGCCGAACGGGAGGCGGGCAAGGGCTGGGAGATGGCTGACCGTCTGCTGGCGGCCTACTTCTCCGAGGGCCAGGACGTGGGCGATACGGCTGTGCTGTCCCGCATCGGCAGGGAGATGGGGCTGGGCGAGCACGTGGCCGAGCGACTGACGGACCCGGGTCTGGAGACGACGGTGGCGGAGGACGAGCAGCTCGCCGAGTATCTGGGCATCCGAGGTGTTCCGCTGCTGGTCATCGGGGACAAGGCGGTCAACGGTGCGGTGCCCGTCGAGACGCTGGTGGAGATCCTCGAACAGCAGGCCATGGAGGTTCCGTCCGGGGCCGCCTGCGAGAGCGGGGTGTGCTCGGCGTGAACGCACTGTCCGGCATCAGGTCGGTCGGGGTCGTCGGCGGTTCCCTGGGCGGCCTTTTCCAGGCGGTCGCCCTCGCCGACCTCGGTCTGGACGTCACCGTCTGGGAGCGGTCGGCGGGGCGGCCCCACGACCGCGGCGCGGGCATCGTGCTCCAGCCGAGCGTCGCCTGGTTCCTGAAGATGTTCTGCGGCGCCGACCCGGACCGGGTGAGCGTCCCGGTCACCCACCGGCAGTTCTTCACTGCGGACGGACGCAGCCACCGCACCCCCATGCGGCAGCAGATGATCTCCTGGGGCTCCATCTACCAGCCCCTGCGGGACAAGCTCGACCACGGCCGGTACCGCGAGGGGCAGTTGGTCGACGCCCTCACGCCCCGGCCCGACGGCGTCGACATCCACACCGGTGACACGGTCCGTCCCGTCGATCTGGCGATCATCGCGGAGGGCTCCTCCTCCCGCCACCGGGAGCTCGTCACACGCGGCGGCGACCCGTGCTACGCCGGATACGTCGCCTACCGCGGGGTGATCGACGAGGCCGAGCTTCCCGAGGCGCTGGGCGCGGTCTTCCGTAACCGCTTCAGCTTCTTCGACGGTGACCGTACACAGTTCCTGTGCTACTTCATTCCCGGCGCTCTCGGCGCGGTCGGCCCCGGAACGCGCCGGATGAACTGGGTCTGGTACGTGCGGGCGGACGAGGCCGAACTCGACCGCATCACCACGGACCGGAACGGCGCGGCTCGTGGGCTGTCGCTCCCGCCGGGACTGATGGCGCCGCCGGTGCACACCGAACTCCTCGACCGGGCGCGGCGGGTGTTGCCGCAGCCGATGCGTGAGCTGGTCGAGCACACCCGGGAGCCCTTCGCGCAGGCGATCCTCGACGGGCGCGTCCCGCGGATGCGTACGGACCGCATGCTGCTGACCGGGGACGCCGCGTTCGTCGTACGGCCGCACACGGCGGCCAGCGCCATGAAGGCCGCCGAGGACGCCATCGCTCTTTTCACCGCCCTGCAGCAGTTCCCCTCCCCGGAGGCCGCACTGGACGCGTGGGCGCAGAACCGCATCGCCGAGGGAACGGCCCTCCACCACCGCGGCGTCGCTCTGGGACGGCGCCTGGGGCTCAACGGCCCCGGAGGCACACCATCGCGGCTTCCGAGGGAAGGCCGACGGCCGCTGTGAGTGCGTGGATGCAGTAGGTGGCGAGTTCTCCGGGCGTGACGTCGCCGCGCACCGCCTGGACGGCGGCGGCTTGCGTAATCACGTCCTCGAAGAGTCACTGAGGTGGCGTTGTGCCTGCTTGACCGTCTCTCCGCGGAGGAGCAGCGCTGCGAGCTCCTCCGTCCTCTCATTCCGAGAAGTTCTGCCGGCGTCGCCCCGGCCAGTAGAATGAAGCAAATCAATGGCCCGCATATCAGGATTGGGTAATTCGATGGGTGTGACGTTGCGGCAACTGCGGGTGCTGGTGGCGGTCACCGACCACGGGGGCTTCGGCGCGGCTGCCGCCGTACTCGGCATGAGCCAGTCGTCGGTATCCCACTCACTGGCCTCGCTGGAGCGCGCGGTGCAGGGCCGGCTGGTCGACCGTACGGCCCCGGTCCGGCCGACCCCGCTGGGCGACGTACTGCTGCCGCACGCCCGCGCCACCCTCTCCGCCGCCCGCACCTTCAGTGCCGCCGCCGCGGCGCACGCCAGTGCCGCGGTGGCCGGTTCGATCGGGCTGGCCGTGCCGCCCACCGCCGCCCGCGGTCTGCTGCCCGGCCTGCTGCGCCTGTGGCACGAGCAGCTGCCCCATGTAGAGATCACGCTCTTCGAGGGGCTCGACGAGGAGATCGGCCAGTGGCTGGAGAGCGGCACGGTCGACGCGGCGATCCTGATCGACCCGGACCCGCTGCCCCACGGTGCCCTGCACCTCGCCACCGACGCCTACGAGGCCGTCGTACGCAGCGACCACCCGCTGGCGGGTGAGGAGTCCGTCGAACTGGCGGACCTGCTGGAAGACCCACTGCTGGCCACCACCTCCGGCTGCGAGGCACAGGTCAAGCACCTGCACGCGCTGACGGGCCTGCCCTACCGGCCCACCCAGCGCATCCGCGAACTCACCACACTGCTGTGCATGGTGGAAGCCGGCCTCGGCGTCGCCATCGTCCCCTCCCTCGCGGCGAGCATGCTCTCCGACACCCTCGCCCTGATCCCTCTGCGCCCCCGCCTGGAGCGCCGGCTCGTCCTGACCGGCCCCGCCGGCCGGCCCTGGCACCCGAACGTCACGGCTCTCCGCGATCTCTCGGAGAAGCACGCCGCCACCCCGCCCGTACTCGCGCAGGACTGACCTCCGCCCGCGGGCTGCGCCCCGCGTATATCGATTCCATGCATCACATGATGTACACGATCGATTTGACTCATTTCGCGGGCCTGGACAGGCTGAAAGCGGATGCAGACACAGACACAGACACAGACACAGACACAGACGCAGACAGAGCCGGTGCTGTGCGGCAACCGAATCGACCCGGCGCAGCTTCCCCCGTTTCAAGCTCCCGGCTCCCACCCCATCGACAGAAGGACGCGATGATGTCCATCAGCTATTCCCGGCTCGGCAGCTCGGGCCTGACGGTCTCCACCGTCGGTCTCGGCTGCAGCAACCTCGGCAGGCCGAACACCGCCAGCGCGACCCGCGAGGGCAGCAATGCCGTGGTGAGGGCGGCTCTGGACGCCGGGATCACCTTCTTCGACGTCGCGGACACCTACGGAACACCTCCCGGGACGAGCGAAGAACTCCTCGGTGACTCGCTGAAAGGCGACCGCGACGACGTGGTGATCGCGACCAAGTTCGGCATGGACGCGGAAGGCGCCAACGGACGCGACTTCGGCGCCCGGGGCTCGCGCCGCTACATCGTGCGTGCCGTGGAGGAATCACTGCGCCGGCTGGGAACCGACCACATCGACCTCTACCAGTTCCACACCCCCGACCCGCTCACACCGGTCGAGGAGACCCTGACGGCGCTCGACTCCCTGGTCCAGCAGGGCAAGGTGCTCTACATCGGCCACTCCAACTTCGCCGGATGGCAGACCGCCCAGGCCGAATACCTCGCCCGCCACCTCGGGACCACCCGCTTCGTCTCGGCGCAGAACCACTACAACCTGCTGGACCGCCGAGCCGAGCTCGAAGTACTGCCCGCCGCCCAGGCGTTCGGTCTTGGTGTGCTCCCCTACTATCCGCTCGCCAGCGGGCTGCTGACCGGCGAGTACTCCTCCGGTAAAACCCCCGAAGGGGCGCGGCTCACCCACTTTCGCCAGGACGACCTGGAGAACGCCGACCCGGCCCAGCTCGCGGCCTTCGGAGAGTTCACGGCCGCACGAGGCATCAACGAGGTCCAGGCCGCCTTCTCCTGGCTCGCCTCCCGTCCTGCTGCCGCATCGGTCATCGCCGGTGCCACCCGGCCCGAGCAGGTCGCCCAGAACGCCGCCGCCGTCGGATACGAGTTCAGCACGGCCGACCTCGCCGAACTGGACGAGATCTTCCCTCCGCTGCCCTCCATCGCGCTCTTCTGACCGTGAGCCGTTTCTCGATGCCGGGGCGACGCGCCGGGCGTTCGACCGCGCCGGTCGCACCGCTCGTTCGACAGGCCCCCCGCCCTGCGGATCGACGCTAGCGGACGGCTGCCTTCAGCGCCGCCTCGGTGGCCGTGGTCAGTGTTTCCAGGTAGTCGTCGTCGCTGCGGTCCTGCATGAGCAGCATGCGGAAAACGAGAGGTGCGATGAGCAGGTCGGTGGCGAGTTCCAGATCCAACGTGGGTGGAAGTTCGCCGTGGTCGATCGCGCCTTGCAGCAGCGCGCGTGCTGCCCGCCGCCGCGGGGCGGTCACTTCTGTGTAGAGCATCTCCGCGAGGGCGCGGTCGCGGCTGGACTCGGCGAGCAGTTCGGTCCCGATCCGGGCAAGGAGCGGATTGGCCAGTTGGCTGCGGAAGGTCGCGAGCAGTTCGCGGAGGTCGGTGTGCAGGGCGCCGGTGGCGGGCGTGTGCGGGAGTGTGTCGGCGACCTTGTCGTGGATCAACTCGGTGAGAGAACACCATGGTGCGATGGGTGGTGCGCAACGGCCGGTGGACCTTCGGCGTGTCCGACTTCGACGAACTGGTCGAGGCGACCGAGGCGTACACCCTGGCGGGTATCGCCGACCGCATCACCTGCCCGACACTCGTCCTCGACGCCGAGAACGATGTGTTCTTCAAGGGCCAGCCGAAGCGTCTGATCGCCGAGCTGACCTGCCAGAAGGAACTGATCCTCTTCCGTGAGGACGAAGGTGCCGGCGAACACTGCCACGAGGGTGCGATTTCCCTCTTCCACCAGCGCACCTTCGACTGGCTCGACACCCTGCTCGCCGACTGAG
Organism: Streptomyces sp. NPDC056987; assembly: GCF_042673865.1. Classification (NCBI taxonomy): domain Bacteria; kingdom Bacillati; phylum Actinomycetota; class Actinomycetes; order Kitasatosporales; family Streptomycetaceae; genus Streptomyces; species Streptomyces sp. NPDC056987. The sequence continues at coordinate 86,944 of NZ_JBHURV010000014.1, forward strand.
GAGCACGTCACGGGTCTTCGGCTCGCCGTTCGGGCGATTCAGTAATGATCCGTAGGAGGCCGCGGTGGCGATGTCCTGCGCGGTGCCCGGACGCCCCAGCGGGTAGGACATCTCGATGTGCCGGTCATGCGCGTCGCGCTGCTCATCGGTCATGGGGGCCAGGCAGGAGCGTTCGTAGTGGGGGGTGTGAACGGCGCCGGGGGCTATGGCGTTGACACGTACGCCTTGGGGGCCGAGTTCGTTGGCCAGGGCCAGAGTCATGGTGTTGAGTGCGCCGCGGGTGGCGGAGGAGGCGGCCGAGTGGCGGTCGGCGACCATCTTGTGGGCCCAGTAACTGCTGATGTTGCCGCCGGCGTTCACGAGGGCGGGCAATAGCTGCTGGCTGAGCAGCAGTGGTGTCTGTATGTTCAGGTGCCACACCGTGTTCATGGCTTCGACTGCGGTGTCGGCGAGCGAGGCGAAGTGGGCGGTGCCGAGTTTGTTGACGAGTGTGTCGACCCGGTCGCTCAGATTGCGGACCCGGTCGGCGATCTCGGCGGGGACCGACAGGCTGAGCAGGGCTGTGGGTGTGCTGGGGGAGTGGCAGAACGACGGGCGCCGGTGCAACCACATCCGGGGGGACCTGGGCTGCTTCCGGCGGTCAGGACGTGGAGCCGGGACGGACGGATTCTCGCCGTCGGACTGCTGGATGGTTCCGGGCTGTTGCGGCTGACCCTCCTGCCGGCAGCGGGCCCGCACCCGCCCCGCCGCCACCACACTGGTGGGCATGCCGGCCGCCGACAGCTCTGCAGCCTTCGCCTCCTCAAGCGCGGTGATCGACGAGGCGTGCAGGCTGCCGCGGCTGCCCGCGATCCGTGAGCGGTTCGAGAACTGGCCACCGACGCCCGCCGCGACCAGTTCTCCTCCCAGCAGTTCCTCGCCGACCGTATCGCCACGGCGAAAGTGCCACCGGCCGCGGGCAACACGCCAGAAGTCTCCGTTCAGAAGATCGCCAGCGGATTGACCGGGACGCCGGTCATGCCGTGGATGCGCGGGGGTGCCACCGTGAGCAGGAAGGCGTAGCGGTTCAACTCCGCGCAGACTGCGGCCAGTTCTTCCAGTTCCGCGACGTCGATCAAGGGCATGCCCAGCAGCGGCAGAGCGACACGGTGCAGCGGTCCGGGAACGGCGGGATCCAGCGGCGGGTGGGCGTCGCCGAGGTCGCCCGCGTACAGGGACACGCCGCGCCGGTGCATCCACCGCACCGCGTCCAGGCTGATGCCCGGCATCGGCCTCTCGGGGTCGATGGTGTAGACCCACCCGCAGCGCACCACCAAGGCGTCCCCGGACTCCAGCCGTACGCCCTGGCGCGCCTCGGCCGCCTCGAAGTCCTCCGAGGTGATCGGGTGTCCCTCGGGCAGCGAGCCGTCGAAGGCCAGGTCGAGCAGGACACCCCGGGTGACGATCCCGGCGGCGAACGCTGCCGTGGAACCGTGCCGCACGCCGGCCGGTGTCACGCTCTCCGCGAGGGGACGCCCCGGGTAGACCTGGCCGTCGACGATCTGGTGCCCCAGGGCGTCGAGGTGGGTCGAGAGCACGTGATGGTTGGTCACCAGCATCACGTCCGCCGTCGCGGGTGCGCCTCCGGTGTACTGCATCAGCTGCTGGACCGGCGAGGCGTCACGGGTGGTGGGCGCGAAGGGCCCGCTGACGAGCGGCGCCGGCTGGATCGGCTGGGCCAGCGAGACCGCTCGTCCGGTACGGGCCTCCGCAGCGCCCCTGACCCGGGTTTCCTCGGTGATCAGGTTGAGCGTGCCCAGCTCGTCGTCCGCACCCCATCGGCCCCAATTGCTCGGCATTTCCGCCGTGTTGGCCGTTCCGGTGATGCCGCTCTTCGGTTGCGTACTCATGGCGGTGAACCTACTGGAAAGGATCAGCCGCCTTTCCAGTGGGTGCGCCGCAACCCCGTCGCCCACGGCCGGCCTTTGGCGGGTGCCGGCCCTCAAATGGCGGTGGCGGGGCAGACCGCAGCGGCGTCCCGGACAGCCGTCCACTCGGCCTCGGGCCGAGCAGAAGGACGACGCCGTCCTCGTCGCGCTGGTCGAACATTTCGGGTGCGGCCGGTACGCAACTTCCGGCGCCGCGGCACTTGCCCTCCAGCACTGCTCGCGCAGCCGTTTCCAGGGCTACCAGGTCACTGGCAGTTCGTAGACGCCGTAGACGAGTCCGTCCTCCTTGAAGGGGAGATTCTCCAGGCCGGTGGCGAGGCGGAGGGTGGGGATGCGGCGGAAGAGGGTGCCGTACACGACTTGGAGTTCGAGGCGGGCCAGGGGCTGGCCGAGGCACTGGTGGATGCCGTAGCCGAATGCCTGATGGCGGCGGGCATCGCGGTGGATGTCGAGCCGGTCGGGGTCGGAGAAGATGTCGTCCTGCCAGTTGGCGGTGATGCTGGGAAGGATCATGCCCTCCCCGGCGCGGATCGTCCGGCCCCCGATCTCGATGTCCTCCAGGGCGAGACGGCGGTTGCCGATGTGGATGATGGTCAGGTAACGCAGCAGTTCGTCCGCCGCGCGCGCCAGGACTTTCGGGTCGTCGGTTTCGCGGATGATTGCGAGCTGGTCGGGATGTTCCAGCAGGGCGACGGTGCTCAGCGCGATCATGTTGGCAGAGGTCTCGTGCCCGGCGCCGAGCAGCAGCAGGCCCATGGTCGAGGCCTCCTGGTGGGTGAGGTCTCCGTCGCGGACGCGGGCGGCCAGCTCGGACAGCAGGTCGTCGGCGGGGCGGGCGCGTTTCTCGTCGATCTGGCTGGAGACGTATTCCAGCAGCGCGCGCCTGGCGGCTCCTGACACTTCGGGTGAGACGTCGTGACGTAGCCCCACTTCGCTCTGGTGCTGGAAGAACTCGTGGTCCTCGTAAGGTACGCCGAGCAGTTCGCAGATGACCAGCGAGGGCAGGGGCAGTGCCAGGGCCTGTACGAGGTCGGCGGGGGCCGGGCCGTCCAGCATGGTGTCGATGAACTCGTCGGTCATGCGCTGGACGGCGGGCCGCAGTGCCTCGACGCGCTTGATGGTGAACGCGCCGCTGAGCATGCGGCGGATCCGGGCGTGCTCAGGGTCGTCCATATTGAGGAAGGACGGCTGGGTGCCACGCCGGCCAGACTCCCGGAACGCCGGGTTCATGTAGGGGAAGCCGGGCTGTCGGAGGTCGACACTGCAGCGCTGGTCGGAGAGCAGGGCTCGCTGGTCCTCGAAGCGGGTGATGAGCCACGGTGTGCTGCCGTCCCATATCCGGACCTTGGTGAGTGGCTGATCGGCACGCAACTGCTCGGCGTGCAACTGGCGGAGCTGAGGCGGAGGGGCGAAAGGACATCCAGCATCCCTCGGCATCGGGAAGTCGGGAACAGCTTCGGCCGAGGCGTCGGAAAGCGCGTGGTTCATGTCACTCCTCATGGTGGGGGAGGGGGCGGCGGCCCTGTGCGGATGCCGCAGAGCAACTGAGGGGCTGTGGCCGCGAGAACGGCGGACGGCCCGGGTTGTGCGCCGGGTCGGCCCGGCGCCCGGGCGGAGCCCGTATCCGGTCCGACCATGCGTCCGCCCTGTGGGAGGGCGACGGGCAGGTGAGGGAGGTCATGCCGCCTGCCGGACCGGGAGGATGATGGCGGAGGGGTGCTCCGGGTCGTGGAAGACCTGCTGGTCGGCGGGGCGCAGGGTGGTCGCGGTGGCGCGGGGTTCGCCGGTGCCGGGGTTGCGGTTGTAGCGGGGGAAGGCGCCGCTGGAGACCTGGACGCGAATGCGGTGGCCGCGCCGGAATCGGTAGGCCGTCGGCCACAACCGCACGGTCGCGAGGGTGAGTTCGTCGGCATCGGTGAGGCTGGTCAGGCCGTCGCAGACGTTGAGGGAACGGCCCTTCTCGTCCACGTCGCACAAGCGCACGAAAATATCCGCGTACGGCAGGCTGGAGCGGAAGAAGATCTCCGCACCGACCTCGCCGATGACCTCGATGTCCTGGGTCAGGGTGGACGTGGTGTAGGTCACGACATCGGGTCGGGCCTCCAGCGCTGCCTGGTCGAGGGCGCCCGCTTTGGCGGCGAAGGACATGCGGGCGCCGCCGAGGGCGGGGGTGGGGTCGGCCGGGTCGTAGCGGTAGCCGTCGGGTGCCGCGTCGGCGGGCGGCGGATCGGTGGCCAGGGCGGCGCCGGGGCGGAGGTGGAAGCGCTGGGGTGTGTATCCGGGTGGCGGCCAGGAGGAGAAGTCGCGCCACTTGCCCTCGCCCATGACGAACAGGCGTACCGGGGCGCGTTCCGCGGGCTGCTCGCCCCGGCACAGGGCGAGCCCGAAGTCGACCGCCTCGCGGGCCGCCCACCCACCCACCTCGAGGTTGGTGTGGGGCCAGGGGCCGACGGTGAGGCGCAGGGGGCCGGAGTGCCCGGTGTCCTGCAGGACCCGGTAGTCGCGGAGCTGGCCTGGCAGGAAGATGTCGTACCAGCCTCCGATCAGGCTGGCCGGCATGGAGATGTCGGCGACCCGGTGGCGGTGGTCGGCCGCTGACCAGAAGGGGGCGTCGGCGGGATGGGCGAGGATGTCCTGGAGGTACTCGAAGCGGTACCCCAGTGCGGTGGTGTCTGCCTGGTCCAAGGGCAGCGTGCTCAGGGCGCGCAGGGTCTTCTTCGCCCCCAGCAGTTGGCGGGGCATCGCGAACCGCTCTTCCTGGGTGGCGACCATGACGCCCCAGTTGAACGGTGTCTCCAAGGAGAATCCGTCGGAGCGGAGAAAATCCAGAGTGAGGGCCGATTCGGACACCACGGGGATCATCGCCTTGACCTGGGACGGTACGGCGTCGGCGACCGCCCACTGGGTGAAGCCGCTGTAGCTGGCCCCGAAAAGGATCATCGACTCGCCGAACCAGGGCTGCTTGACCACCCAGTCGATGGTGTCGAGGCCGTCGTCCCGCTCGCAGCGCATCGGGTTGAAGGGCCCGTCGGAGCCGAAGGTGCCGCGGGTGCTGTGGATGAGGACCTGAAAACCGCGCTCGGCCAGCGGCCGGACCATCGGACCCGCGGTCGTGCCGGCCCTGCCGTAGGGGAGGCGGACGAGCGCGGTCGGCAGGTCTTTGCCGCCGCTTTTCGGGGCCCAGCGATCGGCCAGCAACACGGCCCCGTCGCGCATCGGGACGCGTAGATCGTGCTCGACGGTCAGGTCCCTGGTCGCAGGGGGAGGCAGGCGCAGTATGCGCTGGAGGAGGTGGCTGCTGAGGTTCATAGGATGCGGGCTCCGTCGGCTGACAGCGGTGAGGGGGTGAGGGGGAGGGGCGACGCAACATTCAATCAATGGATTGATTTAAACTTATGGTAGCGGAGCCGCCGCGCAGCGCCGAGAGCTCCTCCGCGAGCACGCGCAGTGTCTTCGTGGGGAACATGTCGCCGGACAGCGCGGCGCTCACGGGGGCGTCGTTCGCGCGTAGCAGCTCGACGAGCAGGCTTGCCATGCGGAGTTCCACGGTGTCATCGACGATCGGTGCGCGCTGCTCCGGATCGGCCCGCAGGTCGTAGAGGAGCGTGCCGGACCGGTACGGGTTGAAGAAGGTCCGTCCGGCCACCCGGATCGTGCGGACGCCCTTCGTGAAAGCGAAGGGCTCGGCCAGTTCGAAGTCCGCCAACTCTTCGGCACTAAAGCGTCCGCGCATGCGGGTCGGCATCAACGTGTGCTCGAACAAAGGAGAGTTGTCGGCCGAAATAGGGGCGTGCCTGTAGACGTACCGGCCGTCGGTGACGTTGACGTGCCCGCCGTGTATGCCGAACAGCTACGCCTCGCACACCGGTTCGTCGGAAGCGACCGGAGGGGGGGCGCCCTGCACATCGGCGGGGCGGTCCACGCCGAAGAACTCCAGCAGAGTGGGGGCCAGGTCGATGGTCTGCACGAGCGCCTCGCGGCGCTCCCCGGCGATAGCCGCCCGGGGGGCCCAGACGAACAGCGGGAGATGGACCAGCTCGTTGTACCAGGGCTGCACCGACTTGCCCCACCAGTCCTTCTCGCCGAGCAGCAGACCGTGGTCGGTGCAGACGATCAGCAGCGTGTCGTGCCACAGGTCGTGCTCGTCCCTCACGTCGAGGACGCGGCCGAGCGATCTGTCGCACATGGACAGCAGAGCGGCGTACTCAAGCCGGGCGTGCCCGACCTGCGCGTCGGTTTCGGTGACCTGCCGGTAGTCGGGCCAGTCGGAGTGCGGGCCGTCGTAGCCGTGCGGGTAGAGGTCCTTGTACTGCTGGTGGCTGAGGAACGGTTCGTGCGGATCGAATGTCTCGATCTGCACGAACCAGCGGTCCTGGGAGTGATTGGTGCGGATGAACTCCAGTCCCGCGACGAACGTGAGTGTCTGGGAGTGGCGGTCCTCGGTGCGCATGTGGGTCCGGTTGACCCAGTCCTGCCGGTATCCATCCAGTCGGAGTTCCCTGACGTCTTCGCCGGGCATGGGCGGCTCGGCGACAGCCCCTTCCACGGGTCACCTTCCTGACCGCGGAAGAACTCCCAGGTGCTGTACCGGCCGTGATAGGTCGCTCCGCCGTCCTCCCAATAGTGGGGATGGTCGCTGGCCAGGTGCGTGTGCACACCGCTGCGCCTGAGCAGTTCGGGCATGGAGTCGTCGAACGGCTCCAGTGGTCCCCAGCCGCGGTGCAAGAAGTTGTGGCGCCCGGTGTGAATCTCACGCCGGGCCGGCATGCAGGGCATGGAGCCCGCGTAGCAGTTGTCGAAGGCGGCGGTCCGTCCGGCGAGCCGCGCGAAGTTCGGGGCGTGGGGCCAGTCGCAACCGTACGGCGGCAGCATGTGACGGTTGAGGCTGTCGAACATGACCATGATGGCTTTCACGCTGGGGTGCTCCTTTGCGTGACGACGGTCGGTCGCAGGTATTCAAGCCCTCCGGGCACAGCGGAACCCGGTATGGGCCCTGGCCCCGTCGGGTGTGCCAGCAGCGCGGGCCGCGACACGGTAGCGGTTGCAGTAAGACTTGTGACAGAGAAGGGAACCTCCACGGATGACCTTGTCCCGACCCCGCGCGGGGCCCTTCGGGTCGGTCACCAGGCTTGAGGCGTGGTCGAGGGTCCACCAGTCGGCGCACCACTCCCAGACGTTGCCGAAGGTGTTGTACAGGCCGTATCCGTTGGGCTCGAAGGCGTCGACGGGGGCCGTGCCGCGGTATCCGTCGGCAGCGGTGTTCTTCGAGGGGAACGTGCCCCGCCAGATGTTGCAGCGGTAACCATCGGGGTCGAGTGCGTCACCCCAGGGATAGCGCCGCTGCGCCAGGCCGCCGCGTGCCGCGTACTCCCACTCGGCCTCGGTGACGTAACCGGTGGCGTCGACGAACCCGGCGAAGCGGTTGTTGCTGACGGCGTGGATGTCGTTGCGGAACGGGCTGAGGCGTACGGGACGGACGGGCCCCTCGCCGTCCTCCGGCCCCCCCGCGTCGGCTGCGCCCATCAGGAACTCGCCGCCTGGCACGAGCACCATCCCGTCCCCGGGGCGTCAGTCGGTCTCGGCCGGCACTTCCATCGGGTGACCCGGCGCCCGCCCGGTCGGCGGCGCGCAGCAGGCGAGGTGCGGGGTCGAACGAGGGTCCATCGTGCTCTGCTACTGGTCGGAGGCATCGGGGCGCGGCCCGTCGATGAAGCGCTGGGCCGTTCACGGGCTCATACCGCGGGAACTCCGAGCAACCCTAGCCGTTAAGTTTTATGGACGATAGATTTTTGATGCCGGAATATTCCGATGCCGAGTGAAGGTGTACTGCGAGGGGAAGCAGGGGCGCCCGCAACGGTCCTGTGCCTCCTGCGACGGAGCCATGCCGTGGAGGTCATGTCCCTGCCGACCAGCGCGGTGTCCGGAGTGAACGCCGGACTCACCGTGACGACCGCCCCGTCAGGTCGTCGCTCTCGATCGGGGAAAGCTGTCCGCCGTGAGACGGTCCGTCGTGTGCCTGCACTCGTGAACTTCTTCGTTCCCCGGCTCCCAGGAACGTGGCGGCGACAGAAGCGAGGGCGACCGCGGCGATGCCGAGCCACTGGGGCCAGGCGAGCCTCTGTCCGAGGATGAGAAGCCCGAAGACAGCGCCGGCGGCCGGTTCCAGGCTCGTCAGCACGCCGAAGACACGCGGGGGAATCCGGCGCAGTGCCTCCAGGTTGAGTGAGTACGGCAGCACACTGGAGGCCACCGCCACCAGGGCCGCCACCCACAGCACATGGGGATCCAGCAGCGCGCTCCCGGCGTGGGTGATGCCGTAGGGGGCGCTGAGCAGTGCCGCGATCAGCACCGCCACTGCCAGACCCTGGCCGCCGCTGAGGCGCCGCGCCATGCGAGAAGAGACGAGGATGTAGTCGGCCCAGCAGCATGCCGCCACCGAGGCCAGCGCGAGACCGCCGGGGTCGAGGGGGACGCCGCCTCCGCCGAGCAGGAGAACACCGCCGACCGCCAGGCACGCGGGCAACAGATCGACGGCTCGCCGTGATCCGGCGAGGGCGATGGCGAACGGACCGAGGAACTCGATCGTGGCCACGGCTCCCAGAGGGATGTGCTTCACCGCCTCGTAGAACGCGAGGTGATGAGCTGCCAGGAGAACCCCGGCGCCGATTACCGTCCACCAGGCGCCCTTGACAGAGTTCCATGCCTGCGGGCGTGGGCGCCACATCGCGCACAGAAGCACACCGGCGATCAGCAGCCGGAGGAACACGACGCCCGGAGCGCCCACCTGCGGGTAGATACGGGGCGAGAAGGCCGCACCGAACTGGATTCCGCACACGCCACCCAGTACGAGTCCAGGAGCGGGTATCTTCGCCATGGCTCCGGAGAACCCCTGGGCCACGCTGTTCTGCTTCATTCCTTCTCCGAGCTTCCAGGCTGTCCTGCCACGGGCGGGGCGCACGGTCTGCGCGTCCTGGTCCCTCAGTCGGCCACCCGCAGCAGCAGCTTTCCGGTTGACGTACGCCCGCCCATGAGCCGGTGCGCCTCCGCCGCCTCCGCCAGCGGGAATTCCGCCGTGACCGGCAGGCTCACGGTGCCGTCGGCGACCTTGGCGAAGGCGCGCTCGGTGAGCGCGCGCAGAGCCTCGGGCGCGGCCTGCGCGAGAGCGAGGATGGAGAAACCCCCGACCGTACGTCCGTGTGCGTAGAGCTCGGGCTGACCGACCTGCCAGGGCTCGGCCCCGCCCGCGTTGCCGAAGGACACCAGGCGGCCGAAGACCGCCAGCGCGTCGAGGCCGCGGTACAGGGTGTCGCCGCCGACCGGGTCGAGCACCAGGTCGACGCCCCTGCCGCCGGTGGTACGGCGGACGTCGGTGAAGGTGTCGGCGGTGAACACTTCGTCGTAGCCGTGTGTGAGGGCGTACTCGGCCTTGGCGGCGGAGGAGACCACGCCGTACACCGCACCTGCGCCCGCCGCACGGGCCAGTTGCCCGGCCGCTGTGCCAATGCCTCCGGCCGCGCCCTGCACCAGCACTGTCTCTCCGGCCCGCAGACGGCCCACCTCGTGGAGCAGGGCATGCGCCGTCGGCACGACGGTGGGCAGCGCGGCCGCGGTCCGCAGGTCCAGGCCATCGGCAAGTGGGAAGACCGTTGCGGCGCCTGCGACGACGACCTCGGCGTAGGCGCCGCCGTCGACGAGCGCGGCGACTTCCTCCCCCGGAACCAGTCCCTCGACCCCTTCGCCGACAGCGCGGATCCGTCCGGAGACCTCCAGGCCCGGCCGGAAGGGCAGCGACTGTACCCGGTAGCCCTCGGCGCGGGCCTTGAGATCGGCGAAGTTCACTCCGATATACACGGTGTCGATGGTCACCTGTCCCGGCCCGGGATCAGGGGCGTCGGCCTGGACGACCTTCAGTACGTCGGGGGCGCCGTACTCCTGGAACTCGACTGCGCGCATCTGCGGAACCTACCCTTCCGTGAAATGTTCAATGGGGATCGAACACTGGGACTGTAAGATATCGATCGAACACTCAGCAAGCGGTCGGGGAGACTCCGAGTGGTCTCCCCGCAGGACACGCGTGGCGACGGGAGCAGCATGTCGAACCGGGCAGTGGGCGGTAGTCACCGTGCGGCACCGGTGCATACGGATCCCGGGGAGGTGTCCCTGCTCACGGCGCTGTCCGCGGTTGCCGACCCCGTGCGCATCCAGCTGATCCGTGATCTGGCGGGCTCCGCCGACTGGACGAGGAGCTGCAGCAACTTCGACGTGCCCATCGGCAAAGCCGCGCTCAGCCACCACTTCTCGGTCCTGCGCGGCGCCGGTCTGGTCGAGCAGCGCGACGAGGGGCCCCGGAGGGTCAACCGGCTGCGTCGCGAGGAGTTCGAGGCCCGCTTCCCGGGGCTGCTCGACCTGCTCCTGCATGCCGACACGGAGTGATTGGTCGGCCCGCGCACCGGCGCCCACCTTGGGTACGCACCACACCGCAGGTCCGTTGGTGAAGCCGCCCGGGTAGTTGAAGTAGAAGAGCCCGCCTACGAGTTCGCTGTGATCGGCACCAGGTTGTTGTGGGCCGTGCACAGAGCGAAGGCGGTGGCGCAGTTGCTGCAATTGCTGGCCCACTCCACGCGCTCGTCACCGATGCCGACCTGCGCGAAGGTGTATTCGACGTCGATGCCCGGCTCGGCCGACGTCTGGACGATCGCGGCCTTGGAGGTGGTGGAGGAAGCGCGCCGCCGACGCCGTCGATCCGGCGGGGATCGGCGGCGTTGTAAGCGGTCAGCAGCAGGGTGTCGGCGTCCACGCCGGTCGCCGCGGACGGTGAGGTCACGATGGAGGGCGCGGCCGGCGCCTACTTCCTGGGGGTGTCTTCGAGTACCGCAAGACCTTCGCCAGGCAGGTGTGCGTGAAGCCTCCCCGTTCGGAATCGGCGCACTGGTCCACAACGAGGGCATCAACGGCTTCCTGCACGCCTCCGGTTCGCACTTCCCCACCGCCTGGGCACAAGCCGCAACCTGGGACCCCGCGCTGGTCCGGCGGGCCGCGACAGTGACGTCCGCGCACATGCTCGACGCCGGGATCCAGCTGTTGTTCGCCCCGGTGATGGACATCAACCGCGATCCGCGCTGGGGCCGTGTGCACGAGACATACGGCGAAGGTCCGGAGCTGACGGCACAGATGTCCGTCGCATTCGTACAGGGCGCACAGGCCGAGCCCGGCGTCCTCGCGACCGGCAAGCACTTCCTGGGCTACGGAAGCTCGGAGGGCGCCCTCAACCAGGCGGCGACCCAGCTCGGCCGCCGGGCCCTGATCGACGAGTACGCCGGGCTGTTTCGCCGCGCGATCGCGGAGGCAGGCCTGAGATCGGTGATGAACTCGTACAACGAGATCGACGGCGTTCCCGTGGCCGCGAACCGCTGGCTGCTCGCCGACTTCCTTTGTGAAACCCTCGGATTCGAGGGCCTGGTGGTCAGCGACTACGGCTCGGTCAACATACTGCGCACCCACCACCGCACCGCCCGCACCGAAGGTGAGGCGGCCGTCCAGGCCTTGTCCGCCGGCCTGGACGTCGAACTTCCGGGCCATGCCAACTACGCGTCCTGGTGGAGGAGGTCACCGCCGGACGCCTGGACGAGAAGGCCGTCGACGTGGCCGTGGCCCGCGTCCTCGCCGCCAAGGCCCGTGTCGGACTCGTCCCCGGCTTCGGGCCGCCACCCGCGCCGGCGGTGCGCCCGGACCGCGAGGAAGCCGCCGACGTCCGTTGTGCCATCGAGACCCGCAGCACTGTCCGGCTGCAGAACGACGGCATCCTGCCACTGGCCCCGGGCGAGCGTCGCATCGTCGTCGTGGGACCGGCCGCCGACGAACTGCGCGTCCACTTCGGCGCCTACACCTCCATCTCCAACGCCGAGATGCCGCTGGGCATGATGGCGGTCATGGAGGGCGAGGCGCCCGGTCTGGACCCGGCGTCCTTCGTGTTCACCGACATCTTCCATACCCGCATGCCGGGTATGGACCCCACGTTCGAGGGCGTGGCGCGCGGCCTGCATCCCGAGGCGCTGACCGTGCCGGACGCCGTGCGCGAACTGGACGCGAAGGTGGAATACGCGTCCCTGGGCCGGTTCGAGAAGGACGGCTCACTCGACGCCGCCACCGTGCAAGCCGCAGTCGCGGACGCCGACCTGGTACTCGCAGTGCTTGGCGAGCGCACGGGCTGGGTCGGCAACAACACCGCCGGAGAAGGCCAGTCGACGGCCTCGCCGTCGCTGCCCGGCGACCAGGAGGACCTTCTCGACCACCTGGCCGCAACAGGCAGGCCACTGGTGACCGTCATCGTCGCCGGCCGCCTGCTGCTGGAAAAGGCGGCATCGGCATCCGACGCCGTCCTGCCCGCGCCGCTGCTCGGCGAGGAGGCTGCCACCACCATCGCGGACACCCTGTTCGGCCTGGTCAACCCCAGCGGCAAGCTGCCCAGCACCTTCCCGCGGCACCTGGGACAAATTCTCCTCTACCACGGCCACCACCACGGCAGCGGCTACGAACATCCCACCGGCACCCGCCACGGCTACGGCGACCTCAGCGGCCAGGGCCCCTCTACGCCTTCGGCCACGGACTGTCGTACAGCACCTTCGAAGTCATGCTCGACGAGCGGGAAGGACGTCCGGCGGTCGACCTGACCGACGGGGTGATCCGGACCCGGGTCACGGTGGCGAACACCGGGGGCATCGGTGGCGAGACGGTCGTACAGGTCTACGCGCGCGACGAGTTCGCCGCCGTCGTCCGCCCGGTGCGGCAGCTGATCGCGTTCGCACGCGTCAGTCTTGCCGCGGGGGAGAGCAGGACCCTCGTCCTGGAAGCACCCGTGGAGCGGCTCCACTACACCATGTCCGACGGGCGCCGCGGCATCGAGGCGGGCGAGGTGACCGTACTGGCCGGACTCGCCGCCGACGCACTCCCCTGCACGGTGATGGTCACGATCGGCTGGGCAGCGGGCCGGAGAGTCCTGCGCACAGCTACTTCCACGAGCGCTACCGAGACCTCGCGGCCGAGGTCATCAAAGACTTCGGGGAACAACAGCGGACCGGCGGAATCCGTGCTGACGAACCGGCTGAACACCTGGCCAGGCGCTGCTGGCAGTGCTGGACGGCCTGCAGATTCAGTGGATGCACGACCCCACGGTGGACATCGCCGCCATCGCGGAGACGTTCACGCGGATACTGGCGCCCTCGGACGGCTCCGGGCAGGAGACGAAGACCGCCGGCTGACCGCGTCACTGCAGGAGTAGCCATGCCACTCACCCCTACCTCGCTGAGAGGTCGCACCTCCTCGAAGGCCTCGACCGGGAGGACGCCCTGTCCGCCCCGGAGGCCATGGCCCGGTGCGTGCAGTACTTCCGCGATCCCGGCGAGTGGACCATGCCGGCCGTCTCGGTCGAGAACCGCGCCGTCCCGAGCCCACACGGGGATGCCCCCGTCCGGCTCTACACCCCGGAGAAAGAGCCCCGCGCCGCGGTTCTGTGGCTTCACGGCGGCGGGTTCTCGGGCGGCGATCTCGACATGCCGGAAGCACATCTTGTCTCCGCCGAACTCGCTCACAGGGCACGGGCGTTGGTGGTCTCCGTCGACTACCGCCTACCTCGACCTGCCGTTCGCCTTTTTCCGCACAGGGCGACTGAACTCTTTCCCCACCGCCTCAGGCGCCCCCCTCAGGCGAGCTTGACAGACCAGCCGCCGTCGACGGGGACAATCACCCCGGTCACGAACGAGGCGCGGTCCGAGGCCAGGAACGCGGCGACGTGCGCCTGCTCCTCCGGCTGCCCTGCCCGGCCCAATGCTGCTCTGCTTCCCAGATCCGCCATGATCCCGGGCGGGACCGCGTGGTTCTTCTTGCTGAGGGTGAAGCCCGGGGCGACCGCGTTGGCCCGGATGCCCCGGGCGCCGTACTGGACCGCGACCGCCTTGGTGACGGCGTTGACGCCGGCCTTCGCCGCGGAGTAGGCGGGCGAAATCCTTCCGTCCACGTTGAAGGAGGCGGCGGAGGAGAAGTTGACGATGGCGCCGCCGCCTGTGGGCAGCATCGTCCGGACAGCGTGTTTGTTGGTCAGGACCGTGCCGAGCAGATGGACGGAGGTCAAGGACGCGAACTCCTCGACCGTGACCTCCTCGCCGCGGCGCCCGCCCGGGTTGCCGGCCACGTTCACCAGGATGTCGATGCGCCCGAACACCTCCAGGGCGTGCGCGAACATCGCTTCGACATCCCCCTCACGTGTCACATCGGCCCGGAACGAACTCGCTGAGGGCCCGAGCGCGAGGGCCGTCTCGATCTGCCCGCCGCTGATGTCGGCCGCGAGGACCTGCGCACCCTCCTCCACGAATACCGCCGCGCAGGTGGCGCCGATCCCCTCGGCCACACCGGCGCCGGTGATCACTGCCACCTTGCCCTGAAGCAAACCGCCTGACGGGTACTGCGGGTTCATCACGTGGTCCTTGGTGGTCATCTTCTACTCCGGTTCTGGTGGACTTCGCCGGAGTCCGAAGACGTTCCGGCGCGGGGGCGGTGGGATCGATCAGGCGGTGGGTGTGTGCGAGAGGTGATCAAACGGGCCTGGGCACGCCGAGCGGGAGGCCGTGGCCGGTGTCAATGTCCTGTGGACGGACGGACGGACGCAACGGAACCGGCGAAGGACATCTATGCCTTCTGGGCTGGGGCCAACTCGGCGCTGGGGAGCCTGTCCGCGGTGGCGTCCGCGCGCCGCCGGGGGAGGAAGGAGGCCAGGAGCAGGGCGAGGAGGGCGGCGCCGCAGCCGATGCCCATGATCACCTTGAAGGAGTTCTCGGAGGGCAGGGCGTGGCCGGCGAAGTCGATGGTCATCTGGGAGATGATGACGCCGCAGGCGGCGCTGGCCAGGGAGCTGCCGACGGACCGCAGCAGGGTGTTGACGGCGTTCGCGGAGCCTGTCTCGGACACCGGCACCGCGCTCATGATGAGCGTGGGCAAGGCGCCGTAGGCGAAGCCGACGCCGGCGCCGACGATGCAGGAGATGAGGACCAGCTGCCAGACCTCGCTCATCATGAAGATGTTCAGGGCGTAACCGGCGGCGACGATGACGGCGCCGATCATCAGGGTGTACTTCGCTCCGAAGGCCCGGGAGATTTTCGAGGACAGGGGGGCCGCGATCATGACGACCAGGCCCTGGGGTGCCAGGACCAGGCCCACGGCCAGCAGGTCCTCGCCCAGGCCGTAGCCGGTCTGCGCGGGCAGCTGCATGATTTGCGGAACGATCAGCTGGAGGGCGAACAGGGAGAAGCCGAACGCCAGGCCTGCGAGGTTGGTGAACAGCACCTGGGGCTTGGCGGTGGTCCGCAGGTCGACCAGCGGCTGGGCGGTGCGCAGTTCGAAGAAGCCCCAGGCGACCAGGACGATCACGGCGGTGGCGAAGAGACCGACGGTGGTGCCGCTGGCCCAGCCCCAGGCGCCGCCCTTGGAGATGGCCAGCAGCAGGGCGACCAGCCCGCCCGCCAGCCCGATGCCGCCGAGCAGGTCGAAGCGCCCGCCGGTGCGCACCTTGGACTCGGGCACGAGCAGAGAGACGAGCGCGAGGGCGAGGACGCCGAGGAGGCCTGAGGCCCAGAACAGGGCGTGCCAGTCGAAGTTGTCGGCGACGAAGGCGGCGACAGGCAGGCCGAGGGCGCCGCCGATGCCGAGAGAGGCACTCATCAGGGCGGTCGACGCGCCGAGGCGCTCGGCGGGCATCTCGTCACGCATGATGCTCAGGCCCAGTGGGATGACGCCGGCGGACAGCCCCTGCAGAAGGCGTCCGAGAATCATCGGGGTGAGGGAGTCGCTGAGAGCGACGATGAACGAGCCGGCGGTCACCATGGCCAGGCTGAGCAGAAGCATGCGGCGCTTGCCGTACATGTCACCGAGGCGCCCCGCGATGGGGGTGGCGACGGCGGCGGCGAGCAGTGTGGCGGTCACGGCCCATGCGGTGTCGGAAGCCGGGGCGTTCAGGTACTTCGGCAGTTCCGGGACGATCGGGATGACCAGCGTCTGCATCAGTGAGACCACGATCCCGGCAAAGGCCAGCACCGCCACGATCACATTCGGGTTCCGGGGCGCGGGATCTGTGCTCGCCGCGGGTGGGGTGGGGATGTCGGGCATGGCTGGTCTCCGTCTGGACAGTCAGGGATGGGGATGGTCCCGTATTTAAATCAACGGGTTGATTTAAAATGTACCCCTGAGGATCGGCCAAGTTCAAGTCGAGCCGGCCGCATCCGGCGCGGCGACGCGCGTCGAGGTGCAGGAGGATGGCCTGAACCGGTCGTGTCATTGCGTAGGCTTTCGTCATTTGATCTCGTCGTTCCTGACGGGGATCCGCGGTGGTCTGGGGGACGGGCTCCCGCGGACCGGTGTGATGTCCCGAAGTGGTGGTGGCGATGTCCGACAGGACGAGACGGGACGAGCAGGTCAACGCGACGCGTGAGGCGCTCCTGAGGGCGGCGGAGCGGCTGTTCGCCGAACACGGGGTGCATGCAGTCGCCAACCGTCAGATCAGCGAGGCCGCAGGGCAGGGCAACAACGCCGCGGTCAGTTATCACTTCGGCACCAAGGTCGACCTGGTCCGCGCCCTTGCGCGCCGGCACGCGGAGGGGATAGAGGCCGGCCGCCTGCGCATGGTGGCCGGCGTCGGCGGCTCCGCGGAGCTGCGGGACTGGGTGGCCTGCGCGGTTCGTCCGGTCACCGAGTATGTGGAGGGGCTGGGCACTCCCAGCTGGTACGGCCGGTTCATCGCCCAGGTCACCGCCGACCCGGCCCTGCGGGCCGTCACGACGGAGGAGTTCGCGGCCGCCTCGCCGTCGATGCGCAAGCTGCAGGAGGGCCTGAACCGCTGTCTGCCCGACCTGTCGGCCGAGGTGCACGCCGAACGGAGCGCCATGACGCGTCACCTCGTCACGCAGATGGTCGCCGAACGCGAGCGCGCCCTCGCGGCTGGTGACCCGACTCCTCGCGCCGACTGGCGTGGGACGGCGGATGGCCTGATCGATGCCGTCGTCGCCCTGTGGCAGGCGCCGGTCACGCGGGAGGGGTGACCGAGGGGCGGCTTCGGTTGAACCGAAGGGCCCGGCCCGCCCAAAGATTAAATCAATGGGTTGACTTAATTTGCTGAATGGTGTTGCCTGAATCTCCGAGGAGCTCAAGTCGAAGGAGACGGGATGGCCCGAAGCGACTGCGGACCGGCCTCGCGCCGTCCCGGGGCGGCGGCCGTCGGACGGCCACCACCAGGAGGCCGTGCTTCGAACGCCCCGGGCACGGCGGTTGAGTTGACGCGGGGCGTGGTGAAGCGCTTGGCCACCGGACACGCGGGTGACGGTCGCCACCCCGCCCCGGCACGCCGGCCGCCCGACAGCGGAACAACCCCGCCCGCGGCCGGCTGACGGGCCGCGTCGATGCCGGAGCGCGGAAATGGCCCCCGGCGCCCTCGCATGAACACCCCCCTGGGCGGCACCCGTCCTCTCCGTGACCTCTTGGTCGAAGCGTCCTGCGCATCCTCGACGATGCGGCAGGTCAGCGGCCCTCTCCCGCGTACCCGAGGGCTCCCAGCTGCGCGGCACGCTCGACACGCGCACCGCCGTGGCCGCGCGCCGATGTACACACGCCCCCTGCCTGAACCACGCATACAACAGCTCGGCGATCTCTCGATGGCCGTTTCCCGAGGAGGAATCAGTGACCAGCGCCATAGGCAATCCGACGAGTGGGACCCCGACCGAGATCCCGGAGTACGACATCAGCAGGTCCGCGCGGTGCCCGCTGGACCCCGCGCCCGCGATGAGCGCACGGCAGTCGGAGGGCCCGCTGACGCGGGTCCGGCTGTGGGACGGCAGCACCGCCTGGCTGGTGACCGGTTGGAACGAGCACCGGGCGGTGCTGTCCGACCAGCGGGTCAGCGTGGACCCCATGCGCCCCGGCGCCCCGAAGCTCTCCGCCGGGGAGGCATCGATGGCCGAGGCCTTGAGGAAGCAGGGCAGGAGCACGACCGGCATGAGCTTCATCATGATGGACGACCCCGAGCACATCCGACTGCGGCGGATGGCGACGTCCGCGTTCACCATCAAGCGGGTGGAGGCGATCCGCCCGCCCACCCAGCGGGTCGTGGACGACCTGATCGACAAGATGCTCGACGGCCCGAAGCCGGCCGATCTCGTCGAGGCGTTCGCACTGCCGGTGCCCTCGCTGGTGATCTCCGAACTGCTCGGAGTGCCCTACGACAGCCACGAATTCTTCCAGACCAACAGCAAGGCCATCATCAACCGGAACACGTCCGGTGAAGACCGCCTCGCGGCACGCCAGCAGCTGATCGATTACCTGGACGAACTGCTGGGCGAGAAGCTCACCAAGCCCGGTGAGGACCTGCTCTCCGGGCTTGCCGAGCGCGTCAAGGCCGGCGAATTGACCCGGCGGGAAGCCACCGAGATGGGGGTACTGATGCTGTTCGCGGGGCACGAGACCACCGCGAACATGATCGCACTGGGCACGCTGGCCCTGCTCCAGCACCCTGACCAGCTGGCCCTGGTACGCGACAGTGACGACCCGAAGGTGATCGCCTCCGCGGTCGACGAACTGCTGCGCTGGATCACGATCACCCACGGCGGACTGCGACGGGTGGCGCTGGAGGACATCGAGATCGCCGGCGAGGTCATTCGCGCCGGCGAAGGCATCATCACGGTCAACGAGACCGCGAACCGGGACGCGTCCGTCTTCCCCGACCCCGACCGGCTGGACATCACGCGTGACGCCCGCCGTCATGTGACCTTCGGCTACGGGATCCACCAGTGCCTGGGCCAGCCCCTCGCCCGCATGGAACTGCAGGTCGTCTACCCGGCCCTCCTGCGGCGGATCCCCACCCTGGCACTCGCCGCCGACCTGGAAGAAATCCCGTTCAAGCACGACGGGTTCATCTTCGGAGCCTATGAGCTGCCTGTGACGTGGTGAGGAACGCCACGCCCCATGACGTGGTGATCGTAGGGGCTTCGGCAGCCGGACTGACCACAGCCGAAGCCCTGCGCAACAAGGGATACGACGGCGCACTCACCCTCATCGGCGATGAGCCACATCTTCCGTACGACCGGCCTCCGCTGTCCAAGCGGATCCTCTCCGGCGCCTGGGAGCCGGAGAAGGTGCGACTACGCGACCACCAGGCCATCGGCAGACTGGACGCGGACTTCCGGCTGGGACGGACAGCCGTCGCACTGGACGCCCCAGGACGGAAGGTGCTGCTCAACGACGGCGCTCAGGTGGCATTCGACGCCCTGGTCATCGCCACCGGAGTCACCCCGCGCCGGCTGCCCGGCGACGGCCTGGCGGGCGTGCACGTCCTGCGCACGCTCGACGACGCCCTCACACTCCGCACCCACCTGCTGGCCCGGCCCAAGGTCGTGGTCGTCGGCGCAGGATTTCTCGGAGCCGAGGTGGCGGCGGTCGCCCGCATCATGGGGCTGGACGTCACCCTCGTCGACCCACTGCCCGTACCGATGCGCCGCCAGTTCGGCGACCCGATCGGGAGACTCGTCGGGCAGACGCACAGCGATCACGGGGCCACCCTGCGCCTGGGCGTCGGTGTGGCCCGGTTCCTGCAATCCGCCGGCCGGGTGGCCGCCGTCGAACTGGCCGACGGCACGAAACTCGACGCGGACGTGGTCGTGGTCGGTGTGGGTTCCACACCGGCCACAAGCTGGCTGGCCGACTCGGGACTCCCTCTCGGGAACGGCGTGGAGTGTGACGCCCAATGCCAGGCCGCCCCCGGCATGTATGCCGCCGGAGACGTCGCGTCCTGGTACAACCCGCACTTCGGCGTGCGCATGCGCGTCGAACACCGGCTCAACGCCACCGAACAGGGCGCGGCAGTGGCCGCCAACATCCTCGGCGAACAGCGTCCCTTCGCCCTCGTCCCCTACTTCTGGAGCGACCAGTACGACGCCCGCATCCAGGCCCATGGCATCTTCCCCGAACACGCGGACGTCACGGTCGTGCACGGCAGCCTGAACGACCGCAAGTTCGTCGCCGCCTACGGCCACGAGGGCAAGGTCGTCGGAGTGCTCGGCTGGAACAGCCACCGCGAACTGCGCACACTCCGCCAACTCGTCGTCGACCACGCTCCCTGCCCCAGCGCACGCACAACGGAAGGAAGTCAACAGCCATGAAGGATCACCTGATGTACCGGCGCGAGTTCTCCATAGGAGGCGAGTGGGTCAAACCCGCGGGCACCGCGGTCCTGGAAGTCGTCTCCCCGTCGTCCGAGGAGGTCGTGGGCGAGGTTCCGATCGCGACGGTCGAGGACATGGACCGGGCCGTGGCGGCGGCTCGTGCCGCGTTCGACGACGGCCCCTGGCCCCGGATGACACCGGACGAACGAGCCGATGTCCTCGCCCGAGCCGCCGAGTTGTTGCGGCAACGCAACGCCGAGATCGCCGAAGTGCTCACCGACGAGATGGGCGTGGCCAGCAGCCAGGCACCCCTCCAGACGGGGACGATCGCCCCGGTGTTCGACTACTACGCCGAGATGATCCGCACCTTCGCGTTCGACCGCGTGGTGCGCTCCGGCGACCTCGTCGGTCTGGTGGTCTCGGAACCGGTCGGCGTGGTCGGGGCGATCGTGCCCTGGAACGCCCCCGTGACGCTGGCCGCGTGGAAGGTGGCTCCGGCGCTGGCGGCCGGCTGCACCGTAGTGCTGAAGCCCCCGCCCGAGGCGCCGCTCAGCAACTACATCCTCGCCGAGGTGCTGCACGAGGCGGGCGTGCCGGCCGGAGTGGTCAACGTCGTGCCCGGCGACCGGGAGGTGGGAGAGCATCTGGTGACCCACCCCGGCACCGACAAGATCGCCTTCACCGGTTCGACCGCGGCCGGGAAACGGATCATGAGTCTGTGCGGCGATCGGATCAAGCGGGTCTCCCTGGAACTCGGCGGGAAGTCCGCGGCGCTCGTTCTCGACGACGCGGACGTGGAGACCATCACTGCCAACATGGTCCGTGCCAGCATGCACAACTCCGGGCAGGTGTGCGCTGCCGTGACGCGCATCCTGGTGCCCCGGGCACGGTACGCCGAGGCACTCGAAGCGGGGGCGGCCCAGTCGTCGGGCATCCCTGTCGGGGATCCGCACGACCCGGCCACCGTGGTGGGCCCGCTCGTCGCCGAGCGGCAGCGCGACCGTGTGGAGGGCTACATCGGGCTGGCGGCCGAGGAAGGCTTCCGGGTCGTCGTCGGCGGTGGCCGCCCGAGCCATCTGCCCAAGGGCTGGTACGTCGAGCCGACGATCCTCGGCGACGTCGACAACTCGATGCGGGTGGCGCAGGAGGAGATCTTCGGACCGGTCGTGTGCGTGATTCCCCACGACGGCGACGATGACGCGGTCCGCATCGCCAACGACTCCCGGTACGGGCTGTCGGGAAGTGTGTGGACGGGCGATCCCGCCCGCGGCCTAACGATCGCCCGGAGGCTGCGCACCGGGGGAACCGTTGTCAACGGTGGTATCCCTCCTCAGCCGTTCGTCCCCTTCGGAGGCTTCAAGGAATCGGGCATCGGCCGTGAACTCGGCGTCGAAGGCCTCCACCAGTACCTCGAACCTCACACCATCGGCATTCCCCCCGCCCTCGCTCCGACCATGAAAGGTGACGCACGATGAAGGCCGCTGTGGCGTACGAGCCGAACAAGCCGCTGGTACTGGAGGAGGTGCCCACGCCGGCCATCGGCCCGCGGGACGTGCTGGTGAGAGTCGAGGCCAGCGGCATCTGCCACACCGACCTGACCTCGATCAACCGCGCCGAACGGACCGAGCCCATGGTGCCCGGCCATGAGGCCTGCGGCACGGTCGAGGCCGTCGGCCCCGATGTGCGCCGGGTGGTGGTCGGCGACCGCGTGCTCGCCTCCGTCTCACCCGCCTGCGGTCTTTGCTGGTGGTGTGTCAATACGATGTCCCACCACTGCGAGCGCAAGGCGCTGAGGTTCATACCCCGGTACGACCTGCCCGGCGGGAAGAAGGCATCGGCTCTCTGCGGCTGCGGCTCGTTCGCCGAGGCCATGGTCGTGGACGAGGCGACCATCGTGCCCGTACAGACCGACCTGCCCGACGAGCAGCTCGCCCTCCTCGGCTGCGGTGTCACCACCGGCCTGGGCGCCGCCCTCAACACGGCCGTGGTCAAGCCAGGGTCGAGCGTGGCCGTCATCGGCTGCGGCGGGGTGGGCCAGTCGGTCATCCAGGGGGCGCGCATCGCCGGCGCGGCCACCATCATCGCCATCGACCTGTCGCCCGGCCGCCGCGAAGCGAGCCTGCGGGTGGGCGCCACGCACGGTGTAGACCCGGCCGACGGCGACCCGGTCGAGCAGGTCCGCGCCCTCACCGGCGGGCGCGGCGCCGACTACACCTTCGAGGCGGTCGGGCTGCCCAAGCTCCTGGTGCAGGCCTTCGACATGGCGCGGCTGGAGGGCACGGTGACCTACATCGGGATGCCCGCGGAGCGAGAGGCGACCCTGACCATCCCGGCGGTATCCGCCATCTTCACCGGCAAACGGATCCAAGGCTCCGTCGTGGGCGGTTCCCAGATCCTGCGGGACTTCCCCCGCTTCATCCGCCTTGCGGAGACCGGCCAGTTGGACCTCGGCGGGATGGTGTCCCGGCGTATCACGCTCGACGAGATCAACGAGGGTATGGAACTGCTTGAGCGCGGGGAGGGCGTCCGCACCGTGATCGTGTAGCCACGGACCGGCGCCGGTCCGACGATTCAGCCCTCCCTCCTTCGACAGTTCCTGGAGTTCCCGCGCGATGAGCACAGCCGCAGTCAATGAGTCCGGCACCACGGATGAACAGCCCAAGGCCCAACGGCAGGTCCTCGTGGCCCTCAGTGGCTTGCTCATCGCGCTCTTCGTCGCGACCCTGAGCAGTACGGTGGTCTCGACCGCGCTGCCCAAGATGATCGGCGCGTTGGACGGCTCGCAGACGCAGTACACCTGGATCGTCACCGCAACCCTGCTCACCACGACCGCCACCACCCCGATCTGGGGCAAGCTGGCCGACCTGTTCAGCAAGAAGAACCTCGTACAGGTAGCTGTCGCCGTCTTCGTACTCGGTTCGGTGGCGGCGGGGGTGAGCCAGTCCGCCGGGCAGCTCATAGCCGCTCGCGCCCTGCAGGGCATAGGCGTCGGCGGCGTACAGGCCCTCGTCCAGATCGCCATCGCCGCGATGATTCCCCCTCGCGAACGCGGCCGGTACAGCGGCTACCTCAGCAGCGTCACCGCCCTGTCCACCATCGGCGGTCCGCTGCTCGGCGGTTTCATCGTGGACACCTCATGGCTGGGCTGGCGGTGGTGCTTCCTCATCAGCATTCCGTTCGCCGCCGCGGCACTGGTTCTGCTTCAGCGGACGCTGCGCCTACCGGTCGTCCGACGTGACAACGTGAAGATCGACTACCTGGGCGCCGCCCTGATCACCTCGGGCGTCAGTGTGCTGCTCATCTGGATCTCGTTCGTCGACAACTCGTTCGCCTGGGGTTCCTGGCAGACCGCCGCCATGGTCGGTGCGGCACTGGTTCTGCTGTCTGTCGCCCTATGGGTGGAAACTCGCGTTGCAGAGCCCATCGTGCCGCTGCACATCATCAAGCAGCGCACCACCGTGCTGGCCATCCTCGGCAGTCTCGCCTCAGGTACGGCCATGTTCGCGGCCTCGGTCTACCTCAGTCAGTACTTCCAGGTCAGCCGGGGTTACACGGCCACCGAGGCAGGAATGCTGACGATTCCGATGATGGGCGGTGTCCTGGTCTCCTCCATCCTCGCGGGCCGTATGCTCAGCAGGACCGGAAAGCTCAAGCCGTTCGTCGTCATCGGTTCTGTCCTGCTCACGACCGGGTTTGCCGGACTCGGCACCATCGACCACCGGACGTCTCTGGTCTTTATGAGCGTGGCGATGCTGTGCATCGGCACCGGGGTCGGCATGACCATGCAGAACTTCGTCCTCGTCGTGCAGAACTCCGTCCCGCTGAAGGACATCGGCACGGCCAGCACCGCCGTCACGTTCTTCCGGTCTCTGGGCGGCACGTTCGGCGTCACCGTTCTCGGTGCGATCCTGGCCCGTCAGGTTGCCGACGGGATCGCGCAGGATCACGAATCCGCCGCTGTCGCCTACGGCGACGCGACGGGAACCATCTTCCTCATCGGCTCTGCCGTCGCCGCGCTCGGCATCATCGCGGCGGTCCTGTTGAAGCCGGTAACCCTGCGAACCAGCCTCGACACGTCCGAACCGTCTCCCGTAACCACCGCCGAAGCGGCCGGCACCGGGCGGTGAGGCTCGGAAGCCGGGTCGCCCGGTGGAATCTTCCCGCGAGCGATCCGTGATGTCGGCCTGATCGCTGGTCACCACGGGGAGTTCTTGCGAACACCGGCCACGGCCACCAGCTACGGCGGGGCCCGCGGGCGTCCGCCGGTCGGCTCGTCCGCGGGCCCCGCCGATGTGCTCAGGCGGTCGGCAGAGGAAGCGCCTTGAAGGTGTGGTTCTGCCACAGCCGGCGCGAGATCTCATGGGGGTAGGCGGTGACCGCCGGCTGTGCGTCGAAGACCTGGGTCAGGCGGTGCCGGGAGTCGTATGCGGGCCAGCCCGGGCCGCCCGAGGTGGCGAAGGACGTCCACGCCGTGCGGATCTGGGAGGTGAGGACGCGCGCCTCGGCAGTGTGCTCGGGGCCGATGGCCACCGGCCCCAGGTGGGCGTCGTAGGTGCCGAACAGCAGCGGGCCGTCCAGACCGTGGCAGGCACGCAGCAGGCCCTCCTTGCCAGGGGACTGCCAGGCCAGCTCGTACAGGTGCGCTCGACCGCCACCGGTGACCTGGGCCTCGGCCAGGTGCAGGGCCGGCATGCGGAAAAGCCAGTCGGTCTGTACGAGTTCGAACAGGTCCTCGGCGGACTTGTCGGGGAACGCCTCGCGGTAGGCGCGTTCCCCGTCCTTCCCCGGGCCGAAGTGCCGCAGCACCTCTGCCGTCTGCTCCTCGGTGACCGTGCCGAACAGGTTGCCGAAGAGGAAGAACGTGCGCCACTCGTCACGGTTGTGGCCGATGATCAGCTCCACGTCCTTTCCGGCGCCGCGCGCCAGCCCTTCCCAGGGAGCCACCGGCAGCACCTCGCCGTCGACGACGGGCGAGAAGAGCGTGAGGCTGTGCGCGAATGAACCCCAGCGTCCCTCGTACTGCCGCATCTTTGACCCCAGCGCGTGCCCGACCGCCGGGAGTTCCCGTGGATCCACACCGGACAGTTCCCTGACCGTGGGACGGAGCCCCGCTTCGGCGGCGATGGCGGTCGAGACGTCCCGGGCCAGGGCGTCGGAGAGAAAGGTGCCCGGCAGGCTCTGTCCGATGGCTCGCCGGAACAGCCCTTTCGCCCTCGGCATGACCATCAGGGAGGCGATGGATCCGGCGCCGGCGGAGTCGCCGAGGACGGTCACCTGGTCGGGGTCGCCGCCGAACGCCGTGATGTTCTCGCGCACCCACTTCAGGGCGGCGACCTGGTCGAGGAGACCACGGTTGGCGGGCGCGCCGTCGATGGGGGAGAAGCCCTCGACGCCGAGGCGGTAGTTCAGCGACACGAAGACCACGTCGCCGTCACGGGCGATGTGCCGGGCGTCGTAGCCCGGGCTTCCGGAGAAGCCGTGCTTGTAGGCGCCGCCGTGGATCCACACCATGACCGGGCGGCGAGCGGCCGGATCCGGAGCAGGTGTCCAGACGTTGACCGTCAGCCAGTCGTCGCCCGTGCCCATGAGGAAGTCGCCGCCACTGCGACCGCCCATGTTCGCGTCCTGCGGCGGCGGCGGACCGAAGGCGTTTGTCTCCCGCACGCCGTCCCAGGCGCGCGCCGGCCGGGGCGCCTGAAAACGGGCCTCGCCGAGCGGGGGTTCGGCGTACGGGATGCCGCGGAAGACGGCCAGGCCGCCCTCCGCGCGGCCGCGCACCACACCGGTGGTGGTACGGACCTCGGGCTCTGGGGTGTTGACTGCGGGCATGGGAGCTCCTCATCGAAGTAATAAACCGAGTGATTTAACAGTTGCCTATTTTTTGACACTTGTCTAGTGTCGAAGGCATGCCGGAACGACAAGACCGTCGGGTGCTCCGCTCCCGCGCCGCTCTGATGGCCGCCGCGGTACGCCTGGTGTCCGAGCGTGGTACGACCGCCCTCCCGGTCGGCGACCTCGCCGACGCCGCAGACGTCAGCCGGCAACTGGTGTATCTGCAGTTCGGGGACCGTGACGCGCTCCTGGTGGCGGCGGCGGCCGACCTGGTCGAACGCGATTTCCTGCCGGACATCGGGGACGGTGGCGAATCGCCTCACGCGCGCGTGCTGGCTATGGCCCGGCATTTCGCCGGGCGCCGCCCCTTCTACCGTGCGATGCTCACCGGATCCTGTGCCTTCGCGATGTCCCGGGCCCTGAACAGGCTGTTCGGGTCGCTTGTCACTCCGGCGGGCCTGAGGGAGGCATTCGGCGACCTCGACGAGACCACCGCACAGGACTTGGCGGCACTGATCACCGGTGGCACGGGCGCGATCGTCAATGACTGGCTGATCGACGCGGACGAGCCCCTCGACCCCGACGAGCTGACGGGCCGCCTGCTGCACCTCTTGACGGCCTTGACTCGCGGCCGCCTCGTCCGGTATCGGTCGGCGGAGGCCGCGTTGGGTGAACCTGAACACGCGGCCCCGAGTATCCGCCGACGGAAAACTATGTGATCACGTCGGCGGCATTTGCCCCAGCCGGCTGAGGTGAGGGCCGGCGGCAGCCTGTGGGACCGGCGTCGCGGAGCTGCGTGAGGTCCCTGTGAGGTGATGATGATGGCGGACAGAACGAGACAGGTCGAGCGGGTGGCTGCGACGCGAGAGGCGTTGCTGAGTGCGGCAGAGCGACTGTTTGCCGAAAGCGGGGTGTACGCGGTGGCCAACCGTCAGATCAGCGAGGCTGCAGGGCAGGGCAACAACGCCGCGGTCAATTACCACTTCGGTACCAAGGCCGACCTGGTCCGCGCGATCGTGCACAGCCATGCCGAGCGGATCGAGGGAATCCGGGCGCGGATGCTGGCCGACATCGGCGACTCCGTCGCTCTGCGGGACTGGGTGGCCTGCGCGGTCCGTCCGACCACCGAGCACCTGGAGGCTCTGGGCAACCCGAGTTGGTACGCGCGGTTCATTGCTCAGGTCACGGCCGACCCCGCGCTCTACGCGATTACGGCCGAGGAAGTCTCCGCCGTCGCTCCGTCGACGCGGGCGGTGCAGGAGGGCCTGATCCGGTGCCTGCCGGACCTGCCCGCGGAGGTGTACGCGGAACGCGCGGCTATGACGCGCCACCTGATCACGCAGATGTCCGTCGACAGGGAGCGCGCCCTCGTGGACAATGCCTCTACCCCTCGTGCGACCTGGCGCGAGGCCGCCACCGGCCTCATCGACGCGATCGTCGCGTTGTGGGAGGCGCCGTTCACGCCTGAGCCGTGACGTGACCGGATACCGGCCCGAACCGCCGTACGGGTGATCAGGAGTGGGGGCTTTCACGGGGACCGGTGTGCCGTGGGGGTGCGGGCGTGCCGTCCGGTGAGGAGGCGCGCGTACGATCCGGCGCGCCGGCGGTGTGGGCGGCTGCGGCGGACGGGATCCGCGCGAGTGATGGCCTGTTCGGCCACGGCTCGGGGGGACGGGCCTCCAGGGCGGAGGGGCGCTCCTCGTGATCGACTAAATCACCCGCTTGACTTTTTTAAATCGTCGGGTTTACTTGTTTGTGGAGAGGCGACGCGGCCACGTCGCAGCAGGTGGGCGTCCAGGAGCGCGGGAGATGGTGGCGGTGCCGGTCAGGACGCGGCGACCGCACCGGATCGACCGCTCGGCCGGTGTGTGCCGGCCCCTCGGTCGGAGGGGCCGTCCGGTCGCGCGGACGTATGTCGAACGTGAGGGGCCACTCGCTGAGTGGGCCCCTCCCTGCCGCCGGCCTGGATGATCTCCCTGCAAGTGACCATAAGTAACCGTCTGACCGTGAACAGCCCCCAGAGGCACTTCCGCGCAACCAGACCAACCCGGATGACGGTTGCGCCGTTCCCCCCCCGCTGCCCGAAGGCCCCGACGAAGGGCAGCGACAGAAAGGACAGCGCCATGACCAGCGCACAGAACGTGAAACCGGCAGCAATCCCCGACTTCCCGATGGCCAAGGAGGCGCGCTGCCCGTTCGACCCGGCCCCTGGCCTCTACACCCAGAGGGAAGAGGGCCCGCTGACCCGGGTCCGGCTGTGGGACGGCAGCACCCCGTGGCTGGTCACCGGCTACGCCGAGCAGCGGGCAGCGCTGGCGGACCCGCGGGTCAGCGCCGATATCAACAGCCCCGGCTACCCCCTGACGATGCCGCTGCCTTTCGGAGGCACCAGGCGCAGCTTCATCGGCATGGACGACCCGGAGCACGCCCGGTTCCGTCGGATGGTCACCGCGCCGTTTGCCGTCAAGCGGGTCGAGGCCATGCGTCCGGCCGTGCAGAAGATCGTGGACGAGCTGATCGACGACATGCTCGCAGGCCCGGCGCGGGTGGACCTGGTGGAAGCGTTCGCCCTGCCGGTGCCCTCGCTGGTGATCTCCGAACTGCTCGGTGTGCCGTATGAGGACCACGCGTTCTTCCAGGAGAACAGCAAGACGATCATTCAGCGGACCTCCACGCCCGAACAGCGGCAGGCGGCCAACATGGCGCTGACCGACTATCTGGACGACCTGGTCGGTGAGAAACTCGCCGCTCCCGGTGACGACTTGCTGTCCGGACTGACCGAGCGTGTCAAGGCGGAGGAGCTGACCCGGCAGGAGGCGGCCCGCATGGGCACACTGCTGCTGATCGCCGGGCATGAAACCACCGCCAACATGATCACCCTGGGCACGCTGGCCCTCCTGGAGAACCCCGGCCAGATGGCCGCCCTCCGCGACACCGGCGATCCCAAGCTCGTCGCCTCGGCCGTGGAGGAACTGCTGCGCTACCTGAACATCGTCCACAACGGGCGGCTTCGCGCCGTGCTGGAAGACATCGAGATCGGCGGCCAGATCATCCGCGCCGGCGAGGGCCTGATCATGCCCAACGAGATCGCCAACCGCGATCCCCACATGTTCCCCAACCCGGACGATCTGGATATTACCCGCGACGCCCGCCGCCATATGGCCTTCGGCTTCGGCGTCCATCAGTGCCTGGGCCAGCCACTGGCCCGTCTGGAACTCCAGGTCGTCTACAGCACCCTCTACCGGCGGATCCCCACCCTGAAACTGGCCACCAGCCTCGACCGGATCCGGTTCAAGTACGAGGGCCTCGTCTACGGCGTCCATGAGCTCCCCGTGACCTGGTAATCCCGCACACCACTCACGGCCTCTTCTCAATCCAGCCAATGAACCGTCTAAGGAGTTCAGCGATGAAGGTCACTGTGGAAGAAGACAAGTGCTGTGCTGCCGGCACCTGCGTAGTGATCGCACCTGAGGTGTTCGATCAGCGTGAGGACGACGGCATCGTGATCCTGCTCGACGCGCACCCCTCCGAGGATCAGCACGCCGCGGTGCGCGAATGCGTCAGCGTGTGCCCCGCGGGCGCGATTCACGTGAGCGAGGACGCATGAACACCCCCTCCAGCGTTCTCGTGGTCGGAGCCTCCGCGGCCGGACTCTCCACGGCAGAAGCCCTGCGACGCAAGGGATATCAAGGCAGTCTGACCATGCTGGGCGCCGAGCCGCACCTGCCCTACGACCGGCCGCCGCTGTCCAAGCAGGTCCTTTCCGGTGCGTGGGAGCCGGACCGGGCCCTCCTGCGCCAGCCTGCCGCGCTGTCCTCCTTGGACGCCGAGTTCGTCGTCAACGATCCGGCGGCCGGCCTTGATCCGCAGGAGCGCACCATCCGAACCGCTTCGGGTCGTGTACTACGGGCCGACACGATTGTCGTGGCGACAGGTGTCCAGCCCCGCACATTCCCCGGCCAGGACAGCCTCGCCGGGGTCCATGTCCTGCGCACTCTCGACGACGCACTGGCCCTGCGGTCCGATCTGGTGACCTCCTCACGCCTCGTGGTGGTGGGAGATGGCGTGCTCGGTACGGAAATCGCTGCCACCGCACGGAGCACAGGCCTGTCGGTCACCTTGGTCGGGCCCCAGAGGGCCCCTCTGGCGAGCCAGTTCGGTCCCGTGGTGGCGAAGCAACTCGCTGAACTGCACACCGACCGCGGAGTCGATCTGCGGCTCGGTGTCGCAGTCGACGGGCTGGCCCAACGGGACGGACGCGTCACGGGAGTACGGCTGGCCACCGGCGAAGTGCTGCCCGCCGATGTGGTCGTGGTGGCGTTCGGTTCCGTCCCCGCGACAGACTGGCTCGCGGGCAGCGGCCTCAAGGTCGACAACGGAGTGGTGTGCGACTCCCGGTGCCGTGCCGCGGACGGCATCTACGCGGTCGGAGACGTGGCCCGCTGGTACCACGACGACCTCCACACCCTGCTGCGCCTGGAAAACCGCACCAACGCCACCGAGCAGGCCGGCCATGTGGCGGCTGACATCCTCGGCGAGAGTCGGCCCTACACCCCGGTCCCCTACTTCTGGACCGACCAGTTCGACAGCAAGATCCAGGTGCATGGCGTGCTGTCGGCCGACGCCGAAGTGACCGTCGTGGACGGAGACATGACGCAGGGCCGATTCGTCGCGCTCTACCAACGGGAGGACGCCATCACCGGCGTGCTCGGCTGGAACATGCCGAAGCAGACCCGCCTGCGCCGCCAGGAGGTCCTCGACGCCTTTCGGGAACTCCGGAAAGCGGACACGCCCGGGACACTGACGGAATTGATCGCCTAGCGCTCCTCGTTCGGATCAGGCTGGGCTCGCGTGCCCGTGGTGACATCAGCCGTTGACGCGGCGGGCGCGCTCCCTGATCCGGCTCTCCCGGGCCACCCGACAACTTGCGGAGAATCCGATGAAGGTGACTGTCGATCAGGACAAGTGTGTCGCATCCGGCCAGTGCGTCGTGACCGCCGCACAGGTCTTCGACCAACGAAATGCGGACGGCATCGTGGTTCTGCTCAGCGACAACCCGCCTGCCGAGCAGGCCGACGACGTACGGCAGGCGGCAGCAGTCTGCCCTGCGTTGGCCATCACGATCGAGGAATGAGAGATCCGGGACGCACCGGCTGGTACCGGGAGGTCCGTGCTGGGCCCTGCGCATCCGTAACTCTTCGCCGCGGGACGGACGTTCGGGCGAGATCGACACCGGTGACCGGTTCGCCATTCCGTCGGCGATCCCATCGTGAAACATTGCGAAACGGGGGGACGAGGCGCTGGAAATTGCCGCGGCGGCCCATGTCCACACCCTTCAGGAACATGGTCCTGACCGGATCGCGGGGTTCTCCCCGATCCCGGCGATGTCGATGGCCTCGCGCGCGGTCGGCACGCGTTTCATGTCGCTGATCGGCGCGCCGATGCTGTCGTTCTACGACTGGTACGCGGACCTGCCGATCGCCTCGCCGCAGGTCTTCGGCGACCAGACGGACGTACCCGAGTCCCGGGACTGGTGGGACGCGGCCTATCTGATGCTGTGGGGTTCGAACGTGCCGGTGACCCGGACGCCGGACGCGCACTGGATGGCGGAGGCGCGTTGCCACGGGGCCAGCGGCAGGTGCCGTACTTCACCGACCACGTGAAGCAGTTCACCGACCTGCCGTTCCTCGTCGCTCTGGAGGAGAAGGAAGCCGGCACGTATACGCCCGGAGCCTTCGCGCGCGCCGAGGACCTGGACCTGGAGAGGGGCGCGGGGGCCCGGCCCGGCGCCGGATGCCGGTCCTCATGGATGCGGAGACCTGGGGCCCGCAGTGCCCAACGGGACGCTCGGCGACCGGTGGGACAAGGAGCGGGAGGGGCGGTGGAATCTCGATCTCGCCGGTCTGGAACCGGCGCTGACGCTCCACCGGCATCCCGAGGCCACTACAGCCGTGCTGCTGCTGCCCCGCTTCGACGAGGAAGGCGCGGTGCTGCGCCGCGAGGTTCCTGCCGTGCGGGTGGGCGGGCTCTGGTGACGACGGTCTTCGACCGCGCAGTACGGGGTGGGACGTGCACGGCCGGGCGGTGAACGGCCCGCCGCGTGATCGTGATGGGAGCGGGGACGAACCATTGGTTCCACTCCGACACGATCTACCGCTCGTTCCTCTCCCTGCTGTTGCCGACCGGCTGCCAGGGCGTCAACGGCGGCGGCCGGGCCCACTACGTGGGGCAGGAGAAGGAGCGCCCGTATGCGGGATGGCAACAGATGGCCACGGCCTCGGACTGGGCGCGCCCGTCGCGGCAGATGGCCGGCACACCGTACTGGTATCTCCACACCGATCAGTGGCGTTACGCGAAGTTCACCGCTGACGCCCTCGCCTCTCCGACCGCAGGGATCGGCCGCGAGACCGTCATGGGTTAAGGGGGAAACAGGCCCATGATCATGAACCTCCCAGCCGGAAAACTTTCCCCTGGCACCCAACACGCCCAGTTGAACCAGGTCATGAAGATCAACGAGAACGGCCTCTGCATAAGGGGGCAGGAGTTCATCCTCGCCGAGTCGGCCCGTTCGTACGAGCCTGACCGGGCGAGCGGAGCCCCAGGATGGTTCGCCGGGTTGACGGGTGAGGCAGTGGAGGTACTTTCGGGCGGGGCGGGGAGCCGCTGTGTAGGGTTTTTCGGATGACGCTCTCTCATGATGTGGCCGGAGACGGTTCTGCCCTGGTGCTCCTGCATTCCGGGGTGTGTGACCGGCAGATGTGGGATGCCCAGTGGCTGCCCTTGATCGATGCCGGCTACCGGCTGGTGCGCTGTGATTTTCGCGGATTCGGTGAGACTCCTGTGCCGGACCGACCCCACAACGACGCGGAGGATGTGCTGGCCCTCCTGAACAGTCTGGGCATGGCGCAAGCGGCACTGGTGGGGTCCTCATACGGCGGGCACGTCGCTTTGGAGTTCGCCGCGCGGTGGCCGGAACGCGTCAGCGCCCTTGCGCTGATCTGCTCAGCCCTCCCCGGGCATGAACCTTCTGCCGAACTGAACGCGCTCGGTAAGGACGAGGACGCGCTGATCGAAGCGGGCGACATCGTGGGCGCGACGGAACTGATGGTCGAAACCTGGCTCGGTCCGGAGGCCGACGAGACCGCCCGCGAAGCGGTACGCCGCATGCAACGGCACGCCTTCGAGCTGCAAATGGCCGCTGCTGAGGACTTCGAGCCGATAGAGGCTGAGATTGACCTGGCGGCGATCCAGGCTCCCTGCCTTGCCGTGTCGGGCGCGCATGACCTGGCGGACTTCCGGCAGATCGCTGCCCGGCTGCCGGATCTGCTCGCGAAAGCCGACCACGTCGAACTGCCTTGGGCAGGTCATCTGCCCAGCCTGGAGCGGCCATCGGCCGTTACCGATCTACTGATCGGATTTCTCAAGGACAGAGTCCCTGCCAGTTGATTCTGCTCGCAGGGTGTCCTGTTACGCGGCGTTGAGGGAGGGCGCGTACTCGTAGCTTCGGAATCGTCATCCGAACCCACCGAGAGACCACCCCGCACACGAAGGACGCCGCGTCGAACTCGTCGTCCCCGTACCGCAGGCCCAGGACTCTCGCCACCGCGACGGTCCGCAGGTTCATGCACACGGAGACTCATCCTCTCAACGCAGCGCGGCGGTTCCAGTTCACCGGCGGCCCTGGCCCCGTCCGTACGAGCAGTTTCGTCGGGGCGGGGGAGGTGTGTCCGGGTGCCGTGAAGGCGAAGAGGACGGCTGTGCATACTGCTGGGCATGACGTCCCCGCTCGCCGCCCGCATACATCTGTTGATCACTTTCGTTCTGGTGACGTGCGCGGCGGTCGGCGGAGCCTGCTTCGGTCTCCTCCTCGGCGGCCGGGCCGCGGCCTTGGTCACCGCGGGCGCAGCCGGCCTCGGTGCGGGGATCGGCTCGTTCCTCGCCCGCCGCCAGGTCCTGGGCTTCTTCCAGCCCGAGACCGCCCAGGCCGACGGGTACGCGGAAGGGATCGCCGACGCCGTGCTCGTGAGCATCGCGACGTACCAGGCCGCGGTCTTCCCGCTCACCCATGACGGGGTGAGCGAAGAGGAGCGGGACGCCCGCCGAGCCGTTGCCTACCGGGCTGCCGCGTACGACGGCCTGCCTCTGGCCGTACGGGTTTCGGCGGCCGAAGCCCTGGAAGCCGTCGACCAGGGCCGTGACGCCGACCGGGCCCACGCCGCGATGAAGGCACTGTCCCTTACCGTCTACGAGCACCGCGGCGGCCACTGAATCAGCACACCCGTGTGTTCACGTCCGGCAGCACCTCCTGGCACCATCGCGGTCAACATGGTCGGGACGGAGCATGTGCACTATGAGAACAGCATTTTCGACCTGATCCGGAGGCAGTCAGCGATCACTTGGCCCACCTGTGATGGTGGCGGTATCAGCCGGCGGTGAGTTCGCCCAGTGCGGCACCGAGGCGTGTCAGGGCGGGGGCGATCCAGGGCAGGCTCTGTGGTTTTTCCGCGGTCAGCGCCGTGTGGCGTTGTTGCGGGGTGGTGCCGTACAGGAGGCTGGTGGCGAGCCGGAGGGTCAGGGCGGTGTCGGGTTCGCCGAACGCGCTGCCGGGGAGGGTGGCGATGCCGTGCCGGTCGAGCAGGGCGGTGGCCAGGTCGGTGCCGCTGGTGATCCCCTGGACGCGCAGAACCTCACGCGCGGGGGCGAAGTCGGGGTAGAGGTAGAAGCCGGCCTGGGGAGGGCGGCACTGTGCTCCTGCCGTGAGCAGTCGGGTGTGCACCTCGGTGGCGATGCGGGCGTGCAGACGGCGGGCCGCGGCGATGTGCGCCGTGACCTCCGGCGGGTCGGTCAGGGCGTGGGCGGCCACGGCCTGCATGGGTGCGGCCAGGCTGGACCAGATCTCGCTGGCGACCCCGGTCAGTTCCTGCTGCAGGTGCTGTCCCCAGCGGCCCGCCGGGGTGCGGGCGAAGCCGATCCGCCACCCGCCCAGGGCCAGGGACTTGCTCAGCCCGGTGGTGACGACGGTGCGCTCGGCCAGGTGGTGCGCCGGGCTGCGGGCGGTGCCGCGGTGGCTCAGTTCGGCGTAGATCTCGTCGCTGATGACCGCGAGGCCGTGTCGGTCGGCGATCGCGCAGACCGCCTCGACCTGCTCGGCGGGGGCGACGGTGCCGGTCGGGTTGTCCGGGACGGTGAGGACCAGTACGCCCGGCCGGGCCCCGTTCGCAGCGGCTTGCCGCAGGGCCTGTTCCAGCAGCTCGGGGTCGGGAATGCCGCCGGCCTCGGCCGGGATGGGTACGGAGATGACGCGACGGCCGAGCAGGGCGGCCTGGGCCGCGTAGGAGACCCACGAGGGGCAGGGCAGCACCACGTCACCGCCGATCGCGGCCAGCAGGGCGAAGAGCAGAGGCTTGCTGCCCGGGGCGAAGAGGATCTGGCCCGGTTCGGTGGACAGCCCGCGTCCGGTGAACCAGCCCGCGGCGGCGGCCCGGGCCTGTGGTGAGCCGGCAACCGGGCCGTACCCGTTGCGCAGGTGGGCGTCGGCGAGTACCTCGGCCAGGCCCGGGGCGACCGGCAACCCGGCCTCCCCGAATCCCAGATGGAGCACGTCATGCCCGGCTTCAAGGCGGGCGTGAACGGCCTCGTCGATGGCGAGCGTGGCGGAGTGGGTCGTCATGGGGAACCGTCCTGTTCGGTACCGGGCTCCGGTGTCGTGGTGCGGCGGCGTTCTGCCGGGCACACGCCCAGCGTGCCCGAGGCGTAGCATCAGCAACAGCGCGCAAACGTGTGGGAGGCTTTAAGGAGAGCTGATGCTGGACCTGCGGCGGCTGGAAATTCTGCACCGCTTCGCTGCCCGGGGCACCATCACTGCCACGGCCGCCGACCTGGGGTATTCGCCGTCGGCGATCTCCCAGCAACTGGCCGCTCTGGAACGGGAGGCCGGTGTCGCGTTGATCGAGCGCACCGCCCGGCGTGCGAGCCTGACCGACGCGGGACGCGAACTGGCCGAGCACGCCGCACGCATCCTCGCTGCCGCGGAAACCGCTCACAGCCGCATGCGCGCCCGCATCGGCACCGTCAGCGGCCGGGTGACCGTCAGCTGTATCCACGCTTTGGCCCCCGCTCTCGCTCCCCACCTGGCCGCGCTGCAACGCGCGCACCCCGAGTTGAACGTCGTCGCTCACGAGACCGGCTCGACCACCGCCGCCGCAGCCGTTCTGGACCGCCGCTACGACCTCGCCGTCATCGACGACTGGTCCGCGCACCCACCGGTCGAGGGCACCGGTCTGTCCGTCCACCGTCTACGCCGCGAGGACATCGTCCTGGCCATCCCCGCGGACCACCCACCGGCCGAGCAGCCCGGCCCGGCCACCGCCGCACGGCTGCGGCAGATCGTCCACCACCAGACCTGGCTGTGCGCCCCCGTCGGGCAACTCTCCCGAGCCGCGGGCGACCGGTATCTGACCGGTATCAACGCCACACCCCCACGGCGCTGGGAATTCGAAGGACTCCACATCCTGGCCGCACTCGTCGCCACCGGTGCCGGCGTGGCCCTCCTGCCCGCCGGCCTCGCCCAGGAGCAAGCGGGCGTCACCGGGCTACAACTGGCTCCCCGCATGCAGCGCACCATCCTGGCGCTCACCCGTACCACCACCCAGGAAGACCCCGCCATCACCGCCTGCCTCCACGCCGCCCAGCAGGCCCTCGGCAGCCGGCACCGAGCGGGAACGAACTCGCGCGGCGCAGTATGAGGTTCTGAACGCCGCCGGTGCACGCGGCGCCGCCGGCAGCAGTTCCTCGCGGGGTACCGGCCCGGCCGGCCCCCGGTCACCGTTCCGCGGAAGCGGCCGACGGGGCAGCGGCGTGCGCTCGCAGGATTCCTTCGATGCCGTACAGGAAGGTCTCCGAGACCAGGTCAGGGTCGTCGAGGCAGCCGGCGGACATGGCACCGTCCCGGAGCATGACGAGGTGTCGGCCTTCCGTGTCGGCCGGTGCCGCGCCGGCCTGCGCCAGCAACTCCGTGACGGTGTCCAGGAACCACTGCCGGTGGGCCAGTACGGTGCGGTGGACCGGGTGGGCCGGGTCGGGGTATTCGGCCACCGCGTTGAGAAAGGCGCAGCCGCGGAATCCCGGGGACCGGATGCCCTCGACGATGGAGCGGCCGACTGCCCGGATCCGGTCGGCCGCCGGGCCGCCGCTCGCCAGGGCGGCCGTGACCTGGTCGCGGATGCCCTGGTCGGCCTGGCCGAGATAGGCGAGGACGAGGTCTTCCTTGCCCGAGAAGTGCCGGTACATGGTGGCCCGGGTGACCTGGGCCTCCGCGATGATCCGGTCGATGCCGACGGCGTGGATGCCCTCCGCGTAGAAGATTCGGGTCGCGGTGGCGAGCAGTCGCGCTCGCGCGGCGGACGTGCTGCCGCCTTCTGTGCTCCGACTCATGGTGGTCAGCCTATCAATCCGACGAGGGAGAACGTTCGGTCTTGACAGCGGGGGAGCCGGTCCTCTTATGTATGGGAAGACAGAACGTTCTACCTCGTCGATCGGGGGTGCTCGTGCGGCTCCCCGCCGCGTGAGCCCTGCCCGGGTACGGCGCCGATCACTGCGGCCGGCTCCGTGACACCGCGCCAGGCCGGCGCGGGGCACCCGCACGGTCGAGGAGGCGGACGCAAGCACCCGATGCCTGAGCCGGTTCACCTTCCTTCGCGCCCTCCGAAAGGCACTTCCATGGACACCCTTGTCGGCGCCACCCCCACCAGCACCTCCGCGGCCCTGCGCAGGCTGTACTTCCTGCGCTTCGCGTTCGCCACCGTGTGGGCGGCCCTGCTGTTCGCCACCGCCGCTACCCTCGGCCCGACGAGTGTGGCGCTGCTGGTGCTCTATCCCCTGTTCGACGTGGGGTGCGCGGTCGTCGACATCCGGTCGGCCCGGGCGGACGACGGCCCGGTCCGCGGCCTGTACGCGAACATCGCGCTCAGTGCCCTCGCCGGCGTCGGCCTGGCCGTCGCCGCCACCTCCGGTATTCCGGCCGTCCTGCGCGTCTGGGGGGCCTGGGCCGTCACGGCGGGCCTCGTTCAACTCGTCGTCGGCGCCGGCCGCCGCCGGCTGGGCGGCCAGTGGGCGATGATCGCCAGCGGCGCCATCTCCACCGTCGCCGGCGCCTCGTTCATCGTGCAGGCGGGCACGGGCGACGCCTCCCTGCGCAGCCTTGCCGGCTATGCCTTCCTCGGCGGGGTCTTCTTCCTCGTCTCAGCCCTTCGCCTGAAGCATGCAGGCAAGGGACTCCGGGCGCCCTCGGTGTGACGGAAGCCGGGCGGAGGGAGGCGGAGTGGAGTGGGCAGCCCCCGGCGGGGATGAGGCGACCGCGGAAGCCGCACTCAGCGGTTCTCGGAGTTCGCCGGTACCTGCGGCAAGACGTAACCGGCGATCGTCCGGCTCCGGGAGAAGGCGTGGGAGGAGTTCACCCCGTTCCTGCGGTTCCATACGGAGATCCACCGGATCGTCTGCACGGCCAACGCGATCGAGTCCGTCAACGGGAGGATCCGGCGGGCAGTCAAGGCACGCGGCCACTTTCCGAACGAGACCGCGGCCTTGAAGTATGTCCACATGGACATCAGGAGGCTGCCCAGCCTCGTGGCGGGCAGGGGGACGGTCCGCAGCCAGGTCCGCCCTGGCCGCGTCGCGCGCGTGTGAGTGCCGGTCAGGTGAGCGCGCGCACTACCAGCCGCACCGCCGCCATGACGCCTCGTCCGATCCACCCGAGCAGTCCTGTCTCCACCGCGAACTCGGCGGCGTCCACGGCCGTCTCGGCCCGGTCCGACCCGTGGCGGCACCGGGGGCAGGACCGAGGCCAACGACGCTTCCGCGCACCGCACTTCTTGCATATCGCCATGGCTTCATTCTCACCCTCTCGCCACACCACCCGGACCACGTGGGACACGCGACCACCCGGGCGGCGACCCCGGTGCGGGACGACGACGAGAGGTCGCGGTGAGTGGGCCGGGCGCAGCTTCTCCTCCGGTGTCCTGGGGGAGACCGGGCTCGGGCCGCCCACCGCTGAACCGGGTGTGTCCGCCCCTCGTACGGACCGGGTCGGCCTCGGTCTACGTCTGCCCGGTGGACTGCTCGGCGGCCTCGCCGGCGCCGACGCTGACCAGGCCTGTCTCGTAGGCGACGATGACGGCCTGGACCCGGTCACGGAGTCCGAGCTTGGCGAGGATGCGGGCGACGTGCGTCTTGACGGTCGCCTCGGCCAGGTGAAGCCGGGTGGCGAGTTCGGCGTTGCTCAGTCCTCGGGCCAGCAGGCCGAGGACCTCCAGTTCGCGTGGCGTGAGCGAGGCGAGGTCGCGGTGGCGGGCGGCGGTGTCGCCGCCGCGTTCGGTGAACCGCTCTACGAGGCGGCGGGTGATGGCGGGCGCGAGGAGTGCGTCGCCGGTACGGACCGCGCGGACGGCCGCGGTCAGTTGCTCAGGAGTGACGTCCTTGAGGAGGAAGCCGCTGGCGCCGGCGGACAGCGCCGCATAGACGTACCGGTCGAGGTCGAAGGTGGTCAGGATGACGACGCGGGGTTGGTCGGCGGGGGTTCCGGTGAGGATGCGGCGGGTGGCCTCCAGGCCGTCCATCTCGGGCATCCGGACATCCATCAGGACCACGTCGGGCCGGGTGCGGCGGACCGCCTCGACCGCCTCGGTCCCGTTGGTCGCCTCGGCGACGACGTCGATGCCGTCGGCGCCGAGGATCATCCGGAATCCGGTGCGGACCAGGGTCTGGTCGTCGGCGAGGAGCACCCGTAGCGGCTCGGTCACGGTGTCTCCAAGGGGATGAGGGCCTCCACACGGTAGCCGCCGGTCAGGCGTCGGCCGCTGTTCAGGGTTCCGTCGTGGACGGCGAGACGCTCGCGCAGACCGATCAGGCCCCGGCCGCTTCCAGGGGGCCCGCCCGGGTGTCCACCGGTGTCGGTGACTTCCACCCGGAGCCGTTCCGGAGCGTATTCGACGGTCACGGCGGCGGTGGCGCCGGACGCGTGCTTCACGGTGTTGGTCAGGGCTTCCTGGACCACGCGGTAGGCCGCGAGTTCGAGGCCGGGTGGGAGGGGACGGGGCGGGCCGGTCACGGTCAGGTCGACGGGCAGCCCGGTGTCCCGCACGCGTCCGACCAGCGTTTCCAGCTGTTCCAGGCCGGGTTGCGGGGCCGGCACCGCCGCCGTGTCGGCCAGGTCCGCACTTCCGTCCGTTCCCTCGCCCTCGTCGGCCATGGTGAGCAGTCCCATGACGTGGCGCAGCTCGGTCATGGCCGCCCGCCCGGCCGCCTCGACGGCGAGCAGCGCCTCGCCGGCCTCCTCGGGGGAGGTTTTCATGATCTTGCGGGCGGCGCCCGCTTGGATGATCATCACACTGACGTTGTGGGTGACGACGTCGTGCAGTTCGCGGGCGATCCTGGCCCGCTCGTGCTCGACCGCCCGGCGCAGCGCCTCGGCCTGTTCGCGTTCCAGTGCGGAGAGCCGGGTGCGGCCCTCGTCGGTCCGGAGTTTCCAGGTACGCAGGCCGACGGCGGCCACGGCCATCGGGACCAGGATCAGCAGGGCGATGTATTCGTTGGGCACGATCGGGGTGACCGAGTTCCCCGCGGTGCCGACCAGGACGACCGACACCGGCAGCGCCGCCAAGGTCGCCACCCGGTACGGGCTGTACACGGCGGCGCTGTAGACGGCGATCACGAACGCGTAGAAGGTCAGTCGCAGGACGCTCTGCGGTGTCGCCAGCGTCGCGGCCGTCACGACGCACAGCATGGCGAGCGGGTAGCGGCGGCGCAGCGCCAGGGCACTCGAAGCGATGACCGCGAGGGTCACCATGAAGGCCAGGCCGCCGGGGCCGGCCGGGCGCGGCATGACATGTTCCACGCCGGGTGCGATCTCACGTACCACGACGACATCGGCGTTGTCGACGCCGTAGTAGACGGTGGTGATTCCGAGCACCAGTGCCACCAGCGCGTCGAACTGCCAGGCGCGCCGGGTCGGCCGTAGCGGTGGACCGCTCGGAAGCCTGGCGTCGCGCACCGTCCGGCAGGCGGCTTCCCGCAGCCGCTCCAGCGTCGTACGTACATCCGTCACCGGTTCATTGTCGCCGCCGCGCGGCCCCGCGGAGTCCGTCCCGGTGGTCATTCCCGCCGCACCGGATACCTCACCCGACTACATCGCAGGGATGACGTTTCCGGGGCTCAGCCCAGCGCGGTATCGCAAGGGGTCCGGGCGGGCGACGCGGGCGGGCCGGGCCCGCTCCTAGCGTTCACGCAGCCAACCGCCCATATCCCAGGAGCCTTTCATGACCATGACCACGCCCGTGATCGAACTGTGCGAGGTGAGCCGCCGGTACGACGACGGCCCGCCCGCTCTGCACGAGGCGTCGCTGACCGTCCGGCCCGGCGAGGCCGTCGCGATCCTCGGCCCTTCCGGCAGCGGCAAGTCCACGCTGCTCAATCTGATCGCGGGCCTGGACCGGCCCGATACGGGGACCGTCACCGTGGACGGGGTGCGGGTGGACCAACTGGGCGAAGCCGGATCGGCGCTCTACCGGCGGTCGAGGATCGGCATGGTCTTCCAGTTCTTCAACCTGCTCGACGACCTGACCGTCAGCGACAACGTCGTCCTGCCCGCGCGCCTCGCGGGCGTGACACGTGGCGCGGCGGCACGGCGGGCGGCGGAACTCCTCGAACTGCTGGGCATCGACCGGCACGCCCACGCCTACCCGGGGCGACTGTCCGGCGGCGAGCGGCAACGCGTCGCGGTGGCCCGGGCGTTGATGAACCGGCCGGCGCTGCTCCTGGCCGACGAGCCGACCGGGGCCCTGGACACGGCCGCCGGACAGGACGTCAGCAGGCTGCTCACCGCTCTCAACGCCGAGGGCCAGACCCTCGTCGTGGTCACCCACGACCTGGCTCTGGCGCGGTCCTGCACGGACCGTACGGTCCGGATCGCCGACGGCCGGATCACCGAGGACGTCCGGTCGCGGGCGGTCACCCCGGAGGCCCTCCGATGAGCGCGCTCGGCACGGTGATGCTCTCGGGGGCGGGACGACGCCGGGTGCAGACGCTGGTGATCGGGCTCGCCACCATGATGGCGGTGGCCGCCTCCGTCCTCGGCGGATCGCTGCTCGTGGTGTCGGGCGCGCCCTTCGGCGACGCCTTCGCCGGGCAGCACGGCGCGCATCTGTCCGTGCAGTTCGACGCGGGCAGGGTGAGTGCCGGGCAGCTGTCGAGGTCCGGGGACGCGGCAGGGGTGAGCGCCGCGGCCGGGCCGTTCCGTACGGCGACGGTCACCCCCCGGTCGGACGCGGCGGGCCCCGGGTGGCCGGTGACCGTGGTGGGCCGGGGCGATCCCGGCCGGGACGTGGACGAGGTGGCACTGCTCGACGGACGGTGGCCCGCGCGCTCCGGCGAGATCGTGCTGTCCGCCGACTCCTCGCTCTTCCCTACCATGGGT
Source organism: Streptomyces sp. NPDC056987 (assembly GCF_042673865.1). Taxonomy (NCBI): domain Bacteria; kingdom Bacillati; phylum Actinomycetota; class Actinomycetes; order Kitasatosporales; family Streptomycetaceae; genus Streptomyces; species Streptomyces sp. NPDC056987. Next base: position 129,366 of record NZ_JBHURV010000014.1, read on the forward strand.
ATGAGGATCACCTTCTCCGACCTGCCCGGCGGTCCGGCACTGACGGTTGTCGGTGTGGCCCGCTCGGTCACGCGGACCGCTGACGCCTGGGTGGTTCCGTCCCAGATGCCGGCGCTCACCGCGCCCGGCAGCGGCGGCTACCAGATGCTCTACCGCTTCACCGACGCGGGCACCGCCGCGCAGATCACCGCGGGCGGCACGGCCGTACGGGAATCCCTGCCACCGGGCGCGGCCGTCGGCGAACAGTCATGGCTCACCGTCAAGAAGAGCGCCGAGCGCGACACCGCGCTGTACGTCCCGTTCCTCATCGCGTTCGGCGTCCTGGGCCTGGTCATGTCGGTGCTCATCGTCGGCAACGTCGTCGCGTCGGCCGTGGGTACGGGAACGCGGCGCATCGGCATCCTCAAAGCCGTCGGTTTCACCCCGGCCCAGGTCGTGCGGGCCCACGTGGGCCAGGCGTTGATCCCTGCCGCCGCCGGCACGGTCCTCGGTGTCCTCGCCGGCCACCTGCTCGCCGTCCCCGTACTGGCCGAGACCGAGGAGGTCTACGACACCGCGCCCCTGGCCATCGCCCCCTGGGTCGACCTGACGGTGATCGCCGGGGTGCTCGGCGTGGTGGCGGCGACCGCGTGGGCGAGTGCCTGGCGGGCCGGGCGGCTGCGTACGGTCGACGCGCTCGCCGTCGGGCGTACCGCCGCGGCGGGGCGCGGCCGACGGGCGGCCCGGCTGGCCGGACGGCTGCCGTTGCCGCAGCCGGTCGCCCTGGGCCTGGCCCGGCCCTTCGCGCGGCCCGCCCGCGCGCTGGCCATGGGCACGGCGATCCTGTTCGGCGCCATCGCCGTCACGCTCACCGTGGGGATGGGCGCCTCGCTCGGCCAGGTGGTGAAGGCCAGGGCCCACAACGCCGCCGATGTCGTCGTGCCCGCGCCCCCGCCGGACTTCGGGCGCCCCGGCCCCGAGAAGCATCCCAGGGCCGATCCCGCCGCGGTCGCCGCGGCCGTCGAGGCCACCGCCGGAACCGGAAAGCACTACAGCGCCGCGAGGGTACGGGCGAGCGTGTTCGGCCTGACCGGCACCGTCGACGTGGTCGCCTTCACCGGTGACGCCTCCTGGGGCGGCTACACGATGGTCTCGGGCCGCTGGATCGACAGGTCCGGCGAGGCCGTGGTCCCCACCCCCTTCCTTGCCGCAACCGGCACCCGCATCGGCGACACCGTCACCCTGACCGGCCTGGCCGGGCCGGTCCCGGTCCGGATCGTCGGAGAGGTCCTCGACCCGCGCTACGACGGCATGCAGGTCTTCACCGACGCCGCGAACCTCACGGCCGCCCATCCCGATCCGACGGAGACGAGCCATCACATCGCGGTCGCGTCGGGCACCGACGTGACCGGGTACGTCGACACCCTGAACCGGAGTCTTGCGCCACTGGGCGCCACCGCCCGGGCCGGCGGGCTCGACGCCGGCAGCGGCGTGGTCGCCACGCTCAACGCGCTGTCCGCGATCCTCACACTCGTGCTCGTCGCCGTCGCCGCGCTCGGCGTGCTCAACGGCGTGCTGCTCGACACCCGCGAGCGCGTCCGGGAGATCGGTGTCCACAAGGCGCTCGGCATGACCCCCCGGCAGACCGTCGTGATGGTCCTCACCTCGGTACTCATGACCGGACTGGCCGCGGGCGCCCTGGGCGTGCCGCTCGGTGTGGCCCTGCACGGCTGGGTCATTCCCGCGATGGGCGAGAGTGTGGGGCTCCGCTTCCCCGGTTCCGTCATCGACGTCTACCACGGAGCCGAACTCTTCCCGCTCGTACTCGGCGGCCTGCTCATCGCCACCCTGGGCGCGCTCCTGCCCGCCGGCTGGGCAGCGAGGGCCCGAACCGCCACGGCCCTGCGCACCGAATAGGAGGCCACGCCCCCGGCTCGTGTCACCGGTGCCCGACGCGAGGGGCGGCGGGGGCGGTGGGCCGGTTCCCTCCGACCGGCGCGGGGCGCGGGAGTTCCGGATCTCCCGGCTCCGCGACGGGGCGCCGGCTCCCGCTCAGGACGGGGACCGGCCCGGCACCGGAGCCCGGGCGACCGGCGTTCCGGGCGTGCCACCGGGCGCCGCGCCGAGCAGCACCGGAACGACAGCCGCCGGATCCGGCGGCCGCGCTTCCAGTCGGTCACCGACCTGCTTCGATGAGCCCTTTGATCAGGACGGATGAGGAAACCACGACGGGAGTGCTAAGCGGTCACGAAGGTGGTCACGCTTCGAGCGGGAAGCCGGCCTGTGAAGGAACCGTTGGACATGCTGATCCTGCCCTGAGGGGCGAGGTTGCTGGTTGCGTCCGTCAGCCAGGACGACACGCCGGACGAGCTGTTGTTCCGCAGGGTGAACGGCTGACTCAGCGGTGACGTGCCCTTGTTGATGGCGACGATGACGATCTGGGAGCCGCCGCCCTTGAACACCGAGGTGTAGACGTTCGACTGCGGATTCGAGGTCGCCTCGATCCGTACATGTCCGGGGCGGACGAACTTCGAGAAGTGGGCCATGTTGGCGCCACGTTTGCTGATGCGACCGTCCTCCCGCATGGGGCCGTAGCCTCGGCGGATGTACCACCACACGTATGCCTGGAACTCGGCGTCCACCAGGGCGCGGTGAATGTGTTCTCCCACGTCGAGCGCCTGGGGCCAGAGGTCGGCCGAGTCGCTGCTGTTGGGATGGTAGACCTCGGTCATCCAGAGTTCCTTGCCTCCACCTTGTTGCTTGAAGAGGGGGTAGGGGAAGTTCTGGTACTGCGTGCCGTAGAGGTGGGCCCCGAGGATGTCCAGGTTGGCGAGTGCTTGGGGGTTGTTGAGGATCGGGTCCGAGAAGCTCTTCACGTACTGGAAGGACTCCGGGGCGATCACTCTGGTGCTGATCGAGCCTGCGTTCTCGCGCAGGAAGCGGATCATCTCGGCAGGAGTCCACCATGTCCAGTCGTGCGCATAGTCGGGCTCGTTCTGCACCGAGATGGCATAAAGGTTCACGCCGTTGTTCCTCATGAACCCGACGAAGTCGTTCAGGTGCTGCGCGTAGGCGCCGTACATGTCGTACCGGAGCCGCCTCGCGTCGGTCTGACTGCCGCGGACGAAGGTCTCGACCAGCTGGGCAGGGGGATTCCACGGCGACGCGATGACGGTCGCACCGAGCTCGGCGGCCCGCCGCGCCGTCGCCACCTCGCGGCTCCAGTTCGCCCGGTCCTCGTGGACGGGAATCCTCAGCACGGAGAAGCCCAACTGCCCCTCGCCGTTGCCGAATGCCGTGTCCCTCTGGGCCGGCGTCAGGTCGCTGATCCAGACCGTGTGGTTCATTCCGCCGAAGCCGCGAATCGTCTGCCGCACGGCCGCCGGGTCGACGACCACATCGGCGGCCGCCGCGGAAGGCACCCCGGAGGCCGCCGCGGCCGACGTCGCGGTCACAAGAGCCGGCAGGGCTCCCAACGTGGCCAGAACAGACCGCCGACTCGGAGACCCCGGCCCACGGGGCGTGGATTCATCTCGGCGTAACGTCATTCCTCCTCCTTCTGAACGTCGTCGTTGATCTGCGTGCCCCGGCAATGACACGAGGAAAGGGAAATGTCGAGTGGGAGCGCTCCCATGGTTGGGTATGCGAAAAGATCCCTCTTCATCGCTGGCTCCTGAGCAAATGATTCCGGGGAGTTCTGCCGGTGGTCATGGCGGTGAGAGGAACGTAGGAGTAGCCCTTTGCGCCGTCAAGCCCCCGCGTGGCCCTTGTCGCCTGACAGCACACGCTCGGCTTTCGGGCGGGGAGGCCGTCGCAGATCACGCGAACCGCCGGTCCGGGCTCGGTCCGGCGGTCGGGAATCGGTGAGCGCGCGGTGGCGCCCGCTCACCGTGCCGGTCCGACCTGGTCGGCCAGGTCGATTCCCCAGGCCTCTCGCACGAGATCGCGACCGCTCTCGGTTACGTTCAGGCCCCGCCCGGAGCGGTGCCGTACCACCCACCCGGCCTCAAGGAACCGTCTGCCGACTGCGGCACCCAGGGACCCGGCCAAGTGCGCCCGTCGTTCCGTCCAGTCCAGGCACGCCCGGGTGGTGGCGCGGCGGGCCTGGATCGCGCCATCAACGTCCACCCCGACCCCACGCAACCCGTCGGCGCCGGCGTCGGTGAGGGGGAGCGACTCACGGTCGGCGAGCCATCCCTGGCGTGTCCAGGCATCCGTCAGCGCGATGCCGAGCCGCCCGGCGATGTGGTCGTAGCAGAACCGCGCTGCGGCCAAGTGCCGCATCTGACGACTCCGTCGATACCCCGAGACGGGCGTCGGCACGGAAAGGACGCCGAGCGCTTCCAGGGCCGCGGCGACCTGCGGGTCGGCGAGCGAGTAGAAGCGGTACCGCCCGCGCACCTCGCGCGTCACCAGGCCGGCATCGACGAGCACCGCCAGATGCTCGGACGCGGTCGAGGCGCTCACCCCGGCCCCCTGGGCCAGCTCACCGGCCGGCCGTCCGGTGCCGTCCATGAGCAGGTTGAGGAATGCCGAGCGCGCGGGTGCGGAAAGCGCTTTGCCCACGGTAGTGAAGTCCCGGTCTCTACTCATGGAAGGGACGATACGACGACGACGCTTCGGCGAATGCCGAAGTTTCCCGGACCTACGGTTCGATCATGAGCACACACGCCTACCACGCCAGCCTGCACTGGGACGGCTCCACCGCCGCCGGGGTCCGCGCCTACTCGCGCGACCACACCGTCGTCGCCGCGCCCGCCACCACGCAGGTCGACCTGAGCGCGGACGCCGCCTTCCGCGGCAACCCTGACCGAATCAACCCCGAACAACTCGTGGTCATGGCCGCCTCGTCCTGCCAGATGCTGTCCTTCCTCGGCGCCGCCGCCCGCGCCGGAGTGGATGTCCTTGCCTACGACGACGAGGCCACCAGCCACCTCGACCTCACGGCCAAGCCGACTCGCTTGGCCACGATCCGCCTGCGCGTGACCGTCAAGATTGCCACCGGGACCGACGAGACCAAGGTCCAAGAGCTCGCCGTGCGGGCCCACCACGAGTGCTACGTAGCCAACAGCCTGTCAGTTCCCGTCGAGGTCACCACCACCGTGGTGACCTCGTGAGCGCCCGCCCGCAAGACCTTGAGGTCCACTTGCCGAACGGGCCCGGCGCGCTGGCCGACCTCGGCCAGGCGCTCGGCAGCTCCGGGGTGAGCCTGGCAGGCGGTGGCGTGTTCACCCACGACGGGCAGGCCGTCGCGCACTACCTTGTCGACGACGGCCCGCTGCCCTGGCCGCTGTCACCGCCGCGGGGCTCGGCCACGCCGTCGTGCGCGACATCGCCATGACCCAGCTGGATCAGGAGACACCCGGACAACTCGGCGTGCTTGCCCGCATGCTCGGCGGCGCCGGTGCCGATGTCCTGGTCCAGTACACCTAGGCCGAAGGTCGGGGTGTTCGGCGGTGCTCGGAAGAACGAGCATGGAGATGTGACGCCTCCTCCCTTTGACATTGATGTCTTCCTCAGCCAGCCGCTCACCGCGCACATCGCTACCGAGGGACCGAGCGTGCGGCCTGTGTGGTTTCTGTGGGAGGAGGGCGCCTTCTGGGTTCTGACCGGGCCGTGGACCAAGCTGTTTCATCGGGTGAGCACGGATCCGCAGATCGGTCTTGTGGTGGACGTATGTGACATCGCTACGGGGCTTGTCCGCCAGGTCATTGCCCGTGGCCGCGCCGAACTCGTTCCCTTCGACGTCCCGCGTGGTCGCCGCAAGTTGGTCCGTTATCTGGGCACGGATGAGTCCCGCTGGGATTCACGCTTCGTCCGCTACCTGCATGACGATCCTGATCAGCGCGGCACGGTGTGGCTGCGGCTGACCCCCTCGTCCCTGACAGCCCACGATCTGAGCTATGCGGCCGCTCGCTGAGCATCGTTCACGGTTCGGATGAGGATGGTGCGGGTCCTGTTCCGGTGCCACTCGTGGTGTGGGCCCCGACTGTCTGCTCCCGGCCGTACGATCACGGCGCGTGCCGTCGGGCTGCCCGTCGTGACCGTACCCGGGCACCGGGAAGACAGCGGGTTGCCGCTCGGATTGCAACTCGTCGGCCACCCGGAGCGTCCGGAGGCACTGTTCGCACTCTGCCACGCGATCGAAGTGGCCGCGCGCACGGCAGGAGGAATCGTATGAAGGCTCCTGCCGGTCCCACGGGGGCACTTCGTGGCGGGTGCGGTCGGCGGGGGAGCGGGGATGACACCGTACTGTCCCCACGCAGCGTAAGGGGATCAGCCGGGCGGGTGGATCCGGATGCGGTTCTCCCCCTCAGCCGCGGGCACGTGTGCGATGAGCGCCTCTTGCAGGTCCCTGGGCCGCTCGACCGCGAGGTGCCCGCAGGCGATGGTCTTGAGTACGGTGTCCGGAATGCCCTCGGCCAGTTCTTGAGCATGCTCAAGGGGGGTGGCCGCGTCGATGGTGCCGCCGACGACGAGGGTGGGGGCGCTGATGACCGGGAGCTGGGGGCGCAGGTCGTAGCCGGCGAGTGCGTCACAGCACGCCGCGTACCCCACCGGATCGGTGTCGGCCAGGTTGCCGAGCAGCCTGCGGCCGAAGGGGGTGTCGGCGAAGCCGGCCGAGCCGAACCAGCGGCTCGGGCTGGTCTCCAACAGCGCGGCGGTCCCCTTGTCCCGTACCATCTCGGCCCTCTGGTACCAGGGCTCCGCGGCGCCGAAGTGCGCGGAGGAGCAGACCAGGGCCAGGGAGGCGACCCGGCCCGGATGACTGATCGCCAGCTGGGCTCCGAGGGCTCCGCCCAGGGAGATGCCCGCGTAGTGGAACCGGTCCCAGCCGTGTTGGTCGGCGAGGGCCAGGACCAACGACGCGAGATCCCCGATCGTCGTGCGTCCGGGCTCAGGGGCGGGCAGGATGTCGGACGTGGAACCGCCATGCCCGGGCAGGTCGAAGCGGAGCACCCGGAAGCGGCGTACCAGGAAAGACATCTGAGGTTCCCAGACCGCTCCGGAGGTACCGAGGGACGGGCCGAGGATCAGGGGCGGCGCGTCCACCGGTCCGACGACACGGTGATGCAACAGTGGGGAAGTGGGCACAACGGCTCCTGAAGCGTCTACTGGCGTTCGAGAACGAGGGCGAGGCCCTGACCGACGCCGATGCAGAGGGTGGCGACGCCGGTTCCGCCGCCCGTGTGGGCGAGCTGGTGGGCGACCGTGCCGGCGAGGCGGGCACCGGAGGCGCCCAGTGGGTGGCCGAGGGCGATGGCCCCGCCCCGCGGGTTGAGGATCCGCGGGTCGAACTCGGGCCACTCGGCGACACAGCCGAGCACCTGGGCGGCGAAGGCCTCGTTCAGCTCCAGGACCGACAGGTCGCCGAATCCCTTGCCGGCCTTGGCGAGGGCCCGGTTGACCGCCTCCACGGGGGCGAGCCCGAAGTACTGCGGGTCAAGGGCGGAGACACCGGTGGCGGAGATCCGGGCGAGGGGTTCACGGCCGGTCGCCTTCAGCCCCTTCTCGTCGGTCAGCAGCAAGGCGGCGGCTCCGTCGCTGAGCGGGGACGCGTTGCCCGCGGTGACGGTGCCGGTCTCCCCGCGGAACGACGGCTTGAGTCGTGACATCGCCTCCGGAGACGCGTCGGGCCGTACGGATTCGTCAGAGCAGAAGACCTTCGGGCCGCCCCGGCGCTGTGGGATGCTCACCGGCACGAGCTCGGCGTCGAACAGGCCGGCCTGCTGGGCACGTGCGGCCTTCTGGTGGCTGTGCAGGGCGAACTCGTCCTGCCGCTCCCGGCTGATCCTGTGCTTCTCGGCGATCAGCTCGGCCGACTCACCCAGCGGGACGGTCCACCGCGGCTCCATCCTCGGGTTGACCATGCGCCAGCCCAGCGTGGTGGAGTACAGCTCGGCGTGCCCGGCCGGGAACGGCTTGTCGGACTTGGGCAGGACGTACGGCGCCCGGGTCATCGACTCGACACCACCGGCCACGGTGATGGAGGCGTCGCCGACCGCGATGGCGCGGGCCGCCTGGATGACGGCCTCCAGCCCGGAGGCGCACAGCCGGTTGACGGTCACACCCGGCACACCGGTGGGCAGGCCGGCCAGCAGCGCGGCCATGCGGCCGACGTTGCGGTTCTCCTCGCCGGCGCCGTTGGCGTTGCCGACGTACACGTCCTCGATCCGGGACGGGTCCAGGTCGGGCGTACGGCCGACGAGTTCACGGATGGCGTGCGCGGCCAGGTCGTCCGGGCGGACCGACGCGAGGGCCCCGTTGTAGCGGCCGATCGGGGTGCGGACCGCGTCGACGAGGTAGACGGTGTTCACAGCAGCCCCTCCGCGACGGTGAGTTCGGCGTCGGTCGTGGCGATGATCTCGTCGACGCTCACGCCGGGCGCGGTCTCGGTCAGTGCCAGACCGTCGCGTGTCACGTCCAGCACGCCCAGATCAGTGATGACCCGGTTCACACACGCCTTGCCAGTGAGCGGCAGCGCGCACTCGGTGAGGATCTTCGGGGAGCCGTCCTTGGCGGTGTGGGTCATCACGACGATGACCGTGCGGGCGCCGTGGACCAGGTCCATCGCCCCGCCGATGCCGGTGATCAGCTTGCCGGGGATGGCCCAGTTGGCCAGGTCACCGGTCTGCGACACCTGCATCGCGCCGAGCACGGCGACGTCGATATGACCGCCCCGGATCATGGCGAAGGACAGCGCCGAGTCGAAGAAGGAGGCCCCCGCCAGGACCGTGACGGTCTCCTTGCCGGCGTTGATCAGGTCCGGGTCGACCTGGTCCTCGTTCGGGTAGGGGCCCGTGCCCAGGATGCCGTTCTCCGACTCCAGGATCACCTCCACGCCGTCCGGCAGGTAGTTCGGGATCAGCGTCGGAAGGCCGATGCCGAGATTGACGTACTGCCCGTCCTGAAGCTCGCGTGCGGCCCGCGCGGCCATCTCTTCCCGCGTCCACGCCACGACTAGCTCACCCTCCGCCGGGTCCCGGGCGCGGAAACCGTGCGCCGTTCGATCTGCTTGTCCGCGGCTTGTTCGGGGGTGAGCGCCACGACCCGCTGCACGAAGATCCCCGGCAGATGCACCGCGTCCGGACCGATCTCGCCGGGCTCGACGAGTTCCTCCACCTCGGCGATCGTCACCCGGCCGGCCATCGCGGCCGGCGGGTTGAAGTTCCGGGAGGATCTGTTGAACACCAGATTTCCGTGCCGGTCGCCTTTCATGGCCCGCACCAGCGCGAAGTCCGTGCGGATCCCGCGCTCCAGCACGTACTCGGTGCCGTCGAACTCCCGCACCTCCTTCGGCGGGGATGCCAGCGCGACCCCACCGGAGCCGTCGTAGCGCCAGGGCAGCCCGCCCTCGGCGACCTGGGTACCCACCCCGGCCGGCGTGTAGAACGCGGGGATGCCCGCCCCGCCGGCTCGCAGCCGCTCGGCCAGTGTGCCCTGCGGGATCAACTCGACCTCCAGTTCGCCGGCCAGATACTGCCGGGCGAACTCCTTGTTCGCGCCTATGTAGGAGCCGGTCACCCGCGCGATCCGTCCGGCCGACAGCAGCACGGCCAGCCCCGACTCCATCGCCCCGCAGTTGTTCGAGACGACCGACAGACCGGACACACCGCGCTCGAAGAGAGCCTGGATCAGCGCGGTCGGCACACCGCTCAACCCGAAACCACCCACCGCGAGCGACGCGCCGTCACCCGCGTCGGCCACCGCCTCCAGCGCCGTGGGGACCACCTTGTCCATCACGCCACACTTTCCGTTGCAGCGGCCAGATCGGACGGGTGCTGGGCCAGCGGCGTGATGTCGATCGTCAGGTACGGGAACAGTGGAAGATTCCACAGGATGCGATGAAGTGCTTCATTGTCGGCAACGTCGAAAACACTGACGTTGGCGTACTGCCCGGCACACCGCCAGATGTGCACCCATTCCCCCGACTTCTGCAATTCCCGGCAGTACCTCTTCTCCCGCGCCACCAGGTCGGCGCGGACCCCGGGGTCGAGGTCAGGCGGTATCTCCACGTCCATGCGTACGAAGAACAGCACCGCGCATCACGCCTTGTCGAGGGCGAGGTCGTAACGGACCTCTCGGCCACTGCCGTCCACCACCGGGGCGGGATCGAGGACGAGTTCGGGCTTCACCGCGGAGGCGATGTCGTCGGCGACGTACCTGCCGCCCTTGAAGTACAGCTGGGTGGTGATGAGTTGGTGACCGGGCGCCGACACCTTGAGGTGCAGGTGGGCCGGCCGCCACGCGTGCCACCCTGCCGCGGAGATGAGGGTGCCGCAGGCGCCGTCCGTCGGTATCTGATACGGCGCCGGCTCGATGGTGCGGATCCGGAAGCGGCCGGTCCCGTCGACGGTGACCGTGCCCCTGAGGTTCCACTCGGGCAGGCCGGGCGCGAACTGCGAGTAATAGCCGTCGCTGTCCGCGTGCCAGATCTCCACCTTCGCGTCGGTCAGCGGCGTACCGTCCACACTTGTCACCTGCCCCTGGAACAGAAGCGGTGTGCCCTGCTCGCCCTGGCGCATGGGCAGGGTCGCATCGGCGGGCAGGGCCGGCGAGCCGGGGACGTAGTACGGCCCTTCGATCGTTCCCTTGCTGCCCTTACGCTGCTCGTTGGCCACCTCCTCGACGACATGCTCCAGCCACACGTCGAGGAACAGCGGCCACTCGCCGTCCTCGCCGACCCTGATCAGCCACGACTTGAGCGCGTCGTACTCGGCGTAGCTCACCTGGTGGCGGCGGATGATGTCGTGGGCGGCCGCGAGGAGTTCGGAGACGAGGGTATCGACGCGCTCGGTGCCGACCTCGGCAGTCCCCGCGTGCTGCTTGCTGCGGAACCGCTCGGTGGCTGCCGCCCCTGAGGCTGCGGCGGTGGCCTGTTCGGTGGTGATCTCGGTCATGATGATCCCGTCCCTTGGATGTGTTCCTGAGTGGGGCGACACGGTGTCAGCGGTCCTGGCGGTATCGCGTCAGCTTGTCGGGGTCGATGTGGATGCCGAGGCCGGCACCCTCGCGGATGCGCAGTGTGCCGGCCTCGATGGTCAGCGGCTCGGCGAGAAGGTCGTCGGCCATGTCGAGGAAGTTGGACAGTTCGCCCGCGTACCGCGCCGTGGTGCGGTGGGCCGCGCCGAAGGCGACCGAGCACAAAGTGCCGAGCTGTCCGTCGATCTGATTACCCATCACCACCTCGACACCCAGCCCTTCGCACTCGTGCAGCACCCGCTGGGATCCGGTGAAGCCGGTGCGCGCGGTTTTGATGCTGATGGCGGTGGCGGATCCACCCAGGAGTTCACGCGTCACTTCGGCGGCCCTGGTCGCGCTCTCATCGGCGATGAAGGGCACCGCGGTCTGCGCCACCAGCCAACGCCGGCCCAGCACATCGTCGGCCGGGCAGAGTTCCTCGGCGAAGGTCAGGCCGACGTCCGCCAACTCCCTCAGGGCCCGGGCGGACTCCGAGGCCGTCCAGCCCCGGTTGCCGTCGATGTAGAGCTCGGCGTCCGGGCCGAGGGCATCGCGCAGGGCTCGGCAGGCTTCGACATCCTGCGTGTAGGGGCGGCGCCCCACCTTCACCTTGAACGTGGTGATCCCGTAGGTGTCCCGGACGCGCTCCGCCTCGGCGACCATCGCCTCGGCCGACGCGAACCCGACCATGTGACTCACTCGCATGCGGTCGGCGTAACCACCCAGCAACCCGGACACCGACATCCCGGCCGCCTGGCCCAGGATGTCCCACAGCGCCATGTCGATCGCGGCCTTCGCGGTCGGGTTGCCCACGGTCCGGTCGAGCCGCTCGTGCACCGTTTCTCGTTCCAGCGCGGACAGCCCCAGGATCTGCGGCGTGAAGATCTTGCCGATCACCGCCACGATGGACTCCTGGGTCTCGCCGTACGTGTACGGGCGCGGTGGCGCCTCGGCCGTGCCGATCAGGCCGTCCGCGGTGTGGACCCGCACCAGTACGTGCTCGGCGGTGTGCACCTCCCCACTGGCGAATCTCAGTGGCTTCCGATACGGAATCGCGAAAGGAATGGTCTCCACCGCGGTGACCTTCACAGCACGTGCCCCGCTCTCTTGTCGTTCTCCGGCCCGGCGGCCGGCAGGAACACGCCGTTTCGTTCGAGTACGTCCAGCAGGCGCTTCAGCAGTGGTGAGTCGTCGTCCGCCCGCCAGGCCAGCGCCAAGGGAACGGCGAGCGCGTCCTCGATGTCCTTGTGCACGACGCCCTCGCGAGGTGCGGAGCGGATCGAGTCGGGCAGCACGGCGATACCGAGGCCGGCGGCGACGAGGGCGAGGGCCGCGGAGGTCTCGGTGACCTCGTAGGCGGGGTTCGGGTAGAAGCCGGAGGCGAGACAACTGCGGACGACGGCATCGTTGACGACGGAGCCGAGCGTCGCGTCGTACAGGATGAAGTCCTCGTGCCGCAGTTGTCCGATGTGGACGGTCTCTGCCCCCGCCAGCCAGTGCTCCTCGGGGGCAGCGACGACGAGCGGCTCCTCCGCGACAAGGCGATGAGCGATGCCCTCCTGCCTGATCGGAGGACGCAGTACACCGATGTCCAACCGACGCTCGATCAGCCCCAACTCCTGGGCAGGGGTGAGCATTTCGGTGTGCACCTCCATCATCGCGTGTGGCAGTTCGCGTTTCACCAGCCGGGCGAGTGCGGGCAGTTGACGGTACGAGGCGGAGCCCGTCAGACCCACCCGGAGCACCCCCTCCACTCCCTGCGTAAAGCGCGCGACCCTGGCGACCGCCTCGTCGACGGCCCGGAGGATGCGCTCCACGTCGGTGCGGAAGACCTCGCCCGCACCGGTCAGGGCGACCTGACGGGTGGTGCGGGTGAAGAGTTCCACCCCCAGCTCCGCCTCCAGCCGACGGATCGCCTGGGAGAGCGGCGGCTGGGCCATGTGGAGGGCTTCCGCCGCCTTTCCGAAATGCCGCGTTTCGGCGACGGCCTCGAAGTACCGAAGATGCCTGAGTTCCATGGGCCTGCCCCAATCCTTTCGGGGCCTCGAATGCACCTCAGCATAAGAAGCGGATCCGGTACCCACAAATATCTTGTTGCCCTCTATTAAGACTCCCGGGATATCAATACCCCAAGTCAAGGGCTGAGTGGCAGGGGCAGCGAGCCTTGTCGGCTCGGCGACTCAGTAGCGGCCGACCACTCGGGCCCACCGCCACCGACGCCGCCACCGACGCCGACGCCGACGCGGAAACGCTGTAGGGCATGCCGTGAGCTGCTCCTCTGGGACCCCGCCGATCCGGCAGCAACCAGCCGTCGTCACCGGTTCAGCCCCCGAACTTCGCCCCGGAGAGGGACCTCTGAAGACGGCCGACAACGCGACGGCTGGACAGCCACCGGCCGAGTCCGCATTCCCTGCTGATCACTGCGGGCCACCGCCACGACAGCCCGCAGTCCCGGCCCGTCCTCGAACGCATCGGCGTGCCTCGCACCGGCCCCGGGCGCCCGCGCGCCACGCCGGACAGGATCCGTGCCGACAAAGCCTGTGGATCCCGCGCGAACCGCTCCTACCTGCGCAGGCGCAGGATCGGGTGCACCATCCTGGAGAAGGCCGGCCAGATCGGCAACCGCGAGAAGCTTGGGTCCCGGGGCGGTCGGCCGCCGGCCTTCGACAAGGATGACTTCAAGGAACGCCACGCGGTGGAGTGCGGGATCAACCGGCTGCAACGGCACCGCGCAGTGGCCACGAGATACGGCGAACTCGCCGTCCGATACGAGGCGGCCGTGCTGGTTGCAATCCTCAACGAGTGGCTGTGACCAGCACTTTCGCGACCGGTTCTAGGCGTGGAATGTGGTGGTTGCCTCCAGAGCCGCCCGGCCGGTCGCGACCCGGTTTATCGGCGCGTTGTCGTCGGCGTAGCCGAAAGAGATCCCCACGAGCAGCTTCCCCTCGTCCACTCCAAGTTGGTCGCGGACGGTGTCGGCGTAGAAGCTGAGCAGGCCCTGCGGGCAACTGGCCACGCCGTAGGCGGTCATGGCCAGCAGCAGCGTCTGCAGGTAGGCGCCGGCGTCGGCGGCCAGTCGCGGCCCGCCGTCGCCGGTGACGAACAGGAACGCGGCATGGGGCGCCCCGTAGAAGCCCAGGCTCTCCGCGTCGTAGGCCGCGCGGGCCGGTTGGTCCTCGGGGCCGATGCTCAGCGCTCCGTACAGATCGGCGCCGAAGGCGGCCCGCCGCTCCTGGTGGACGGGGGCGTACATGTCCTCGGAGTACGGGTAGTCGGCCGTGACGCGTCGCTCGGCGTGGGCCGTTCGCAGGGCGTCGGCCAGACGGTCTCGCCGTACGCCGCCGACCACCTCGACCCGCCATGGTTGCGCGTTGGAGTTGGACGGCGCGGCGCCGGCCAGGGAGAAGATCCCGCGCAGAGTGTCCTGGGGCACCGGGTCGGGACGGAAGGCGCGGGTCGCGTGGCGCCCGCGGATCAGCTGCTCGGCGTACTCCCACGTTCGTGTCCCGCCCGCCCGTGTTCCGCCGGCGGGCGCCTCGCTCGTGCGCGTCCGGGTGAAGACCGGTCCGCTCATGGAACTCTCCTCAGGCCCATCGAGGTAAACGGGATCGTTTACCTGCAATCGCACTATAGCCAGCCACCCCTCTGAAGTAAACGAGAACGTATACTTGCGTCATGAGCACGGTGACGACGGCGTCTCGACGGCAGGGACGCGGAGGACGGGAGCGCATCCTGGCCGCCGCAGCCGGACTGTTCGCAGCCCAGGGGATCAACGCGACTGGCATGGAGCAGATCGCGGAGCGGGCGCCGGTGTCCAAGCGCACCCTTTACGCGCACTTCAGGACCAAGGACGAGCTGGTCCTCGCCCACCTCAAGGACCTCGCCTCGACGGGGGGCACACTGGAGGGCGCGCTGACACGCAAGGACATCCCCCCCAGGGAGCGAATCCTCGCACTGTTCGACCCACCCCCAGCCGGCACGGATCCGGTGCGCGGATGCCCGTTCATCGACGCCGCCGTGGAGTTCCCTGACCCGCAGAACGCGGTCCACTCCTACGCCCGCGAACGGAAACTGCTGATGGTGCGCCTGGTGGCCGACCTGGTAGCGGAACTGGGTTGCCGCGAGCCTTCCGTCCTCGCCGAGCAGCTCGTGACCCTCGCGGACGGCGCCGCCAGCCGCGCCATGGTGCTGGGCGACTCGAACTACGGCCGGTACGCGCGGACTGCGGCGGAGATCCTCCTGGACAACGCGCTGTCGACCACGATCTGACCGGCCTAGCCGGGTTGCCCGGTATGCCTAGGCCCTGATGCGAAGATCCCGTCGCTCGTCAGAGAGAAAGGCAGGCGGGAATTCACAACAGGCCTTAGGCCTCCCACACCGTCCGCTTCGAAAGATGCTGATACTGGGCACCCGGAAGTGCGACGAAAGCAGTAGCGGCTTACCGGTGTCACGCGGTGCGCCAGGACTCCAGGTGCTGCGCGACGGTACGCAGGTCGGCCTCCTGGGCGCGGACTGACCGGGCGAGCTCGTACAGGTCGTCGTCCTCGGCCTTGAGTGGCCGGCCGGAGACGTGCATGTACTGGCTGGCGCAGGACCAGCCGATGACCAGGTTGTAGTCGGCGAACGGGCGCAGCAGTAGCGCGGTGTGCAGGAACGTGGCGGCCCGAGAAGCGGTCTCCTCGTAGTACAGGACGCCGCGCTCCCGCTCGAACTGGTGCCGGTCGGCCATGAACCCCAGGGCGCCCCAGTCCGCGATGGGCACGTTGAGCGGGGCAATCGCTGACTGGATCTGCAGGACCCAGCCGACGTCGACACGGATGATCGAGCTCACCGCTGTCCCTCGGGGAAGCGGGCCTGCACGCCGGGCAGGACGCGGGTGGCTTCGGCGACCGCCCCCTCCACGAACGCCAGCCGGTCGGCTTCCTCCACCGTCACGTCATGCACATGCTGCTTCAGGCTCCGGCCCGCCAGGGTCGCCCGGGCACGCAGCCGCGCCATCTCGTCTTCGCTGAATTCCACATTGAGTGCAGGCATAGCACTACGGTACCGGCACAGGTGCCTGCGACGGTACCTCCATGTTGATCTGATGGGCCAGGCTGTGCAGGAGCGGCCCCGACCCAGTGGTGCTCGCGGCCCTGGACCGCCCCGGGCCGGTTTCTGGGCGGCCCTGCTGAACCTGCCCGGTGCGATCGTGCGCGTTGCTGACCGGCCACCCCGACCTGCTCGGCGACCCCACGGACGCCTGCCGCGAGCTTGGCCACCGGCCCGGGGCTGCACTGCGGCGGCCTGCGGCCCGCTCACGACGCTCGCCCTCTACGCACCGCAGCCCCCCCGGCCCCGGCGACACTGCGCCGGACCCGGCCGCCCGTGCCACCGCGGACGCCGTGACCGTATGGGTGGTGGCAGTCCTGGACGCCGGCCTGCCGCCCGACGCCCTACTCCTAGCCGCGCACCTGCTCACCCGCCCCCGCACACGTCTCTCCCGAGGATCGCGCTGTTCGCCGCCGCTCGGCCCGGCCCTGTCCGCCGGCCGCTCCGGAGTGGAGGGCAGTGTCAGGAAACTCGTCCGCGGGCACCCGCGCCGTTGATCAGCCCGCCGTGAGCACGGCGCGCTTGACGACGCGGGTCCGGCAGGCCGCTTCGGCGGTCAGGCTCCCGTCGGCGCGGGCTGCGGAGCCGGGACCGGAGCCAGGTAGAACCGTGACCGGGAGATCAGTCCGTCCCGGGCCCACATGATGGCGGGCCCGCCCAGCACAGTGGTCGCGCCGTCCGGTCCGGTACCCACATACTCGAACTCCGCCCAGAATTCCGGGCCCGCGGTGGCACGGCGCAGCACCCGGCCCTGTATGTCGGGGAGGCGGCTGAAGATCGCGGTCCAGTTGGCGAGCACCTGCTCGTTGCCGGTGAACCCCTCCGAGGGGCGGTGCGGCACCTCGGCTCGGTAGTCCGTGGTGAAGCAGTCCGCGACCTTCTGAGGGTCATGTGAGTTGATCGCCTCTACGAGGCGCTCGACCGGATCCTGTGTACTCATCGTGCTCATCTCCATGTTGTCCAGCGTCGAGTTGGGTTCCCTCGACGTCTTCCGGTCGTCGGGCACCCGTACGACGCGGGGTTACGAGACCGGAGATCAGATCGCGGCGGCTGGAGCCCGTCCGAAGCGGGGGCCTTGAAAAGCCTGTGTGCGATCTCGGACTACGATCGCCTCCGGGTGATTCCACTCGCGTCGGTAGTTGTTGCCTACTCGGCAGGCCGAGGAAGCCGGACGACCCTGGGCGGCGGTGCTGACCGCCACCGCCGAATTGATCAGGAGATCCCGTACCCTGCCAGTCCTGTTCGGCCGCGGCCGGCTCGACCTGGACTCGGACACCTCCCTCCCGCAGTTCGTCCACGCGGTGACGGGCAGCGATCTTCTGCCGTTCCCGCAATCCGACAATTGGCGACATCCGCGACCTTCCCGAGAACGGGCTGACACGCCGCCACGCCCACGGAAACGCCGGACTCGTGCCTGACCAGCGGAAACGCGGCAATCACGTTCGGAAAGGCAACAGCTTCCAAGGCGCGCTACACGGATTACGTCTGCCCTCGGCAGGATGTGTTTCCCGCACCTTGCGGCTCCGAAGGGCCTAAGAACTCCTCGCAGAATGCGCCGTTCGTAGCGTGGCTGGTACCTGCGCTGCCCGATAGCGAGCTGTCCTAGAGTCGCCGCATGCGACTGGTGATTACAGGAGTGGCGATAGCTGGGGCGGCAGCCCTGGTTTGGGGCGAGTGGTTGAACTGGCGCTGGTCTCGCGCTCTCGTGGGGAACAGCGGTGGAGCTGCCGAGGCTGTGGTCGTGCTGGGATACCGGAACCCCCAAGCGACGGCAAACTTCATCAACCGCTGGCGAGTCCGTGCTGGAATTCGCTCGATCACCGCTGACAGTGCGCGTGGCACTCGCGTGATCTTCAGCGGTGGTGCGACCAGCAGCGGCGCTGCGGAGGCCCAGTTGATGGCTGACTACGCGAAGTCGGTGCTGGAGTTCGGCGGCACCGTGCTCCTCGAAGACCAGAGCAGAACGACATGGGAGAACATCACGAACGTGATCCCACTGCTTGAAGACGTCGATCGAATCAAGATCGCCTCCCAATCAGCACATGCGCTCAAGGCCCGTGCGTATTTGCGGCGGCAGCGCCCTGATCTTGCCGAGAAGCTCGTGCGCGCGGATGACTACCGCACTGGCGAGTGGATGATCGCCAAACCGCTGCTGGCTCTGTACGGACTTTGGATGCTCCGTGGTCTCAAAGCTGACGAACGGAAGGCGTCTCTGTAGACAGCTGATGGTTCCGAACCCGCTCCTCCATAGTTGCTGCCTGCAACCAGGCAGGATGCCACCTACAGGAGGGCACGCGCTCATGCGCACTCTTTACGTCGTCACCCATCCGGAGGCGACGCACCATGTCGAGGGAACCGTCGGTGGATGGCATGACTCGCAACTGACGTCCGCCGGCGTGCGTGCCGCGTTCTCCATCGCCCAGGCGCTGCGGGCCCAGATCCCGGACAGCACCGAGGTGGAGCTGCTCTCCTCGGATCTGCAGCGCACCCTGCGGACGGCGGACGAGGTGACCGAACTGTTCGGAGTGGAGCCGGTCCTGGACCGCAGGCTGCGGGAGAAGTCCTACGGCGAAGCGGAGGGGAGGCCGCAGGAGTGGCTCGACCAGCGTTTCGTCCAACCGCCGGCTGTCGAAGAACGGATGGACCACGACGAGGGCGTGCAGGGCGCGGAAACCAAGGCGGCCTGGGCGCAGCGCATCTACGCAGCCATGCACGAAATCCTGCGGAACCCTTGCGAACACCAGATCATCGTGACGTACGGCGGCTCCCTGACGTGCGTCGTGGCGCCCTGGATCAGGATGCCGATCGAGTCAGTCGGCTATGCCGGCTTCCGGGCGCCCTCCGGCAGCATCACCATGCTGCGCGAAGCGGACACTGCTCAACTTTCGCTGCGAGAGGTCATTTGTGACCTGTCGCAACGAAGGGTGAGTGTTCTCATCGAACATTGAGTGGTGCCGCCGTCAGGAGGACAGGGTCAAGGCCAGCGAGGCGACGGCGGTGGCGAAGTAGAAACCGGGAAACGCGAGGTTGTAGAGCACGCGGGCGCGCAGATGGAAGGCGAGCGCGCCCAGGTAGAGCAGGACGAGACCGCAGGCCGCCGCGGCGCCGAGGGGGCGCAGCGCGGCGTCGAAGAGGCCGAGGAGGAGGCCTGCCGCACCAGCCAGTTTGAGGGCGGCCAGCCCAGGCAGCCAGGATCGGGGGACACCCACCTCCGCCGCGTTCGCCAGCACGAAGCGCGCCCCGGCGAGGTCGGCGGCGGCGCTACCGACGTTGACGGCGGCGGTGAGCAGGGTGACGACGAGGAGTGCGAGCTGGGTACCGGTCATGCCTTCAGGGTCCGCGGGCGCTTCGGCACCGTCCAATACCTGCTTCTATAACCTGGCGGCATGGATGTGGACACGCGCCTGCTTCGGTACTTCGCCGCAGTGGCGGAGGAGGGCAGCCTGATCGGGGCGGCGCAGAGGCTGTTCGTCTCGCAGCCCGCGCTGACCAAGCAGATCCGGCGCCTGGAGGACGATCTCGGGGTACGGCTCTTCGCACGTTCACGGTCGGGGATGGCGCTGACCGAGGCTGGTCGTGAGCTCGCCTCGCGGGTGCCCGCACTGCTGGACGGCTGGGACGAGGCGGTGCAGGCAACCGGCCGGGCGGCGCGGGTGCTGCGCCTGGGCTTCCTGGACGCGGGCGCGGTGGGTGCCGTCCCCGAGGTTATCGCCGAGTTCCGTCAGGCGCAGCCGGAGTGGCGGGTGGAACTGCGGCAGTTCGACTGGTCGGAACCGAGCGTCGGCCTGGCCCGGGGTGAGGTGGATGCGGCAGTGGTGCGTTTGCCGTTTCCGGGGCAGGAGGCGGATTCCAGTAACGGTCGCAACACCTGGTCACTCAACTGTTGCGATGAGCCTACTGAAGTGGAGGGCTGGAGTCTGCCAACCGAGGGTCTTGCGGGGGCGGTCGTTCAGTTCGATGGCGACGGCGGTCAGGTCGGCGGCGGAGTGGATCGACAGGTCGGTGCCCTTCGGGAAGTACTCGCGAAGCAGGCCGTTCGTGTTCTCGTTCGTCGGCCGCTGCCAGGGGCTGCCGGGATCACAAAAGAAGACGGGGATGCTGGTCACGCGGGTGAACTCGTCGTGACGGCCCATCTCACTGCCTTGATCCCAGGTCAGCGTGCGGGCCAGGCTGGGCGGAAGGCCCTGGAAGGTACGCACGAGCGCGTCCCGGACGTGTTCGGCACTACGGCCGTCAGGAAGGTGGACGAGCTTGACGTAACGGGTGGTGCGGTCGACCAGCGTGCCGATCGCGGACCGGTTGTCCTTGCCCACAATCAAGTCTCCCTCCCAGTGACCAGGGATCATCCGGCCGTCAGCCTCGGGTGGCCGTTGGCTGATGGTCAGGCCGGCGGCCCGGAACCGGGTCAGGCGCTGATCGGGACGACGGCGCTTGCGCCGGTGTCGGCGGCGGGTGCGCAATTTGCCGAGAGAGCGGTCCAGGCCGCCGCGGTGGGGCAGGTAGATCGCCTGGTAGATGGTCTCGGTGGACAGGTGCCGCTCCGGCTGGTCGGGGAAGACGGTCGGCAGCACGCGGCTGATCTGCTCAGGGCTCCACCGGCGGCTCAGGTGCAGCTGGACGAACTCCTTCAGCTCCGGATCCCGCTTGAGCTTGCCCTCCTTGGACCTCGCTCGCCGGGTGACGGCCCTGCGTTGTGCCTGGAAGGGCTGGTAGGCACCGGTGGTGGGGTTGCTGTTGCGGTGCAGTTCGCGGCTGATCGTGGAGGCGTTCCGGCCCAGCCGGCGGGCTATCGAGCGCAGAGAGTGGCCCGCGCAGAGCAGGTCGGCTAGCTGTATGCGTTCGTCCTCGGACAGGAACCGGTCGGAGACCTCGCCCGGCTTCTTGTCGGAGATCGGCGCGTAGACGTAGTCCTGGCCGGTCTGGTTCTTCACCGTCCGTCCGTAAGTCCACCGGTTGCCCGTTTTGCGGTTGACACCGACCTCTCGACATGCGGCCGAGTTGCTCATCCCTTGCGCCATGAGACGAAGGTAACGATCACGCTTGTCGGCCTGGGGCTCGCCTCCGGGCCCTCTAACTCCTCGACGGTTCCTCGTCATTGCAACACCTTCGGGGTCTTGCGTTGCGACGAGATCTAGAACTCACCTCGGCAGTGGGGCCAAAACTGCCCGGCGAAAACAGGGGTGTCCTCCCAGGGTTGTGCAGCCGGCCCCAGGGGGACCGGTAATGCGCAGTCCGCCCGCGATTGTCTCGACAGTCGCCGGTGCCGGATCCGTAACCGCCTGTGGTGCAGCAGCCGCGAAGGCCGTCTGCCGTCCTTCGGTCGTGAGGCGAACAGGCGCCGCGGCGTCGTGGACCGCTCATGGGGCTTTTTGTGCGGTGAGGCCGCGCAGGAGCTGGTCGATGTGGCCGGCGGCGGTCTCGGGGTCCAGGGGGAGATGGTCGACGAGCAGCCGGTACCAGAACACGCCGAAGATCTGGTCCACGGCGAGATCCAGGTCTGCGCCGGGCCGGATCTCGCCTCGCTCCCGGGCACGCAGCAGGATGCGCAGGACCACCTCCCTCCGCGACTTCACCCAGGCCCGGAAGGGGCCCTCGAACGCCGGGTCCAGCTGCGCCTCCGCCATCAGCCCTCGCAGGGCGCGCCTGCGCGGAGGATGACGGACCCCCGTGTGGAGGTGCTGCGCGAACTCGGTCAGATCGGTGGCCAGGGAGCCGGTGTCCGGCTCGGGCACAATGCGGGCGACGAGGGCGGTGTAGGCCTCCATCACCAGGTCTGGTTTGGACCGCCACCAGCGGTAGATGGTGCTTTTTGCCACCCCCGACCGTTCGGCGACACCCTCGATGGTGATCGCCTGGTAACCACACTCCTCCAGCAGTTCCGTCGCGGCGGTCAGCACTGCCTTGTGCGCCTCCGCGTTACGGATGCGCCCACCCGTGCGTGCCATGAGGCCCCGTCCTCCCTTGCGCCCTGACGCCCGTGCCGGGGCTGTCGGTCGAATGCTACAGTCATTCGAAACGAAACGTAGCGTTCTGATTTGGAGAGAGAATTGAGCACCATCGTCGTCTCGCACGCCTACAACACGGACGAGCGCAGCGTGTGGTACCCCTACCTGCGCGACCAACTCCAGTTACGCGGCCACACGGTCGAGGTCCCGAACCTCCCTGGCGCTCACGCTCCGGGGCTGGAGCAGTGGCAAACCGCCTTCGCCGAACGGGCGCTCAGCGCTCCCGCCGAGGAGACCGTGCTGGTCGGCCACAGCATCGGCGCCGTCAACATTCTGCGTTTCCTCGAAAGGTACGACCCCGACCGCGGCGGCGCCTTCGCCGGCGCCGTCCTGGTAGCGGCCCCCGCGCACGAAGTCGGCTACGAAGTGCTCGCAGAGTTCTTCGCCAAGCCCTTCGACTGGGGTGCCATCCGCCGTACCGCACAGCGTTTCCACGTCCTGGCCGCCGCCGATGACCCCGTGCTGATACCCGACCCGTTCGGGCACGTCGCCGCACTCGTCACCAACCTGCGCGCCACCGCCACGATCACCCCCACCGGTGGCCACTTCGGCGCCACCCCCGACGACCGCATCGACCTGCCCGAGGCCGTCCGCCTCGTCCTGGACACCCTCGGAACACGCTGAGCTGAACAGTCGGGACAACTCATCATGAAGAAGACGATCCTGTTCGTGATCACCGCTGCCGACCACTGGACCCTCAAGGACGGCACCCGCCAGCCGCCGGCTTCTGGGCCGAGGAGGCGATCGGCCCCTATGAGGAGTTCAAGGCGGCCGGCTAGGAGATCGCAGTGGCCACCCCGGGCGGTGTGCCGCCGACCGCCGACGCGGTGAGCCTGACCCCCGAGTACTGCGGCGGGGAAGAGGGCGTGGCGAGAATGCGCGTCGCGCTCGCCCCGGCGAGCGAACTGGCCAACCCTGTGCGTATCGAGGACGCCGCTCCCGAGGAGTACGACGCCGTGTTCTACCCCGGTGGCTGGGGTCCGATGGAGGACCTGTCCGCCGACGCGGCCTCAGCAGGGCTGCTTGCCGACGCCCTGGCCGCCGGCAAGATCCTCGCTCTGGTCTGCCACGGTCCGGCCGCACTGCTGGCCACCGTCGATGCTGCGGGCAGATCGCCGTTCACCGGATACCGGCTCACCGCCCTGAGCAACGCCGAGGAGGCCACCGGAGGGCTGGCCGACAAGGCCCGGTGGCTGCTGCAGGACCGCCTGGTCGGCGACCTCGGCGCGGACTACCGCGAAGGTCCCGAGTACCAGCCGCACACCGAGACCGACCGCAACCTCTACACCGGTCAGAACCCGGCCTCCGCCGTCCCGCTCGCCCGCGAGGTCCTCAAGCCACTCAGCCGGACTCCGTCTTCGAACTGATCCCACCCGGGGCGGGATGACGCGAGTGTGACCGCCGCTTCGCAGGAAGCGGCGGTCCTTCCGCACACTCCGCCGGATCGAGGAGTCCGGCGGGAGACGCCCGGTTTCCGTGGAACCGGTGATCGCGGGTCCGGACCGTGCATCAGGGCGCCCACACGTTGAAGGGAGAGACCGAGGACGTTGTTGGAAGCCGTTGGAGTGGGACGATCGGTTGCGGTCCTGTCCGTCATGCCGTCTTTTAGGAGACGAGGAGTTCCGCGGGGGCGAAGTCGGCTCACGAGGCCGGGAGTTGCAGCCGGGTGTTCATGTCGGAGGCGGGTGAACGCTGGGCCGTCGCGCAGGGTGCTGTCGGCGGCCTGTGCACCGTAACGGACCGCGACCCGTCCGACGGGGCGTCCGCGGACTTGATCGGCGAGCTGTCAGCGAGCGGTCCCGGACTCGCTGGGCCGCGCACGAATCGAGTACTGCCGCGGTGGGGTTCAGATTTTCGACCTCCTGCTGTGGGTGATCGGTCTCAGCGAAGGAGCGCCGTCATGTCGATCTCCAGCAGGACGTTCGCGAGGTCGGCACCGACTGTGGTGCGGGCCGGGTACGGCGGGGTGAGGTGATGTTCATAGACGGAGTTGAAGTCGTCGAAGTCCCGGTCGAGGTACTGGAGGTGCACGGTGGCACGCACCACGTCGGAGAAGTCCAGTCCGTGCGCGTTGAGCACCGAGGCGAGGTTGCGCATCGTCTGCTCGGTCTGCTCCCTGATGGTCGTGCCTGCGACGCGTCCGGTGACAGGGTTGTGCGGTCCCAGGCCCGATGTGTGCAGAAAGCCGCCCGCTACGATGGCCTGCGAGTAGGCGCCGACCGGCTGGGGCGCGGCTGGGGTGCTGATGGCTTGACGTGGGTCCACGTGGGTGGCCTCCTTCGGTGAACGGTGCGGGGTCGGCGTAACTGGACTCGTACGGCCCGGGCGGCCGGAGCCTTCGTGAGCGGCGGCACCGCCGGGATGTCCGGCCGTGCCGCGGTCCCCGAGGCGGGCGTTCCTGCTGGTCCTGGCGCCGAGTGCGCGTGAGACGTCGTGGGCGGCATCGCGTACGAGGGCACCCAGCGACGAGGCCGACGCGCTCCG
This sequence comes from Streptomyces sp. NPDC056987, assembly GCF_042673865.1. NCBI lineage: Bacteria > Bacillati > Actinomycetota > Actinomycetes > Kitasatosporales > Streptomycetaceae > Streptomyces > Streptomyces sp. NPDC056987. Next base: position 153,887 of record NZ_JBHURV010000014.1, read on the forward strand.
TGCGCCGCCGGCCACCGGGCCCAGGAGACCGATGGCGGCAACCGGTGCGCGGTCATGGTCGGATACCGTGGCGTCCACGCTGAGCACACCCGGCCCGGCTGTCCGGTCGTCGACGGCGAAACCGTGGCGCCGGGCCGAAGCGACCGCCGCGCGCAGTTCCTCGGCGGCCGTCTCGCTCGCTGATCCGCTCGTCGCCGCCTGCCGCGCGGCCTTTTCGGCCTGTGCCAGTTCGGTGTCGTCGAGCCCGGCCAGCAGTGTCCATCCGGCCGTGCCTGTGTGCAAAGGGCTGCGCGTGCCCAGTCTGAGGCGTACGGGCATGGGGCCGCTCCCTTCCACGGTGTCGACCAGGACGGTCTCGCCGGTTTCGCGGATGCTCAGCCGGGCGGTGTGGCCGGTCTGTTCGGCCAGGCTCACCAGGGTGTTCCGTGCGACTTCCCGCAGGTCCAGCCGGTCCAGGTAGGCACCTCCGAGATAGGCGGCGTGTGAGCCGAGCCGGTAGCGGGCGCGCTCGGTGTCACGCAGTACCAGCCCGTTGTCGGTGAGCGGGGCCAACAGGCGCAGCAGAGTGCTCTTGTGGAGCCCCAGCCCGCGCGCGATGTCGCTGAGAGAGGCGCCCGCCGGATCGGGATGGTCGGCGATGAAGTCCAGCACGGTCAGTGCGCGCCGCAAGGACGAGGAGCGGTTGCGTGCCGCCGTGCTCCGGTCCTCGTTCCCCCCTGTGTCCGTCACTCTGCCCGGCTCCCTTCTCCCTCGCGGATTCTCCGACGTCGGTTGCTTCAGATGCAACGACCTCTTGACCGTCCTGATCCTGCCTTCTACCTTCACCCCTATGCAACATGCTGATTTGCAATGCAGTACCAACGAAGCCTTGTTGTCCGAACTCATCGCCATTCCGAGTGTCAACCCGCGTGAGGAGGCCGTCGCGGCGGAGACCCGGCTGGCGCAGTTCGTCGCGGAGTACTGCCGTCGCCTGGGCATGACGGCCCGCCTGGACGAGGTGACCGACGGCCGCTGCAACGTCGTCGCCACCATGCCGGGGCGCCGCACCGACGAGTGGATTCTTCTGGAGACGCATCTCGATACGGTCGAGACCGAGGGGATGACCCTCGACCCCTTCACCGCGCACATCCGCGACGGCCGGCTGTACGGGCGCGGCGCCTGCGACGCGAAGGGACCCCTGGCCGCCTTCCTGTCGGCGCTCGCCCGGATCGCCGCCTCCGGGCACCCGGCCGAGCGCACGGTCGTCCTCGCGGGCGCCATCGACGAGGAGCACCGCTACCAGGGCGTGACGCATCTGCTCGGCACGGGAGCGGAGACGAACCCCACGGGCGACGGCGGGGAAGGCTTCGCCGCCCGCTGCGTCGGCGCCGTCGTCGGCGAACCGACCGGCCTCGCACTCGTGGTGGCGCACAAGGGAGTCATGCGCTGCCGCATCGTCGCCCAGGGCCCCGGCGGGCACAGCTCCCTGCCGGAGGGGCGGATCAATCCCGTCGAAACGATCGCCGAGGTGGTCCGCTACCTGCGCGACGAGGTCGCCACCCGGCTGACCGCGCGACGGCAGCCGCTGGTCGGCCCACCCACTCTTGTCGTCACACAGATATCCGGCGGCTCAGGTCCCAATGTGCTGCCCGAACGCTGCGAGATCACCATCGACCGGCGCACCGTGGGCGGCGAGGAGCCCACCCAGGTGTGGCGGGAGCTGAAGGACGAGCTGGAGAACCGCTTCCCCGGCCGGGTGGAGGTGGCACCGCCGCACGTTGTCGACTACGCGCTCCCCGCGCAGGACGAGGGAGCCGGAGCCGCCTTCAGCGCGGAGGTCGGCCGCGCCTTGGCCGCCCACGGACTCGATCCGGCGGGCATCGGCGTGGGACACGGAACCGACGCCAGCAAGATCTGCCGTACCGGAGTACCCTCCGTCGTCTTCGGCCCCGGAACCATGGCCGAAGCCCACACACCCGGCGAGTTCATCGAGCTCGGCCAGCTGGCCACCGCCACCGATGTACTGGTCACCCTGCTCACCACCGGCTCCGGCAGCGCCCCGCGAGGCGACGGTGACTGATACTCCCCACGCAGGCGCCCACGCCGGCCCGCACGGTCAAGAGCTCGCCGAAGGCCCGGTCGGCTGGCGGTTCAAGGCACTCCCGCCACAAGCGGCGCCCTACCGCGGCGCGCAGATCCCCGCCCAGGGCTACCGCCTCTTCGAGGACGGTTTCGAGTGGCCCGTCATGGTGCTCAAGGAATACGCGCTGGACGCCAACCTCGAAGCATTGGCGGCCTTCTGCGACGAACACGGTGCGCTCTTCGCCCCGCACGGCAAGACGGCCCTCTCACCCGGGCTGTACGCGCGCCAGGAGGCCCTCGGTGCGTGGGCCGTCACCGTCGCCACGCCCCACCAGGCCCGCGTGTTCCGCGCCGGAGGAGCGCGGCGTATCCATTACGCCAACCCACTGGTGAACACCGGATTCGCCCGTTGGGTACAGCGCGAGATGGCAGCCGATCCGCGGTTCGGATTCACGGCGTACGTCGACGGCATCGAGGGCGTCCGTTTGCTCGGCGCCGCCCTGGACCCGCACTTGCCACCGCTTCCCGTACTCGTGGAGCTCGGGCACGCGGGCGGCCGTACCGGCTGCCGCACCCCTGAACAGGCGCTGGCCGTCGCACAGGCGGCCGCCGCCGAGACCGCTCTCGCGGTGGTCGGCGTCGCCGCCTACGAGGGCAGTGTCAGCCACGCGCGCACCCCGGACGCCCTCGCCGAGGTCACCGGATTCCTGCGCACCGTTCGTGACACCATGTCCCGTATCGCCCACGCGGGCCTGCTGGACGCCCGTCCCGGTACGGGCGAGTGGCTGGTGAGCTGCGGCGGAAGCATCTACTACGACATCGTCGCCCGTGAACTCGCGAGCGACTGGGAAGTGGACGGCACGGCGCCGGACCAGCACCAGGACCCGGGCCGGAAGGCTCCGGACGGACGGCGCCCCGTACGGCTGCTGCTGCGCAGCGGCGCCTACGCCTCCCACGACGACGGCCTCTACGACCGGCTGGCCCGCCAGGCTCCCGGCACACCCCGGCTGACCCCCGCCATCGAAGTGTGGACCCAGGTGATCTCCACCCCCGAGGACGGTCTCGCCCTGCTGGACGCGGGCCGCCGCGACCTGCCCTTCGACGAGGGACTCCCCGTACCGCTGGTCCACCTGCCACGGCGCGCCGGGGCCCAGGACGCCTGGACGCGGGACGCCGCGCGTGGTGCCGAGTCCCTCGGCGACTGGACGATCGACGCGCTCAACGATCAGCACGCCTTTCTCCGCTTCCCCGCGGGCAGCGGCCCCCGCGTCGGTGATCTGCTCGCGCTCGGCATCTCACACCCGTGTACCGCGCACGACAAGTGGCAGCTCGTGCCCGTCGTCGACGAGGACTACCGCGTCGTGGACACCGCCCGCTGCTTCTTCTGACCGGCTCCTCTTCCTTCTCCGCCTCCATTCCTCCCTTTTCTTCCGTCCGCTTGGTCCCACATGACGCCTGCCGCTCCGGTGTCACCCGTCCTCGGAAGGATCACCCGTGTCCGTCTCCACCTCTCCCACGCTGCCAGGGGGCTCCGCCGCGAGCCGCGGCGGCGACCGGCCGCCCAGGCTGCGTACCCGCTGGGCCGTGCTCGCCGCCGACTTCATGGTGCTCGGTCTCAACTACGCCGACCGGGCCGCCATCGGTGTCGCCGCGCCGTACATCATCAAGGAGTTCGGCTTCTCCGAGACCGCGTTCGGCTGGATCCTCAGCATCTTCGCGATCTCGTACGCGCCCTTCGGGCTGGTCGGCGGCTGGGCGGCCGACCGTTTCGGCCCGCGCAAGGTCATGGGCTGGGCGGCTCTCGCCTGGTCCGTCTTCACCGCCGCGACGGCGGCGGGCGCGGGATTCGTCAGCTTCCTGATCATCCGGATCCTCTTCGGCGCCGCCGAAGGCCCCCAGGCAACCGTCACCGCCAAGCTGATGAACACCTGGTTCCCGCGGCGGGAGCTCGGAACGGCGATCGGTATCGCCAACGCCGCCACACCGCTCGGCGGAGCCGTGGGAACCCCCATCGTGGTCGCCGTCATCCAGGCGACGAACGGAAACTGGCGTGCGCCGTTCATCATCTTCGGTGTCATCGGTGTGCTCTTCGCCGTCGGCTGGTTCGCCGTCGTACGGGACACACCCGAGCAGCATCCCTGGATGAAGCCCGCGGAACTGCGCGAGATCAACGGCCTGGAGAGCGGAACAGCGGCAACCACGGACAAAGACGCCGGGGCAGAGGAGGGCGCCGCAACGGACAAGGCCGGAACCATAGGACACACCGGAAACAAGGAGAGTGAGAAGTCATCGGCTCTGCCGGGCATGTGGCACTACGTCGCCCGGCCCGTCATCTGGGCCACGGCGCTCGCCTACTTCGGCTACGCCTGGATCCTCAACGTCTTTCTGACCTGGTTTCCCACGTATCTGGTCGCCGAGCGCGGCATCGATCTGGCACACCTGGCCGTCGCCGGTTCCCTCCCTTGGATCGGCGGCTGTATCGGCATGATCGCGGGCGGTGTCGCCACGGACCGGCTGGTACGCCGCATCGGCGCCGCAGCCACCGTTCGCCGCTGGACGATCGTGATCTGCCTGATCCTCACGGCGGCACTCTTCGGGTGCATCCCGCTCGTCGGGAGCGCCGTCGAGGCGGTGGCGCTCATGGCGGTCATCATCTTCCTGCTCTACTTCACCGGTGCGCAGTACTGGACCGTGATTGCCGAGGAGGTGCCCGGCCCCCGCTATGGTTCCGTCGCCGGAGTCGTGCAGTTCATCGCCGGGTGCGCCGGGTTCCTCGCACCGCTCATCACCGGAGCCGTGGTCGAACACGCCCGCTCGTGGACGACGGCGTTCACCATCGCCGCGGTCATCGCCGCCGCCGGGGCGCTGCTGCTGGCCTTCGCCGGACGAGGCAAGGCGGCACTTGACCCGGCGCGGTCCGGGTGATTGCCACTGCCGAGCGATGAACGCCGCACAGTGCCGTTGCTGCCTCCTGGGGCGCCATGCGGCGCACCCCATCGTGCGCCGCATGGCCAACAGGTTCTCCGTGAAGGCGATGTCCGTGATCATGGTGTCGGTTGATGTGACCTCACCGGGATTTTTGTGGATCGGCCGGTCGGCCCGCTACGGCATCGTTGCAGCCTGTCATCCACTGCCGGGATGGTTCCCATCCGCCTGGTGTTTCGTACTCCGCGCACACAGTTGATTCATCCTGGCCGGCTTCGTAGCCCTCCTCGTACTGCTGCTGGTATCTGCCCTTGCACCCGGATACGAGCAGCAACTGGAGGACCAGAAGGGCAACCACGTAGTGCTTCACATGCTTGGTGGAACCCAGCCGACCGTACTGGGTGACCGCACCGGGTTCTTCCTTGACATGAAGTATCGGGAGGGCTCCGTCGTACATGCGGCCCACCCTTCCAGAACGCCCCGCCACCGGGGCGAGTTCGCTGAAAGGAAGCGACCGGCAAGGCGACCGGCAACGACCGGATGCAGGTAGAGGGGACACTGAAGCGGACAGCCGGCCGGACTGGATACCTCTGACCGCCGACTGTGTGGTCCCGCTCGGACCACACACGCCCTGAGAAAGGCCCTGCGAACAGCGATGGGACGCCGCAACTTCCTCACGATCTCGGGTGTTGCCCTGTCCGCGCCGGCTGAGCGGCGACAGCACACCGCGTCCCTCCTGGATGCCAACCTGTCCACGGTGACCGAACTCCTCGAACACGGCTGCTGCACCCACGCCCTCGGAGTGCGCCTCCACACCCTGACGGCCTCTCTGGGCCGGACCGCGGCGCCTGCTACGGCATCGGAACAGGAATCACCGGCGTCCTGGCCTTCTGGGTACAGAAATGCAAAAGAACGCATTTTGAGCGCAAAACGTACGCTGTTCGTACGCGCTTCGTGCGATCCATTGGGTAGGGTGTGAAGCAGGAGGTGTTCCATGTCCGAGTTGTTCGACGCGGTCGACGCACTGGTCGCGTCCCGTTCCCCGCTGCCGCCGCCGGTGGAGCGCAAGAGGCTGCGTGCCGCGCACGGACTGACGATCGACGAGGTGGCAGGCGCGCTGAAGGTGCGGCGGGCCACGGTCTCGGGCTGGGAGGCAGGGAAGACCGAGCCCCGCCCGCCGGAGCGGGACGCCTACGCGCGGCTGCTGACGCAGCTCGCGGAGCTCTACCCCGCCCCGGACGGTGCGGCCGTACTCGTCCAGGACGCTGCGGTGCCGGCCACGTTCACCGGCGCGTCCGCCCCGGTGGAAACACCGACTTCGCCCACAGGCCCGGCGCCCGAGGCTCCGGTCATGAGTGCATCCGAGAACACCCGGCCCCCTGCCGCTGCGCCCGTCGCTGCTGTTGCTCCGGTGGCCGCGCCGCGTCCGGCGCGCACCACCAGGCCGACGGCGTCACGCCGTCCCGGTGCACGCAAGGCGGCCTCGGCCGGCACCCTGGCGGGCGGCACCGACCCGCGGTTCGAGAACGGGCCGCTGGCGGTCGTCGATGTCGACGCCGATGGCAAGGTGGTGGCGTACTGCACCGGTGGCCTGGTCCTGGATGTGCCTGCCAAGAGCATCCCGGCCCTGGTGGACTGGACGCTCAGGGAGGCGAAGCTCGGTCAGCCGAAGCTGTCCGGGCCGGGCAAGGACGCCGACCCGCTGCTCGTGCTCACCGAGGCCGCGCTGGAGCGCTACGGTCTGCCGACCGTTCTCACGGAGGAGGAGCGGCTCGCCGGGCGGATTCCGGAAGGCCACAAGGTCATCAAGCAGCTGGTCCGCGCGGAGTGGAAGCTGACCAAGCGCGGCTTCGGGCCGTGGGCGCGGATCTACCGTCCGGCCACCGGTTCGGAGCGTGCCTGCGTGCAGCTGTGCATCCCGTCGTGGAACGCGCTCGACACCCGGCACTGGGACAGGGCTGGACAGCTCCCGCCGGCCGAACTCGCCCGCGTTCTGGGCATGTACGCGTCCCGGGTGATGACGCCGCGCGGATCGACCGCCGTGACCGGCCTGGAGCTGATGACCACCCTGCACCCGGCGACCCGCGCCTCCGAGCCGGACGCCGACGGCAAGCGGCACTCCGAGCACAACCCCGGCAGCCTGGGCAAGGACCCGGTCGAACCGGCGCCGTGCGAGGCCCCCGACGGCCACCCCGTCCTCGCCGACCTGCCCCGCTTCCACGTGCGCGGCCCGGCGGAGAAGCTGTTCGAGGAGGCCTACGACTGGGCGCGGCCGATGACTGATGCCGAGTGCACCCTGCGCCACCTGGTCGGCATTGACGTCAACATGGCCTTTGCGGCCGGTGCCAACGGTCTGCCCGTCGGCCTGGGCGCGCCCACGCATGTCAAGGCCCCGGTGTTCGACCCGAAGCTGCCCGGCTCCTGGCTGGTCGACCTCTCCCACGTCGATCTGTCGAAGGTGAAGGTCGGCAAGGAGTGGGTGGATCTGGACGGCAGCCTGCTGCCCAGCCCGTTCACACCGAAGGGTGACCGGCCCGAGGGGCCGGCCTGGTACGCGACGCCGACCGTGGCGTACGCGGTGGAGCTCGGCTACGAGGTGCGCCCGCTGGAGGCGTGGGTGCGACGGGATAACGGCCGCTATCTGGACGGCTGGTACCAGCGGCTGCGCGACGCCTACCTCGCCACGATGGCCGACCTCGGCGTCGCCGCCGACCTGACCCCGGCCGACTTCCTTGCCGCCATGGACGGCTACAAGGGCCGCGATCCGGAGTTGGCGATCGTCGTCTCAGCGATCAAGGCGACGGTGAAGGGCGGCCTGGGCAAGCTGCGCGAGCGCCCTCGCGGCGAGGGCTGGCGGCCGGGTGAGCCGTGGCGGGCCCTGTCCCGCCCGACGTGGCGGCCGGACATCCGCGCGGCGGTCATCTCCCGCACCCGGATCAACCTGCACCGCAAGATCGTCAAGCACGCGGCGTTCACCGGGCGGTACCCGGTCGCGATCCTGTCCGACTGCGTCGTCTACGCCGCCAACGGCGAGAGCCCGCTGGACTTCCTGCCGTACCGGGAGGGCAAGCCGCTGCCCGGCGGCTTCAAGCTCGGCATCAACCCCGGCCTGGTCAAGCACGAGGGCACCCAGTCCGTGCTGTGGGGCGAGGAGGTCCGCGAGCGGTTCAACGCCCCGGAACTCAACCTCGCCCGGTACATCAAGGACGGCACCGTCACCGACGTCGACAACGGAGAGTAGGAGAAGGCGACGATGAGCCTGTTCGGGGACGGCCTGGACGCCGCCGTGCAGAAGGCGTTCACCCGCCCGGCACCCAAGAACGCCGGTCCGCAGATGCGGTACCTGGTCAAGCAACTCGGTGGCACGAAGGCGGTCGCCCAGATGCTGCGTGTCTCCCAGCGCACCGTCGAGCGGTACGTGAAGGACCAGATCAAAAAGCCCCGGCCGGACCTCGCCGCCCGCCTGGAGCGCGAGGTGAAGAAGCGCTGGCAGCCGCAGATCCGGGCGAAGGCCAAGGCCAAAGCGGCCACCACGGGCGGCATCGTCATCGACACCCGCGCCCGCATGGGCTACACCGCGCCCATCGGGTCCACGGACCAGGACCGCATCCGGCACCTGACCGTCGCCCTGCCCCCGCACTACGCCGCCCGCCTCTTCGACGCCCAACAGGCCGGCGCCGACGACCGTGAGCTCAAGGAGATCGCGGCCGAAGCGCTCAAGGAGGTCTACTTCCAGGACGGCGGCCGTCGCGCCGGTAGCCTGGAAGAGGTCCGCTTCACCGACATCGAACACCTCGAGTTCGACCTGTAGCAGCCGCACCCCGAACTGTCCGCGAGCCCCGAACCACTGGTGGTCCGGGGCCCGCTCGCGTCTCCGCGGGACCGTTGCGCGGTGGTCCACCGTTCCCGAACAGGTCAGGCCCGGAGAGCCGCGAGCGCCAGCGTTGCGTACCGGCGCCACACGTCGTGGTCATGGACGTCCAGTTCGAGTAGTACGTGGGCCACTCCGCCGATCAGCACCAGCAGGTCCATGGTCGTGATGTCGTCCCGGATCTCGCCCCGGTCGCGCGCCGCGTCGAGCCATCTGACGATCGTCGCAGCTGTCTCGTCGTCGAACGGCGGCGCCGACCCCTCGGCGGGCGGCGTCAGGCTGACAGCTGCAGGACTGGTCGCGGCGTGCCACATCGGGGCCTGCGCCATCACGTCGACCAGCAGCCGGTCACTGGCCAGGCGCTCGACGATGCGGTGTATCGCGGCTTCCAACGCCGCCTGAGGTTCGCGAACGTGCGCGTCCGTGTCCGCGACGACATCGCGCAGCCACTGGACGCGGGTGCCGGTGAGCGCCTCGACCAGGGCGGCCTTGGTCGGATAGCTGCGGTACACCGTCGCCTTCCCGACCCCCGCATGTGCGGCGACCTGCGGAATCGTGGCGTCCAAGCCGTGTTCGGTGAAGACCTCGACCGCCGCCGCCAGCACTTTGTCGTGATTGCGCCGCGCGTCCGCCCGTCGCTCGCGCCAACCTTCCTCGGTCACGCGGTACCGCCGATGCCCTCGTCGTGAATGTCAACGCCGTCACCCTATCCGCTCCGCGCCGACGGCTGTGAAGCCGGTTACCAGGCCGGCCGGTGGGTCGGATGTCTGTGACCGTGCACCATCCGAATAAGTGGACCCCGGAGTCCTGATAGCTTGAAACGTATCCGGACCTCTGGGTCCACTTCGATGAGGGGATGCACGATGGCATGGCGGCTGTTCCGGCTCGGCCGGTGGTCTTTCCAACACCGAAAGTTCGTGACTCTCGGCTGGTTCCTGGCGTTGTGCGCGATTCTGCTGGGTTCACTGCTGATGTCGGGCAAGACGAACGACAACTTCGAGCTGTCCGGGATCGAGTCGATGGACGCGTTCGAGCTGATCGAGAAGCGCACTCCGGGCGCCTCGGCGGACGGTGCCACGGCGCGGATCGTGTTCGAGGTGCCGGCGGGGGAGTCGCTCACCGACGCGCCCCACAAGCGCACGGTCGGCACGGCGCTCGCCTGGCTCGACGGCGCCGACGTGCAGACGGTCGCCGACCCGTACACGGCCGGGACGCTCTCCGTGGACGGCCGCGTCGGGTACGCGACTGTGACGTTCACCGAGTCCCCGGCGGATCTCTCCGAAGGGGACAGGGCCCGCCTTGAGGATGTCCGGACGGCGGCGGAGGGCCGGGGCCAGGACGTCCTGATCGGCGGCGACGCCCTGGCTCCTGAGGCACACTCACCCGTGGCCGAACTTGTCGGCATCGGCGTGGCGTTCCTCGTTCTGGCGCTCACGCTGGGATCGCTCCTGGCGGCTGGGATGCCGCTGCTCACCGCGCTGGTCGGGGTGGGCATCGGTATGATCGCCATCTCGGCTCTCACGATGTTCGTCGAGCTGTCCTCGCTCACCGGGTCGCTGGGCACGATGCTGGGACTGGCCGTCGGTATCGACTACGCGCTGTTCATCATGACCCGCTATCAGACCGAGGTCCGAGCGGGCCGCCCGCGGGACGAGGCGGCGGGGGTCGCGGTCGGTACGGCGGGCTCGGCCGTGGTCTTCGCCGGCCTGACGGTCATCGTCGCCCTGGTAGGGCTCTCCCTGTCCGGAATCGGGTTCCTCACGCAGATGGGCCTCGGAGGGGCGTTCACCGTCGCACTGTCGGTGTTCATCGCGCTGACGCTGCTGCCCGCGCTTCTCGGGTTTGCCGGTGCCCGCGTCGCCTCTTACCGGGCGCCCGCCGGCGCGCATCCCCACCCCGTGAGGAAGCGCGCGACCGCGCGCCTCTGGGCGGAGGCTGTCGTACGGCTGAAGTGGCCGGCCACACTGGTCGGCACAGCGGCTGCGGCCGTGGTCTCGATTCCGGCCCTCTCGATGCAGCTCTCGCTCCCGGACGACTCCACCAGACCTACCGGCAGTGACGCCCGCGTCGCCTACGACCTCATCTCCGACCACTTCGGTCCCGGCGCGAACGGGCCACTCGTTGTCGTTGTCGACACCCGGGGAACCACGAGCGCGACGGCCGCCCAGGCTGCTGTCGCGCTGGCCACCGAGCGGATCGACTCGCTTGCCGCCGGGAGCGGGTCCGGCGTCGCCGGGGTGATTCCCGCGGTGAGCGACGACACGCCGGAGTCACAGCAAGCGCTCGCACGGCAGCTTGAGATGTCGGGCATCGCGACGTTGACCGTGATTCCGACGACGGGCCCCGCTCAGCAGGGGACGAAGGAGCTCGTCGCGGACCTCCGTGACGCCCTGGGCGACCTGGAGGCGGCCAGTGGGGCCCGTGCCCTGGTGACGGGACAGACCGCGGTCGGCATCGACATCTCCACCGAACTCCGGAACGTCTTCCCGGTCTATCTGACCGTGGTCGTCGGCCTCGCCGTCCTGCTGCTCATCGCGGTCTTCCGGTCGATCTGGGTGCCGGTCAAGGCCGCCCTCGGGTTCCTGCTCTCGGTCGGAGTGTCACTGGGGGCCACGGTGGCGGTGTTCCAGTGGGGCTGGTTCAACGAGCTGGTAGGGATCGACGGCAGTACGCCGGTGCTCTTCATCCTGCCGATCCTGCTGACCGGCATCCTGTTCGGACTGGCAATGGACTACGAGGTCTTTCTCGTCACACGGATGCGGGAGGCTCACGTGCGGGGCACGCCGGCCGTGCGCGCCGTCGTCGACGGCTTCGCGCACAGTGGCCGCGTCGTCGCGGCGGCAGCGGTGATCATGGTGGGTGTCTTCGCCGGGTTCGTCCTCACCGACGACATCATCCTCAAGACGATCGGATTCGCTCTCGCCATCGGTGTCCTCGCGGACGCGTTCCTGGTCCGCATGCTCATCGTGCCTGCCGTGATGGCGATCGTCGGCGAGCGTATCTGGTGGATGCCGAAGGCGATGAGCCGGGCCGTGCCCAGCTTCGACATCGAGGGGGAGCAGCTCGCCCGCCGTCTCGAAGAGCAGGCCGCCTCCGGCTCCGCCCGTCCCGGCGTGCAGGTGCCGGCCAACGCGGGCTGAGAGGCAGCGTCCGTATCGGTACCGGACCCGGGGCCGCGCGGGACGACGGATCAGATGATCGCGCCGTGAGTGTGCCCCGCGGGGTCCGGGCCTTCGGCCCGCGCGGTTCCTGGACGAGGGGCTACGGCTCCGTCCGCCTCCGGCCCGCGGGCGTGTCCGGCCGATCAGCGCGGGCTCGGAAACACGGCCCTTGGCCCTCCCCACCTCCGCCGCCGTTGCAACGGAGCGGTGGCGAAGCCCACTTCATGGGCGATCCGCTCCACCGGCAGGTCGCCGAAATCCAGCAGGCGCCCGCGCCCGCCGCAGCGGCGTCGGGGTGCAGGGGACTGCCCGGCGTCGGGTCAGAGGTACCGGACGCCGGTCAGTTCCTCGGCCGCTGTCCAGAGCTTCTTGCCCACGGTGGGGTCGGCGGCCTCCCGGCTGAGCTGGGCCTCGGTGACCCGGCCTCGCGTTTCCCTCAGCCCGGCCGGGCCGAAGAACTCGCCTCCGCGCAGTCCGGGCTCGGTTGCGGCCCGCAACTGCGGAAGTGTGCCCCGCTCCACCGGCTGGGTGGCGAGCAGGCCGAGCCGGGCGATCAGCCGTCCGGCCCGGCCGCGGTGTTCCCAGGCCCGCGGGGCGAGGTTGGTGCGGGTGAGTCCGGGGTGCGCCAGTGTGCTGACGACCGGCGATCCGGCGGCGCGCAGGCGGCGGTCCAACTCGACACCGAAGACGGTGGTGGCGAGTTTGGAGCGGCCGTAGGCGGGGGCCGCCCGGTAGGAGCGCTCGTACATCAGATCGTCGAAGTCGAGGTGCGCGTTCTTGTGGGTGATCGAGCTGAGGCTGACCACCCGGGGAGCGGGCGCCGCGGCGAGCGCGCCGAGCAGCAGACCGGTCAGGGCGAAGTGGCCGAGCATGTTGGTGCCGAGGTGCAGCTCGAAGCCGTCCGCGGAGGTGCGGCGTGGGCCGAGCAGCACCACACCGGCGTTGTTGACCAGCAGGTCGATCACCGGACGGTCGGCGGTGAGCCGCGTGGCGAAGGAGCGGACCGAGTCGAGGGAGGCCAGGTCCAGCTCGCGCACCTCGACCTCACCGCCGATCCGGCGGGCCGCCTCCTCGCCGGAGGTGGTGTCGCGGACTGCCAGCACGACGTGGGCACCGTGCCGGGCCAGTTCGGTCGCGGTGACGAGGCCCAGGCCCGAGTTCGCGCCGGTCACGACCGCGGTCCTGCCGCGCTGGACGGGGATGCGGTCGGCGGTCCATCCGGTCATTCGATGCTCCTGAGGGTCGACGGTGGTGTGCCGACGACGCTAGGAGTTCCGTGGGCCGGGTCGGTCGTTCGCGGTTGCCTAGGTCCGTGGGACCTACCTTGGGTGCCGGGCGCGCTGACACACTGGCGGGATGACACATCCGTACGCGCGTGAGCTGGGGGACTTCCTGCGGGCCCGGCGTGCCAGACTGCGTCCGCACGACGTCGGCCTTGAGCCGGGCGGCCGCCGCAAGGTCACCGGGCTGCGGCGCGAGGAACTGGCGCTGCTGGCCGGGCTGAGCACCGACTACTACCAGCGGATGGAGCAGGGCCGGGAGGTGCGACCCTCCGACCACGTGCTGGACGCGCTCGCCGACGCGCTCGGCCTCGACGACGGAGAACGCCGACACCTGTTCGCTCTGGCCCGGGCTGCCCGCCGCCCCTTGCCCGCCCGGGTGGACCACGGTCCGGAACGGGTGCCGGAGAACACCTTGCGATTGCTGCGGGCGCTGGACACTCCGGCGGTCGTCCTGGGACAACACCTCGACCTGCTCGCATGGAATCCGATGGCGGAGACGCTCCTCGGCAGCCCGGCCGATTTCCCGTCCGACCGGCTGAACATGCTGCTGCTGATGTTCGACGACACGCTGACGGGCGAGCGGAACTGTCCCGGCTGGGAGCGGCAGGCCCTGGACTACATCGGCATGATGCGTTCCGCCGTCGCCGCCGACCCCACGCACCCGCGCGCCACCGCGGTCGTCGGTGAACTGAGTATCCGCAGCGCCGAGTTCAGGAGACTCTGGGCCCGTCATGACGTCTGTGCGTCGGTCAGTGGCACGAAGACTTTCTGGGTCCCGGAGGTCGGCGACATCGCCCTGGACTGGGACACCTATCCGCTGCCCGGCGGGCCCGGCCCGGTCATGCTGGTCTACACCGTCGAGCCGGGCAGTGCCGACGCCGACCGGCTCCAGCTCCTGGCGTCGTCGCGCGCGCCGCGTCCGTCACGCGGCGACGGCAGCGCTGCGTCGCGCGTGGTGTCGCGACGCCGCTGACCGTGCTGAGCGGAGGCTCGACGACGGCGCTGAGGGAGACCGGACACCGCGCCGTCCGGGAAGCTCACCGCGACGATGGAGCCCGCCGTCGGGTCCCGGCCGCGCGTACGCGGGCGCCGGGGGCATGGGCAATGGAGCGGACGACGGACAGGCCGAGGCCGTATCCCGTGGCGCCGACACGGCCCTGCCCGAGGCGCTCGAACGCCTCGAAAAGCTCGTCGGGCCAGGCGGGCGCGGGTGCCGGGCGCAGTGACGCCGGCAGAGAGCGCCGGCCCTTCTCCACCGTGCGCAGATGCTCCCAGCCGACCTCACCTCCGGGTGGGCGGGCACGACCGCGTCGACGGACGCCGTGATGGAGAGCGCGACGTCGACGGCTCCGGCCCGGCTGGTGCCGAAGCGGACCTCGATCGACTACGGGGAGCGGCCCCAGCCGAGCCGGACCATGTGGCCGAAGTCGGCACGGCGCACTCTCAGACGTGCGGCGGCCTGCTCGGGTCCGAGCGGGGTGTCGACGGCGACCAGGTCCGCCAGGTCCTCGCAACCGCAGACCGCCGTGACCTGGCCGGGGTGGTGCAGCGCCCCCTCGGGGTTCGCGCTCTGGTCGACCAGCAGATCGCGGTCGACGAACCGCCGCACCACGAACGCCGTCACGTTCGCCCGCTCGCGGTACGCGGTCGGGTTCGGGGTGCCGAGCGCGGCGGCGATCCGGTCGGCTGCCGCGCCGCTGGTCGGCGGGGTGACGGTCCTGTTCGGCGAAACAGTGGAGCAGGTCCTGCTTGATGTTGTCGGCGTACACGTGAACGTGCATGGCCGCGTACGGATGCGGGGGTGCGGCCGTAGGCGGCGTAGACGAGCGGCATGTTCCAGAACCGGCCGGGCTGGCGGCGCTCCGTGCCGAGGCTGTAGATGTCGTTGTTCCAGCACACGACGTTGTTGGCGTGGAGTGCGGGCTGCTGCACCTCCGGGTACCCGTACTCCGCTGCCAGGAGTACGTCGCCGTTGGCCGCGTAGATCAACGCGAAGCAGGGCGGACAAGCCCCCAAGCAGCGGCGGATCACTTCGTACTCGCTCAGCGTGAGCGGTTGCGCGCCCGCGCGCCGGTAGTTCCGGACGGGTGCCGCCAGGAGCGCGAGGCGCATGCCATTGGCGCGCCCCGCCAACTGCCCGAGACGGCCCCCGTGCAGCCGGGACCTGGCCTTGTCGCTGTTGACGAGGCCGTGCCGCTCGGCCCACCGCCTTCCCCGGGCCTCGGCCTCGACCACGCCGGGGTGACATGCCGTGGGGAACGGGATGCCGATCGTGATCCCCCGCAGGAGAGCCGACCAGCCATCGGCGGCGTCGGGCATCGTGGACCTCCGGTCGGTCGGCGGATACCCCGTGACGGGAGGAGCCCGCCAGGTGCTCGCCAGCGGTCCTGGCACCGGTGTTCCCCAGCACCGCCCTCGTCTCCCGCCTGGTGCTCGCAGCCCACCGGGCCGCCACGCGACACACGCCGTGGGCAGTCTCCGCACGGTCCGTGCCGCGGCGCGCCGCTCCGGCAGGATCTGGAGCCGAAGCGGCGGGAGCAGATGCCTGTCCTAGCCGGCGGTGGGGAACCCGCAGTCGCTGCCCATGCACATCTGGATGGGCATGATGTCCACGGTGTGGTTGTACCAGTCGTCCGCGGCGGCGCTGCCGGCCCCGGAGGCGAGGCAGGCCAGGGCCAGTACGGCGGTGGCGAGGGCGGCTCGAATGCTCATGGCTCTCCCTGATCAGTTCTCAGCAGTGACGCGAAGCGTCGCGTTACGCCACCTTTAGCTCTCTATCTCCCCTCTCACGCCGCAACGCGCCCTTCTGGTGCACTCGTTCAGCCTGCCGGCGGAACACCGGGAGGCATGACAGCGCTGACTCCGGGCAGGACTGCCCGCGCTGCGAGGAGAAGCAGGCCCACCGGCACGACCAGCGCCGTGCGGTCGCGGCCGCCGTCGACGCGGCGCTGCCGCACGCCTCCGGGAGCGAGCTCCGCGCGGCGACCGAGCAGCAGCTGTACCAGGGCGTCACCGCTCAGGCGTGGTCCGCGAGCACCGGTGGGCACAGATTCGCGAGCAGCAGGCCGCCGCAGCTCAGGCCCGTGCCGAAGCCGTGGCCGCGTAGCTGGCCACCGACGTACCGACCGCCCCGATGGCGCCGGTCGTGCGGCCCACGCCGTGTCCGCTCGCCACGCCCGACCTGTCCGCCACGGACGACACCGCGGTGCCGATCCAGGACGCGCGCGCCGACCGGCGCCGCCAGGCGACGCCATCCACGCCCAGGCGCTGCGCCGGGCCTGTACGGAGCGGGCCCGGCGGCCCGGAGCCGCGCCCTCGGTCCGGTCGGCCGCCGAATCCGTCGGGTCTGCGCCCGAACCCCCGGGGCCGCTGGAGCGTCCGTGTCGCCCAGCGCATCCTCGCCATGACCGCCGCTATCTGGCGCAACCACAAGACCGGCGCCCCGAGCACGCGATCGCCGGTCGCATTCGATCACTGAACACATCGGACTTATAGGTCCAGGTCGGGCGAAAGTGGGCCCCTTCAGCTTTGTCTACCAGCGAGACGAAGTTTTACAAACTTCGTCTTGCTTCTTCCTGCGGGAGAGGTAAGCGGCTAGATTCCACTCCGCTCCGCCCCACAGCAACCGTCGATCGGCACTGATGTTGCTCTGGATGCCTGTGCCTCCCCGCTGAAAACGGCCACCTCCGGTCCGACCGGTACCCCAGCCTCCGTCGACGGTCCGTGAATGAAGCAGAGACAGGAGATCCCTATGGCCCGCCAACAGGGAAGACACCGGGACCCCGCGCGTCGAGTGAAGATGTTTCTACTCGCTCTGATCTTTCCGCTCGCACTGGTGACGCCCGTGGCCGCGGCGCATGACGGACCGCACGAAGGCCAGGGGGACACGCCGTCCACGAGCCAACCACCCAGCGACGAGCGGTTCCAGAAGGTTCTCCTCGAAGGCACGGGACTGACCCAGCCGATGCGGATCAGCGTCGCCCCGGACGGCCGGGTTGTGTACATCGAGCGCGACGGCCGGGTCAAGGTCTGGGATCCGAAGACGGATTCTTCGGTGACGGCAGGCACGGTCCCGGTTCGGGTTGTGGGTGAACTGGGCCTCGTCGGGCTGGCGCTGGCCCCGGACTTCGCCAAGTCCGGCCATGTCTACCTGCACTTCTCCCGTCCCGACTGGGACACCTCCTACGTGTCCCGGGTGGCACGCTTCACGCTGAGCCCGCGGAATGTCCTCGACGTGAACTCCGCCACGACCGTCATCGACATCCAGCACCCGCAAGGGGTGAGCGGCGGGCACAGTGCCGGCGATCTGCTGATGACCAAGGGCGGCGTTCTCTTCATCGCAACCGGGGACAACACCAACTGCTGTGCCTCACGTGGCTTCCCTGGCACGGACGAGCGGCCAGGGCAGGCAAACGGCGATGCCCAGCGGACCTCCGCCAACACCAACGACCTCAATGGCAAGGTTCTACGGATCGCGCCGAAGAAGAAGGGCGGTTACAGCATCCCCAAGGGAAACCTCTTCCCCGAGAAGGCGGACCGCCACGACAGGACCCGCCCCGAGATCTATGCCATGGGCTTCCGCAACCCCTTCACACTGGGGGACTACGACGAGAAGACGGGCGCACTCTGGATGGCCGACTACGGTCCGGACGCGATTCAGCCGGACCCTCAGCGCGGTCCGGCCGGGCATGTCCGCCTGTTTCTGATGAAGGGCGCCGGCAACTACGGTTGGCCTTATTGCACGATGGACAACCAGCCTTACAACGACTGGAACTACGTCGACGACAAACCTGGCCCCTGGTTCAGCTGCGACAAGCCCGTCAACGACTCGCCGAACAATACCGGCCTGGTCAACCTGCCCCCGATCAAGCCGGCGACGGTCTACTACACGTACGACAAGCAGGAGTACTTCCCGCAGCTCTACGGTGGCGGCGCGATGGCGGGTCCGGTCTACCACTACGACCGGAAGAACCCCTCCGCGACCAAGTTCCCGCAGTGGTTCGACGGCCGGCGCTTCCTGTACGACTGGACGACCGACTGGGTCCGGACCACAGCCTTCGACAAGAAGCTGACAAAGCCTCAGGACATGCGGGCATTCCTGCCGGACATGGACTTCAGCAAGCCGATGGACATGGAATTCGGGCCCGACGGATCCCTGTATGTCCTGGACTACGGCAACGGCTGGGGTTCGAGCAACGACGACGCCGGATTGTACCGGATCGACTACACCGAGGGCAACCGTGCGCCCGAGGC
Source organism: Streptomyces sp. NPDC056987 (assembly GCF_042673865.1). Classification (NCBI taxonomy): domain Bacteria; kingdom Bacillati; phylum Actinomycetota; class Actinomycetes; order Kitasatosporales; family Streptomycetaceae; genus Streptomyces; species Streptomyces sp. NPDC056987. The sequence continues at coordinate 172,441 of NZ_JBHURV010000014.1, forward strand.
CGTTCCGGACGCGAACGCGGATTCCGGGCCGCTGCCTCTCACCGTGGAGTTCGACGCGGCCAGGTCCAGCGATGCGGACGGCGACGCGCTGACGTACGCGTGGGACTTCAATGGTGACGGCACTACGGACGCGACCACGGCGAAGGCGTCGTACACCTACAACACCGCGGGGTCCTACCAGCCTCGGTTGACGGTCACGGACAGCGGTGGCAAGTCCTCCGTCGCACATCTTTCCGTCGTGGCGGGAAACATCCGTCCCGTCGTCACCATCGAAACGCCGGCGGACGGGGGCTTCTCGGAATTCGGTGCGGACATTCCCTTCAAGGCCAACGTCGTTGACCCGGAAGACGGCGCCGTTGACTGCAGCAAGGTGAAGGTCACCTACCAGCTCGGGCACAACCAGCACGGCCATCCCATGGCCGAGGCCACGCCCGACGCGAACTGCGAAGGAGTCCTCGTCCCCGGCCGGGACGCCGAACACGGTCCTGGCGCCTATGTGTTCCACATCGTCCGGGCCGACTACACCGACGGAGGCGGTCCGGGCGGCGCCCCGGCCCTGACCGGTGCGGACGACATCGTGCTGCATCCGGCCCAATACAGCGCCAGCACCTATCCTCGTGGGCAGGGCGTCGGTCTCTACACCGGTCAGCTCTTCGTCCCCGACTCGGGCAACTGGTTCATGTTCCCGCGGATCAATGCCGCCGGCATCGACCAGCTCTCGATGGAGTTCGCCACCCGGATGGCCGGGGCGGACTTCACCGTGCACGCCGACTCGCCCGACGGTCCTGTGGTGGCGAAGTTCGAGAACCTGCCGCACACCGGTTCCACTTCCCTTTCCAACCGGGTCTACAAGACCTTCACGGCCGCCGTGAACGACCCCGGTGGAGTCCATGACCTGTACTTCGTCGGCACCTGGCCCGCCGGAGTCCAACCCGAACTGTTCGTGCGTACCTTCACCTTCGGGTGAGCGGGGCGACGACGGCGTCGCGCTGACGGCCGAGTGCCCGATCCCGCGCCGAAATCCTTCGGACAGCAGAAGCGCTACCGACCCTTCACGGGTTCCGGCTCTTCGCGGACTCCCCGTCCAGGCGCAGGATCTCGCGGGCGGGCTCGCGAACAAGATGAGCAAGGCCTACTCCGCCGTAGGACACCTCGGGTATCAGGACACATCCCACGAGTAGAAACCGGGAACGGGCAGCTGAGCGTGCGGTCTCGGCACGAGATGCCTGGCATGGGTAAGGAGCGAAGGCCGGGGCCATCCATGGCCCCGGCCTTCGTCTTCTCGTACGACGCTCGGCGGGCGCTGACCGCGAAGCCCGCCGGCTGTCAACCCACACACCGACACGCGACTAATGACTGAATATTTTTCTTGAATGAGTGACTTAGGCCGTGTCCTATGTGGTGATCGCTCGTTGAGTTGTACATGGGGCGGGATACGTGGAGTTGGATTGTTCCGGACGGACTGTGGGAGATCGCGAAGCCGTTGATCCCGCCGTCGAAGGTGCGTGCACAGGGTGGCGGGACGCGGGACATGCCTGATGAGACGCTGTTCGCGGCGATCGTCTACGTGCTGGTGAGCGGCTGTGCCTGGCGGGCTCTGCCGCCGTGCTTCGGGATCTCGAAGTCCACCGCTCACCGCCGCTTCGTGATCTGGTCCAGGGCCGGCCTCTGGGGTCGGTTGCACGAGGCCGTCGTCGACCGCATCCACGAGTGCGGCCTGCTCGACCTCTCCCGCGTGGTCCTCGACTCCGCGCACGTCCGGGCGAAAAAAGGGGCGAACTCACAGGTCCGAGCCCCGTGGACCGGGGTAAGCCCGGTTCCAGGATGCACATCCTGTCGGACGCGGCCGGACTGCCCCTGGTCGTCGGCCTCTCCGCCGCCAACACCCACGACAGTCAAGGGCTGAAGCCCATGGTGGCCGGTCTCCACACGAGACACGACTCCGAGAACGGCTGGCATTATCAGCCCGGCAAGCTGCACGCAGACAAGGCATACGACATCCCTGACCTGCGAAAATGGCTTCGCCGTAAACGCATCGGCGTGCGCATCGCCCGCAAAGGCATCGAATCCAGCGAACGATTAGGGCGTCGTCGTTGGGTGATCGAGCGGACCATGTCGTGGCTGACCAGCTACCGCAGACTCAACCACCGCTACGAACGCCAATCCCGCAACTACCTGGCCTTCCTCGGCCTCGCCGCCGCCCTCTGCTGCTACAAACGACTCATCCGCCTCACCACATAGGACACGGTCTAAGTGCAGGCGCTGGGCCGGGCGTCAGCCCGAGCTCCCTCGGCATCGCACGCGTCAGGCCGTGGTCCGGACTGTTGCTGATCGATGTCCCGATCGAAGTGCCGTCAGGAAGGGGCAGGTTCCTGACCCGACCCGCCGCAACCACCACGGAGTCCCGGTCCGAGATCGGACGGCGGCGGCAGCGCTAAGGACGTGCCGAGAACGGAAGATCTCGACGCCACCTCCGAAGTCGACGGACTCTGGAAGGAGAGGCGAAGCCGCTCCGGACCGGACAACGAGGGCCCATTTCCGCGGGCGCGGGGAGGAGGGAAGCTCCCTCCACTTACTGATCGTTTCCATATGAGTTGGTGGGGCGCTCGGCGCCGGGGTGCCGTAGGCGAGCTGCCGCGAGTGGTCACCGACCACTGGACGGCTGTCCCAGCGCAGTCTGCGCATGAGCACGAAGGCAGGGGTTGGCAACACTCCCGGTGGACATGAACGCTGATCTTGAAAGGATCGAGCCGCAGCAAGGCTCGGACGCCCCCCAAGCGTCGACCAGCGACAGGAGTCTCAGATGAACGCCCCCCGTTCGTGAGCCAGGCTCGCAGTCGTTGCCGTGACCGAGGCCTCGGTCATGGGGACAGACGGCCCGGCACCCGCCGACGACTGGAACACCGGCCAGCCCGTCAGTGCTACGCCGCAGGGCGACAATTACGGCACTGTCATCCCCCTCGGCAGCGACTGGGGCGTCGCATGACGTCGTCGACGCCTCACGCGCCCTACACACCGCGCACGCCTGGTTCCCGGACCGTACAGCATCCTGAAAGAGATGAGGCGCGGCGGCTGCACCTCCTGCGCCTCGCCGGTCGGCCCTGCACGTCCGGGACCTTGGTGCCGCCCCGCCCGGTCCTCTCACCGGGCGGGGCGGCGCCGAGGCGTGGTGCTGGGACCACGGCGTCGACGGCCCGAGCCGTCGGGAGCGACAGGAATGAGGGGGCCTCGGAGGCTGAAGCGGAACCGCGTGGTTCAGCGGGCGGCAGGGCTCAGAATTGGTCGTAGTTCCCGTACTCGTCGAACTGTGGGGCCCAAACCTCGCGTCCCGGGGTTGTGGTGCTGCCGCAGGCGCCCAGCACCGCCTGGGAGCGCCGTCCTGTGTCCCGCGTGCACTGCCCGGTGCTCGTCTCTACGACCTCCCAGCGGTTCGGCCGCTCCGCGGTGCCGCGATAGTTCCAGGTGAAGGTGGACGCCTGCCGAGTCGGCCTGACTTTCGAGCCACGCGATCTCTCCTGTTCCGGGCCGCGAAGGGAAGAGGTGCGACATCCTGTTGCTCAAGGGCATCTGCCGCACTGCTGCTGACATGTCTTCTGTGTACGGACGGCGCGGGGTTCACTCTCCGGGTACGACGGCCTGGGCCCTGTGGCGTACGGCCTCCATCACCCGGGTGTGGAGGACGTGAAGTCCGTCCGGTGGAACGGGTGCGGGGTTGCCGGTGAGGGTGTACCACTCGTCGGCGCCGGTGTACTGGATGCGTACGTCCGCACGCCTGTTGGGGCGGGTGGACGTCGTGAGAGGGAGGTGGCCGGCGATGACGCCCACCTCGTCGGTCATGGCGCCGCCGGGGCCCGCGGTGACCTGACCTGTGTACTGCTCGGGACGGCCGGTGTTCATCCGGGGCAGGTGTCGAGCATGTCGTTCAGGGCGGTCTTCTCCGCCTCGGTGACGTTCAGTTCGTAGACGCTCTTCACGCTGACCGAGCCCTAGAGCAGGCTGCGGCTCCGGCAGTTGGAGCGGCAGTCCCGTGCCCTGTCCAGCGCGCACGTGTCTTCCCCGACGACCTGCTCGCTCCGGATGACCCCCGGCGCTGATCCAAAACGCCTGCGCCGAGCGTCGCCAGGCCCGACGCCGTCCAAGCCCAGGCGCAATGCCGGGCCCGGCATTGCGCCCCCCGCGAGCAGAGCCCTGGCCGCGATCCGGGACAGCGGCGCGACCGGCGGGTCCCCGCGGCGCTCCCCGAACTCCGGGTACCCCGTCATAGTCCGGTGGATCTCCGCGGCCGTCGCCGGATCGACCGGCCCGGTCTCCCGGAGCAGTTCCAGGGACTGCCGGAGGACCTCCAGGTCCGCCTTACCGCCGCGTTGCGAAGCGCCTGCGCAGAACCTACTCCCCGTGCCCTTGATCTACCGAGGAACGACTGCACATATGCGGCTGGTGTCCCGGCCAGTCCTGCCTATTCCTCCGGGGGAATCCAGGTCTGGGCGAGTTCCGCGACCCAGGTGGCCGCCACGTCGGGAGCGGGCGGGGGAGCGCCGACGACAACGAGTTCGGTGACGCCCGCCGCGTCGAGTGCGGGGAGGTGGTCGGGGGTGCCGTCGCTCAGCGCTACGGCGACCGTGAGCTCGTCGAAAGCGCGACCGTGGCGGGCGCACTCGTCGGTGAGAACGGCGATGCGCGCCGGAACGTCGGCCGCCGGGATGGCGAAGCCGTACCAGCCGTCGGCGAGTACGACCGCCCGGCGCAAGGCGGCGTCGCTGTTGCCGCCGACCACGACCGGGAGCCGGCCGCCGTGCAGCGGCTTCGGGTTGACCCGGATCGCGTCGAAGCGGACGAACTTCCCTGTGTAGGAGGCCGGATCCTCGGCCCAGAGGGTGCGCATCGCGGCAAGGTACTCCTCGGTGCGCCGCCCGCGCCCGGCGAAGGGGACTCCGAGCGCCGCGAACTCCTCGGCCGACCAGCCGACCCCGACGCCGAGGGTGAACCGCCCGGCGGAGAGCATGTCGAGTGTGGCGGCCTGTTTGGCGACCAGGACCGGGTTGTGCTCGGGCAGCAGGAGTACGCCGGTGGCGAGTTCGATCCGGCTGGTGACCGCGGCAGCAAAGGTCAGGGCCAGCAGCGGGTCCAGCCAGTCCGCGTCCGCGGGCACGGCGATCCGGCCGTTCGCGGAGTAGGGATAGCGAGAGGCGGGCGCGTCCACGAGCACCACGTGCTCGCCGCACCACAGCCTCGCGAAACCGTGCCTCTCCGCGGCTGTGGCCACCGCACGGATCACCTCGGGGCGGGCACCGTCACCGATACCGAGCGCGTGCAGTCCCACTCGCATCCTCCACCTCCGAGCATCACCTTAAGCACGCAGCACGGAGGGCTCGGGAGACGTGGCGCGCCGCGCGCGGGCATACCGTCCGGACGAGCGAAACCACCCGCCCCGGCCCGCGCCGCGATCGCCTCTGAAGCCGCTGCCGGCGTTCCTCAAGGCCAAAAAAGACTGGTCCCCGCCGCCGCGCCCGGACTCGCCCGCCATCCCGACGAACGCCTCTACGTCCTGCGGCGCCCGCACGGCCGACACGACTGCGACACCTTGGCGGAGGGCCACCGTGGACGCCCCCTCAAAACCGTCATCGCGGGCCGGCTCGTGGACCTGCCCGGCACCATCGTGGCCATCCGCGCCACCACGGACGCCGACCGGGCCACCGAGTTCAACCGCGAGATCGAGCACCCTCCGCCACTCCTCGGGGACTCGTCGCTGGGAGTGAAAGGCGAAGTGCCAGCTCGGTGTGTGGTGTCGCTGTCGGCCCCGGTCCCGAGCATGGCCCCACGGTGAGACTCAGCACTCCACCTGGCCCCTTTCATGTGCCCTTGGCCCGACCGAGCGTCGTAGTTTGCCTGTCGGCGAGCGACGGCCTTCGGCCGCGTCCATTGTCACTGGCTCCGCGTATGGTCTGCGCATGGCTGATCGGAGACCCTCCTTGTCATCGGTACACGATTTCGCGACCTGGGAGCCCGTACTGCGGCTCCTGCTGGCCAACGACACGGAGAGGCGTGCTGCCCGGTCCGCCCGTGTGGTGGGACGCATCAGCCGCTACGGCTGGAGTCTGGCCCTGCCGGGACGTATGTCGTCGACAGAGCGGATCGCGGTGCAGGACATACAGCGGGCACTCGCGCGCGGCAGAGTTGAGGAGATCGCGTTCAGGGCGGAGGTCCAACCGGACGGAAGCACCACGCTCAGCCTGGTCTGGCCCAGCCCGGTCGTGGAAGCCGCCGTCGGCTACCCGGACCTAGGGGTGCTCGTCCTGACCGACGGCGCCCTTCCCGAGCCCTGGCGCCGCCTCCCGGATCCGGTGCCCGGGGCGATGCCCGCCCCCTCGGCGGACCTGGGGTTGCTGGATCGGACGCTCCGCGAGCGTTTGCCCGACGCTGTCGGCGCGACGGAGGAGGAGATCGCTGCCGCCGAAGCACGCCTCGGCGTCACGCTGCCCGACGAGCTCAAGGTGGTCTACCGGGTGACACGGGCGCGGTGGGAGGACTGGGGCGACGACTACGAAGCCGCGGACCGTGTCACTACGGCGGTCGGCTGCGAGCTCTCCGCCCTGGACGACCTGTACGGCGTCAATGCGGCGGCTCGTCACTCCCACTGGGGTTTGTCGGCGACGAAGGCGGTCAGCACCCCGCCCGACGCCGCGGTGCAGGGCCTGGCCGGCTCACCCGGCTGGATCGTCTTCGGGGGCAACGGCGGCGACGAGCTGGCGGTCGATCTGACGCCCGGCCCGGGCGGATACCTCGGGCAGGTCATCCTCGTCGACCACGAGCAGAGTCTCGGCGCCGAACTCATAGCCGACTCCCTCACCGACTTCGTTCTGGGCCGGGTGAGAGAGGAACGCCGTGACCGCCGCGGGGACCAGCTTCCGGTCGTGGCCAGGGTCGGCAGCGGAAGCCTTGAGACCATGCAGTCCGCCGCTCACCCCGCCCTGGAAGTCCTGTCCATCGGTGTGTGGGACGGTACGCCGTTCAGCCTCGCCCCTGTCACCGGACTGCCTCGCCTGCGCACCCTCACCGCTTTCCCCGGCACGCTGGCCGATCCCGTGGAGGTCGCCGGGCTCGCCGGACTGGAGTTCCTGGAACTCGGTGTGCAGGAATGGCGCGTTCTCCTGGACGCCGGAGCCGTCCCGCGCACTTTGTCGGCCGCAGCCATCAAGGTGCGTGACCAGGACCACATCCCCGTTGTGGCCATCGCCAACGAGATCCTGGCCCTCTGGGGCCGGCCTCAGATCGTTCAGACGCTCCTCGAAGGAGATCTCGGTCCCGCGGCACAACCGGTGGGCCATGCAAGACGAGGCGTTGCAGGTCCCGCTGGGAGCTGAGCGGTGTAGTTGGCCGGACGGGCCGACTACACCGCTCCTCCATCTGCTGGCCCTCGCCTGGACCGTGGTCCAGTTCGATGCTGTGCTCGTTCCCGTCGGCTGACGCCTGCTCCTCCTCGTCGAGCCCCGGTGCCTCCGGGCCACGCAGAGGCTCCGGCGGCCGGGGTGGAGGCGGTGAAGCTGTAGCGGCCGAGCACATTGAGGGTGCGGTGCTTGAGCGGGGACAGCCGGGCAACGTCCTCGTCGCGGATCGCCTCGGACCACGGCTCCGCCCCCGACACCGTGCGTGGTCGGGACCGAGCCCTTCCCGGCTCGGCCGTACGGGCCACCGACTGCCGCGGGGTGATTTTGGAGTGGCTACCGCTGGTCTGCGGGCTCTGAGACAATCGGTGTGCGGCTTGGCTGCTACACGACTTCCGGGAGCCGAGACCGTGCCTGAAGGCCCCATAGCTCAGAGCGAGATTGCCGCGCTGACCTGCCGCTACGAAGAGGCCGCGCAGAAGAACGACCGCGAGTTCGGCATCATCACGAGCGACCTGACCGCGGTCCGCCTCCAGGTTGGCAACCTTGAGCAGAAAGTCGGGAATCCCAGCGCGCACGTTGCCCGCCTCGACGAGCGGCTGGAACGCATGGATCACAAGATCGACCAGAACCAGGCCCAGATCGTTGAGCTCCTGAGCCGGCTGGTGGGCAAGAACCCCGACAACAGCTGAGCCTCCCGCCCGTACGCTCGGGGCTGCCACGGATGCCGTGGCGACCCTTTCGCCGTTCCGGTCCTGGAGCGAGCGGGCCGCTCGGTCTTCTCCGTCGCTACGAACCGTGGGCAGGTCCTGACCGAGCGAGAGGAGAAGAACAGCGTCGCCATCGCCTCCAATGAGTCCTTCGGGGACTGGACCAACACCTTCAGCGATCCCCCGCCTCTGCGCGGCCATCGTCGACCGCCTCACCTTCAACGGCACCATTATCGAGACCGGCACCGACTCCTGCCGCCTCGCCAGCACCCGAGCCCGAGCCCGAGGATCCTGCAAAGGCCGGCTGACCGCAGCCTACGTTCCTCGATGGCCAGCCGTCCTGGCGGACGCCTGGCCATCCCGCGTTTGCGGTGGTTTTGGAAGATGGTCTCAATCGAGCACGGCGGCGACGGCCTCGATCTCGACGAGTTGGTCCTTGTAACCGAGCACGGTGACGCCCATCAACGTGCTGGGGACGTCATGGTCAGCGAACGAGTCCCGGACAACCTGCCAGGCGGCCACCAGGTCCTCCCGCCGGGCCGATACGACGAGAACTCGTGTGCTGATGACGTCCTGGAGTGACGCGCCTGAGGAAGTAAGAGCGGCCTGCATGTTCTCGATGGCTTTCGCCGCTTGGCCCGCGTAGTCCCCGATCGCTGCTGTGGAGCCGTCATCGTTCAGCGGACATGCCCCTGCAAGGAAGATCAGACGTGACTCGGCGGGCGCCGTGGCCGCGTAGGCGTACTCGGCGACGTCGGACAGGGCGGTGGAGCGGATCAAAGTGATGGCACGAGCCACGGTCGTGGGGTCCTTTCCCCTCGGGGATTCAGCGCGGACATCCTGTCAACGGCCAGTTGGCTTCCGCCTTCCCTTTTCCCGCCGCCCCGCGAGAACGCCGTCACTTCTGTTCGACATTCACGAACCGCATGATCACCAACTGACTCCGGGAACCAGTCGACAGACGCTGTTCCTGACGACCTGGTGCATGATTGGCGGTGGCGCGTCGAGATGCTGATCGTTGATCATGGTTTGTGTGGTGGGGAACCGGGCTCGTACGTTGATCATCCGTTGTCAGCGGATCACGGGGCTGATGCCCGACGTGATCGCTGAACTCGTCACCGAGACACGACCGTTGTGGCACGAGCGGCACCAGGCCGTGCTGACCGCGCGTCCGCGTCGCAGGGCGTTGAGTGCCGGGCGAAGCGCAAACTGGTCTTCATCGACCGCCTGTTGGCCACGCTCGTCCACCCCCGCCACGGCGTCACCCACGGCGTACTGGCCGGCTGGTTCGGCGTCGACCGCTCCACTATGACGCGAGCAATCGGTGAAGTACGGCCACTGCCGGCGGAGCGGGGCTGCACCGTCGCACCCGATGTCCGCCTGCGGTACGGATCGTCACGGAGACCGGCAAGACGATCGCCGAGGTCGCCGAGGATCTGGGGATCAACGAGACCGGTGAAGTAGCCGTGGTGGACCCGGCGTCCGGCGTCGGGTGATCATCGATTTCAGGACCGAGCACGACGGCGACCCAACACCGCTCGGTAGTGCTGCCGCACGGCCCAGGGACGGCAGATGGCCGGTCAGGGGCAGATCGCTCTGCCTCGGTCGCCTGTACGGGTAGTGGCGTCAGTCGCGTTCTGGCGGAGTGAAGAAGTCGCCTTGCGACTCCCAGCGGCCGTCCCGGACGACGACTTTCTGTACATCACGGGTGCCGAGGTGACGGTCGGCGCTGAAGCTCAGTACCGGTCCCACGCCTGTGTCGACCTGGCGTGCGTTCTCGTAGGCCCGGGTCAGCGACTCGGCGGTGACCGGCCCGTCGATGGTCCTGGCGATCTCGACGAACGCCTTCGCCGCCTCCCAGCCCCACAGGGTAATGAAGTCGGCCGGCTGCCCTCGCTCGTACTTGGACATCGCCGTGCGGAACTCCTTGATGGCGGGGTCGTCGTCATGCGGCGACTTGACCAACTGCACCGCCCTGAGTCCTTCGGCCGCCTTGCCAGCCAGGGTCAGCGTGGACTGCGCGGCCACAGGTGCGTAGCCGTACACGGGCGCTGTGAGTCCCTGCAGCTTGGCTTCTTTGAGGTAGGCCGCGGCCTCCGCGGCTGCGAGGATCAGCACGACGGCATCAGGTTTCTGGGCCTTGACCTTGCTGATCACCGGACTGTAGTCGGTGGTCTGGAACTTGACCTTCAGGCGTTGTACGTCCACCGACGGATCGGTCTTGCCGGCGGCGGGGCCGATCTCCCCGGCAACCTTCACGAACGCCGCCGGGTCGCTGTGCACGACGAGCACCTTCTTCGCTCCGTCGCGTGCCACCCATTGCCCGAGCGCGGCGGCCTGGTCCTCGTACAGCGTCTGCAGACCGAACAACCCGTCGCGGGTCGGCTCGTACCAGGACGCGTCCCCGCCCAGCGTGTTGAGCACCGGCACCTTCGACTGCTCCAGCACAAAGGGGAAAGTGGCCTGGGACTGCGCGGTGCCGTTGGTCGCGACGATCGCCACGACACCGTCCTGGTCCACGAGCCGCCGGGCGATCTGCACGGTCTGCTGCGGGTCGAAAGCGTTGTCCTTGACGATCCAGTCGATCTTGCGGCCGTTGATACCCCCCTGAGCATTGACCATCTTGAAGTACGCGTCGGCACCTGCCTTCTCGGGGATGCCGAAGGAGGCGACCGGGCCGGTGAGCGGGTACCAGGCTCCGATCTTGATGACCTTGCCGTTCCCTGCCTCCGAAGGACCTCCGGTGCCGCAAGCGCTCGCCACCAGAGCGAGCACGGCGGCGAGTCCGGCGATGAGAGCGGATGTCGTTCGTCGTTGCATGGCCCCTCCCCAGAGCGACCTAAGCCAAATTAAATTCAGTTCAGATGCTAATCTCGGTGAAACGCACCTGGCAATGCCTGGTCACGTTCTGGATCGACCATGCGGCAGGTGTGTCTCTCGGTGGAAGGGCACCCTGAGGCATGTCGTTCACCGGCAGGCTCATCCAGTCCTTCTCGACTTCCCGCATGCCGTCCCATTGGCCATGCCGCTCCCTTCGCGCACATCTGCAGACTGTTATGCCCGCCGACCCTGCGAAGCCGGTGATCGAGCGTGGCGGCCGACCCATGGCCGCTGCCGCCGGCCTCGCACGATCGCCCTGTTGAGAACGGCACCGCTGCGCCGGTACCGTGCAGCCGGTCTTTTGCTCATGAGCGGTGGGCCGTCTCCGTGGCGGTGTCCGCGGCTGTCAGTCCGAAGACGAGGGCGGAGGCGATGCCGCCTGCGTAGGCGCGGTGCCACAGGCCGCCGGTGTCCGATCCGGCCGCGAGGAGCCCGCCGAGTGGCCGCCCGTCGTCGCGCAGCACGCGGGCCCGGTCGTCGATGCGCACGCCGTGGAAGGGAAAGGTGATGGCCGGCGTTGTTTCGATGACGTAGTACGGGGGTTCATCCAGCGCAAGGGGGTCCAGTTCCCGGCCGGGCACCAGGTTCGGGCCCTCGGGGGCGTGGTCGTTGAACCACTTGACGGCGTCGCGGATGTCTTCACCCCGGTAACCCCATTCTTCGGGGAGGTAGGCCAGTTCGTCGAGGTCCTGAGCCAGTCCGACCCGGCCGCCGCGCTTGCTCGCCAGAGCGAATTTGTCGATGGTGACGGCGCCCTCGACGTACGAGCCGACCATCCAGTCGCGGAACACCCGGGCGTCGGCGATGAGGAGACCGCGGCTTTCGGGCTGCTCCAGGAGTGCCATGGCGGTGAGGTGGTCGCCGAGGGTCTCGTCGGTGAACCGCTCGCCGTGCAGGTTGAACAGCAGGGCGTGCTCGCTGTAGTACAGCGACATGTCCACAAAATCCGCCGGATCGGCGAAGGGGATGCCGCTGGGGATGAGGTGGCCGTAGAAGCCGGCGTCATCCTGCCCCGTGGCCGCTCCCGCGCGGGTGGCCAGGCGGTAGCCGGAGCCGCGGCTGTGGGGATTGGACCGGAGTTGCATGCGGTTGGCGTGCGGATGCACAAGCGCGGTGCGCAGGGCGGGGTCGCCCTGGAATCCGCCTGTCGCGATGAGTGTCGAGCGGGCCCGCACGTGCCGGTATGTGCCGCCGCTCGACCGAAGGTACGCTCCGGCCACCGCCCCGCCCTCGACCGCCAGGCGTTCGGTGTCCGTCTCGAGCAGGAGTTCTCCTCCGCCGTCGACGATGAGCCGACGACAGGTGTCGATGTAATGGTTCGTGTCGAACTGGTGCCCGCGGCCGAAGCTGAGAACGCGTTGCGCGTCCTTGGCCTCCACCCCGACGGAGCGGATCCAGGAGATGCCGTCGGCGAACCTGTCCACCAGCGCGCGCCTGAGCGCGATGTCGCCGCGCGGATTGTGCTGGTCCATGACGTCGTGGCTCGGGGCGGTCCAGGCGTAACCGGCGAAGCGTGCGGAACCGCCGACCTCCGTACCGGTTTCGACGATCACTACGGACAGGCCGTTGCGGACAGCACGTGCGCCGGCGGTCAGCCCGGCCATGCCCGCTCCGATGATCAGTAGATCGACGTCTTCTGCTTGCACGCGACTCTCCTCCGGCCGAGGGATCGGCTCTTCTGTCAGGCGCTGAATTCGGTCGCACGACCAGCCAGAAAAACCGAGTCCCATTCAATGGGTACAGACTGCGATTGGATCGGTAACAGAGCCCTCTGCGGCTCTGTTTCAGTTCACATCCTGAACGTGAGTTTCTGGGTCCGGACGGATCCCGGTCAGCTCTGGGCGGAGGCCACGGAGGCATCGCCCTTCCCGTCGGGTGCGCGCCGTCCGCCGAAATAGGCCTGTTCGGCACGCGGCACGAACGCGGGGTCGGCGGGCTCGCCCCGTACGGCGATGCTGCCCTCGTGCAGCACGACCACCTCGTGGGAAGCGGAAGCCGCACGGCCGAGTGACTGCTCGAGCAGGACGACCGTCATGCCCTCGTGGGCGAGCCGGCCGAGGCGGGTGTACACCTCGTCGACCATCGCCGGGGACAGGCCGAGTGCCGGTTCGTCGACGATCAGCATGTCGGGCCGCGCCATCAGGGCCCGGGCGATCGCCAGGATCTGCTGCTCGCCTCCGGAGAGCCCCGCGGCGGGTATGCCCATCCGCTCCCGCAGCCGCGGCGGGAGCCACTCGGCGGTCTCCGCGAGCCGGGCACGCAGATCCGCTCCCTTGATGCCGGCGGCGTACGCCGCCACTTCCAGGTTCTCGCGCAGGGAGAGCGTCTTGAACAGGGCGCGTCCCTCGGGGACGAGCGCTGTCCGCAGGTCCTGGGCCGGTGCGCGTGTGCCGCGGGTGGGCGGGAGCGCACCGTGCAGGATCCGGCCCAGTGTGCTCTTGCCCGCTCCGTTGGCGCCGACGATGCCGACCACGCTGCCCTGGGCGATGGTGAGGTCGACCCCGCGCAGAGCGGTGACCCCGCCGTAGGCGTGGCCCACACCGTCGAGTCGCATGGCGGTGCTCTCGGTGCCGTCGCGGAAGGGGAGTTCGCCCCGGGCGCCGCCCTCGCCGAGGTAGGAGGAGCGTACCCGGGGATCGCTGAGGATCTCGCCGGGCTCGCCTTCTCCGATCGGCCGTCCGAAGTCGAAGGCGACCACCCTGTGGGAGACGGCGAGCAGGTCGTCGAGGACATGGTCGATGATGACGACGGCGGTGCCGCGCTGCTGCTGCCGTATGATCTGCCGCGCCAGCAGAGCGCGTTCACCGGCATCGAGACCGCCGAACGGCTCGTCCAGGATGAGGAGTTCGGGTTCCTCGGCGAGCGCCCTGGCCAGGTCCAGGCGCTTGTGCAGGCCGAACGGCAGCTCGTCCGGGTAGCGGTCCGCCACGTGCGCCAGGCCCACCCGCTTCAGCAGTTCGACCGCTCTCGCGCGGTTGTGCGCGGTGACTCTGCGACGGGTGCAGAGGACGTTCTCCAGAACGGTCAGCTCGGGGAACGTCTCGGCGTGCTGGAACGTGCGCCCGATGCCGAGCCCGCGGCGGGCGGTGGCACTGGTTTTCAACAGGGGCTTGCCGTTGTACAGAGCCCTGCCCGACACGCGTCCGCCTCCGACGAGCCCGGACAGGACGTTCACCAGCGTCGTCTTGCCGGCGCCGTTGGGGCCGATGATCGCGAGGGTCTCGCCCGCACGTACGGACATCGAGGTTTCTTCGAGTGCCTTGAGGCCTCCGAAGGTGACCGCCGCCTCGTCAAGTCGGAGCAGTTCCCGAGCGTCCGCGCCCGGTGCGGGAACGGACCCCGGTGGTTCTTCGGCGGTCTCGGGAGCGGTCGGGGCGTGCGACGGTGCGGGCCGCCGCAGCAGCCGGCGCGCCGTACGGCCGAGGAAGAGCACTACTCCACCCGGGAGGAACAGCAGCGCGGCGATGAGCACGACGCCTTGGAGGATCGGCTGCGGCACCCCCGCGCTCTCGGCGGCCGTCGGTGCCCATGTCAGGTACGCACCACCGACGACGGCGCCGAGCAGCGTGCCCGCGCCACCGAGTACGCACGCGGCGATCAGCGAGATCGCCAGAGCCAGCGAGAAGGGGTCCGGGCTGACGAACCCGACGACGAGGGCCAGCAGGACACCCGCCAGCGCGGCGAACGCGGCGCTCACGGCGAAGGCCAGGGCCGACTGGGCCTCCGGCGCGATGCCGATCGACCGCGCTGCCATCGGGTGGGACTTGGCGGCGACCAGCCGCATACGCAGGGCACTCGGCCGGGCCAGCGCTGCCACCGCAAGAGCGATGCCGGCCCCGCCCACCGCGATGTACTGCGCCTGCGTGCCCGCGCTGGCCAGCGTGCCAAGGCCCAGGGCGCTGTCCAGCTTCGCCATCGGAATGCCCTGGTCGCCACCGGTCACGCTGGTCCACTGGCCCATGACTTCGAGCGAAACCATGGTGAAAGCGAGCGTCAGCAGGGTCACGTACAGCATCGAGAACCGGGCGCCCGCAGCTCCCAGGAACGCCCCGAAGGCCGCACCGCACGCGGTCGCGCCGAACACCACGACCTCAAGCGACCAGCCGTGGGTGCTGCCGTACGCCGCGAAGTAGGCGCCCAGGGCGAAGAGCGCGGGATGAGCGACCGACCAGATACCCGCCCAGCCCGCGAGCAGACCGACCGAGAGGACGAGCACGGTGTAGACCGCCGCGAGCCCCACGGAGTACGCCTGGTACGGCGGGACGGCCCCGGCGTTCAGCAGGACGATGAGTACGGCTGCGGCGAGCGGCCCGAGCGCCGCCCTGGCGAGACTGGAACGACTGACGACAGACATGGACCGCTCCTTCAGACCCGCTGGAACGTGCGCACGCCGAACAGCCCCTGAGGGCGGATCAGCAGCACGAGAATGGTGAACGAGAACACGAAGGTGTCCCGGTAGCCCGCCGAGACATAACTTGCGGCCAGGTTGTCCAGAACGCCGATGGTCAGCCCGCCGACGACGGCGCCGTACATGCTGGTCAGCCCGCCGAGGAAGATCCCGGCGAAGGCGCGGAACAGTGGCGCGCTGAGCACTGTCGGCACCAGCCCGGCCCGAGGGGCGTAGAGGAAGGCGGCGAGCGCTGCGAGGCCGAGCCCGAGCGCCCAGGCGATCCGTGCGATGCGCTGCGCACCGAGGCCGAGGATCTGCGCGGTGTCGGCGGACTCGGCGACGGCGCGCATGGCGGAGCCGATCGTGGTGCGGCCGAAGAGGTACGCCACCATCGCCATCGCGACGGCCGCGACGCCGATGGTCAGCAGACTCTGCGTGGGTATCGAGTAACTCCCGAGCGATACCGAACCCTCCACCAGGCTGGGGAAGAGCCGCGGCTGGTCGTCCCAGACCGTGCTGATGACGCTGTCCGCGATGAGCGAGAGGCCCATGGTCATGACCAGCGCCGAGAGCAATTCCCCCTGCGCGAGCGGCCTGATCACCACTTCACGGGCGGCCAGACCGACCGTCGCTGTCACGGCGATCGCGGCCACCGCGGCCAGCGGCAACGGCAGGCCGCTGCTGTACAGCGCCAGGGCGGCGTACAGACCCACGGTCGCCAGGCTGGCGAGCGCGAAATTGACCACGTCCGTCGCCCGATAAATGATCACTAGGCCGAGGCCCATCAGGCCGTACACCGCACCACTGGCGAGACCGCTCACCAGGACGACCAGAAACTGATCCACGTCGACCGTCTCCTCGCGCCGGGCGCCCGCGCGCCCCGCGCTTCAGTACTGCCCGAGCGCTTCATAAACTGAACTCAATTCGTGACCGTAGACATCGGTTGCCGGACGGGCAATACCCGTGCACGGATTGATTCGTGCGCCTTCATCCACGGCGCGGCAGGAAAGGGCCGGGCAGCCGGCGGCCTCGCCGGCGGGGCCCGCCCGTCCGGGCCGGTGCAGGCGGGCCGCGGCCCGTCAGGCCGTGAAACGGCCGCCATTGGCGAGCAGCACCGCACCCACCAGGTTCGCCGCGGCGTCGCTCGCCAGGAACAGGGCGATGTCGGCGATCTCCTCAGGCGTGGCGTACGGGCGCACGCCCGGGTCGGTGAGATCACTGCGCAGTGCGGCGGGTGTACGTGCCGCCATGCCGGTCTCCGTCGGCCCCGGCGCGACCACGTTCACCCGGATCCCGGACGTGATGACCTCCTTGGCCACCGCCTGGCTCAGGGCGTGCACGCCTGCCTTGGACGCGGCGTAGTGGGGATAGCCGACAGGGGTGTCGAAGACCGAAGAAGAGCCTATGACGACGATCGCCCCTGCCCCGACCGGCCGCATGGCCCGTACCGCAGCGCGCAGCACGTGGAAGGTGCCGTCCAGGTTGATCCGCATGACGCGCTGCCAAGCGGCGTCGGCGAGCCGGTCGGTGACCTCCGGTGGCCGGCTCTCGGCCAGCGCTTCCGCGATCACCTGCTTGACCTCCGGGTCGTCGACTCCGGCGGCATGGACCAGGACATCGAGCCTGCCGTGTTCCCGCAGTACGTCCTCGACGGCCGCGTCGACCGCGGCCGCGTCCGCCACATCGAGCGCGACCGCCCGACCGGCGGGCAGCTCCTTCGCCACGGCCGAGGCGGCCTCGCTGTTCACGTCGGCGAGAACAACGGCCTGCGCCCCTTCGGCGGCCAACTGCCGAGCGGCCGCCGCTCCCATGCCTGAACCGGCGCCCGTCACCATCGCGACCTTGCCCTCGAATCGGCCTGCCCGTACACCGCCATCCATCCCCGCCACCCCTCTCCGCGTTCATGTTGAACTGACTTCATCTCTAATACCGTTGCCTGCCCTGGGCTGACAAGAGCTGGGACGGTGAAGGTGCGTACCGTCTCTACGATCTCGTGCGCGGTCGCCAGCGGTATCGCGGTCTGCAGGGTGACCTCCAGCCGCCTCAGCTTCGGCGCCTTCGAGGTCGGCCCATGCTGTGCCAACCCCGCCATCCGCGCGGCCGGAACCGTCCGGTGTCCACCACGCCGACGCCCAGGACTCGCACGTCGCGGGCCGCCGCCTCCAGCGGCGAGACCATCTCAGCGCGCAGCGCGTACGGCACGCCTCGTGCGGCGCGGCGATCGGCAAGGACGCAATGCCGCGGCTCTTCGGGGTCCTGCCCGACCCGGAAGTCGGCCAGGTGCGGGTCCTCGACGACGCCACCGAGCGGCTCGTCGCCCGGCTTCGCCTGCAATGGACCCCACCCCCGGCCGGAGAAACCCGAGGGCATACGAGCCCAGCATGTCCGCGAACGTCACGCCGCAGTCCACGTGTTGATCAATAAGCACATGGGCATCGGCGGCATCGTTGCTGAACTTCGTCTCGACGCGACGATCGTCCGCAAGAACGTACGCGCGGTCACAGCGGGCGAGCTGGTCGGCTCCAGCTCCACCGGCCGGTGAAGCGGTCTCGACGGTCTGTTGTCTGCCTTGCCGCCCGCTGCACCGAGGGCTGCACGAGCACCAGCCGCCTTCCCCGCGAATTCGCCGACCTTGGACTGACCGTCCGCCACTTCCTCTCGCGGCTCCAGGAAAGACCACAAGGCCCTCCACCCGTCTTGCCCGTCCCCAAAGCCCGTGAGGTGATCACCCTGATCCTCGCTCACTCCGACAACCGGCCCGAACCCGGCAGCGTCGTCCTCAAGGAACTCCGTGACCGTAGCCGCGACTTGGGCGCCGCCTGTCAGCTCGTCGCGTGTTTCGCAGAGGTCCTTGTCCACCACCAGGGTCAGGAGAAACTTGTGCGATGGGCCCACGGCGCCGAACAGAGGCGCCGTCCTGATCTGCGAGGATTCACCGCCGGGCTCGGCAAGGACTGGGACGCTGTCATGGTCGGCCTCACCTCGCGTACTGTTCGCCAGCTGAAGATCAGGAAGACGGGATTGCGGAAATCGCGGCAGAGCCACGGCTCAACGGCCGGACGACGAGCAAGACCTTCATGATCGAGCTGTAAGGGGACAAGGCCGCCCGGCGCCGCCGACATGCCCAATCCTTGGGATGGCGCGGACGGCGTCCTGGCCCGGATCCAGGCGGCCGGTGTCAACCTGCTGGACTCACGCTCCGTGACGGGGCTTCAAGGCGGCCCTTCGTTCCGTCGTCCGCTCATCCTGGGCGTCGCGGATTTCCAGGACGACTTGGCGGCCAAGCCGGTCATGCTCACCACGGCGGAGGCTGCGTCCGTCTTTTGGTCGCCCCGACCGCGTGGCCTGGACTGGTCGAGCAGGCAACCGACTCTTGACATGCATGAAACAGGGCTTATACAGTCCTGAATTAATTGAATTCACTTCAATTTTCGTCGCTGCGGCACGCGACGGAGTGGCGATTCCCTTCGCTTGAGGAGAGGTCAATGACGACGGTCAATCGGAGGCGTTTCTTGGGGGTCGCGTCGACGGCCGGAGTCGTTGCGACGATGCCGCAGGGCGTTGCCATGGCACGCGGCCGGGATGCGCGAAAACCGCACCTCACCGGAGTCCAGGCCGACAATGGCGCGAGTGTGATCGCGCAGAGCTTCCTCGACCCGCGCACGATGGACATCACGATCGACTCGGTGGCGCTCGGCCACACCGCGTCGGTGCGCATCATCCTTCCGAACCGGTTCGGCTCGCAGCCCAGCGCCTCATGGCCAGTCCTCTACCTTCTCCACGGCGGCTACGGCAACTACGTGGACTGGACGCGGCACGGCGACATCGCGCGTCTCGCCCGTAAGCGCGACGTACTGGTCGTCATGCCGGATGGCGGAGCGCTCGGCTTCTACACGGACTGGTGGGCCCGCGGTACCGGGAACAAGCCGGGCTGGGAGACGTTCCACCTGGTAGAGCTCTCGCAGATCCTCACGCGGGGGCTCCGCGTCGCTGACCGGCGCGCGATTGCGGGGCTGTCGATGGGAGGCTTCGGCGCGATGTCCTACGCGGCGCGCCATCCCGGTCTCTTCCGCGCGGCAGCGTCCTTCAGCGGCACGCTGGACACGCTCCACCCGACCACCGAGCCCGTCTCCTCCGATCCGTACGCGACGTGGCTCTTGCGGACACATATCGCGCCGAACGGGTACGACGCGCTCGACCTCTTCGGTGATCCGGCGGCGCAGCGCGCCGTGTGGGCGGCGCACAACCCGGCAGATCTCGTTAAAGACCTGCGTGGCACGGAGTTGTTCGTGTCCTGCGGTAATGGGCGAATCGGACCATTGGATCCATCTGAAACCGATCCTTCCGACGTCTCCGTGCAGTTCGAAGCCGCCCAATTGCTGCAGAACCAGGAATTCGTCAAGCGAGCCAACCGCCTTGGTCTCGACGTGACCTTCGAGACCTACAACGGTTCACACACGTGGCCCTATTGGGCGCGTGAGATCCAGAAGGCGTTTCCGCTCCTGATGCGGGCGATCGAGGTGAAGTAAAGTCGGGCTACGAGAGGCGGCGGCCAGGTTTCGGGAGCGTCCCACCGTGGCGTACGCGGTGGAACGGGGCTACGAGGTGCGCCCGCTGGCAGCCTGGGTGAGATGAGAGATCGGCCGCTACCTGGGCTACTGGCACCAGCGGCTGCGCGACGCCTACCTCGCCACGGTGGCCGCCCTCGGCGTCGATGCGAACCTGGTACAGGCGGACGCCCTAAGCTTGGAGTTTATGCAGCTTTGCTGCTTGTGATGACTGCCGCGAGGTTCGGTCTGTCCTGTTTTCCGACGGGGTGCTCGCGTGCACGGTGCTTG